>CAYWGY010000087.1:377-10308 GCA_964458055.1 uncultured Acidimicrobiaceae bacterium | reverse complement strand
TCATCATCATCTGTCTCATCAACACCTGTGATGTCTTTCGCTTCATGTTCCAGTTGGATGAGCGCGCCGAGCAACGCATCGAGTTCATCTGCAACATGGATTTGTTGGGCCGGTCCATCGCCGCCGCAGTTTCCCACCACGTAGCCGGCCCACTGGGGCGGCGTTCTGCCCTTACCAAGAAGATTCCGGTCGTGCCCCTGCGGAAGCTACTGTTCAACCGCCACATTCGGACCGGTAATGTTCCCGCTGTCTTTGCGGATCTCGCAAAGCAGTACGGACCGGTGTTCGAACTCCGGCCTCCCCTTGCCAAGCCCATGATCTTCCTGGCGGCGCCCGAGACGAACCACTGGGTGAACAGCCGGGGGCGTATGTACCTGCGAGCCAAGGACTACTTCACCGACTTCGAGAAGGTCTATGGCGCCAATGGGGTACTGCCCTCCCTGGACGGCGCCGATCACTTCCGACTACGCAAGGCCCTGGCGCCGGCCTATTCCCGCCGGAGGCTGGCAGGTCGGCTTGAGGACCTCTACGGTCATGCGCGAGGCTACATGGAGAAGTGGACGGTGGGGGACACCTATCAGGCGACCACCATGTGCCGGCGCATGGCAAACGCCCAGATCTCACCCCTTTTCGTAAGCGTTGACTCCCAGGACATCATCGATGACCTGATGGTATACAAGGAACGGGCTCTCAATACCCATATCTTGAAGATCCTGCCCAAGTTCATGTTGAAGACACCGGGCATGAGGCGCCGCGCCAAGGCGGTGGAGAGGCTGATCGAACGGGTACAGAGCGTGCACACGCCCGCGCAGCGGGCTGGAACCCCGCGGGACCTGGCAGATGACATTCTGAGCCTGCACGCCAGCGACCCGCAGTTCGTGCCGGAGTCGAATCTGCGGTTCGCTCTTTCAGCGGCGCTCATTGCCAGCGTGTACTTTGGTGACGCTTTCAGCTTTGCGTTGTACGCCATGGTGTCGCAACCGGAACTCCATGCCAGGATCCAGGATGAGGCCGACGCGCTCTTTGCCGACGGTGACCCTGACGGGAAGGACTTCACACCGTCCAACATCGATGTCACGCATCGCCTGATCATGGAGAGCCTTCGTATCTATCCCATCGTCCCGATGTCCCTGAGGACCGTGATGAATTCGTGTTCGGTGGAAGACTACGAGTTACCGGTGGGATCGCAGGTGTACATCGCACAGACAGCCCCTCACTACATGGAGGATGTCTTTCCCGACCCGTTCAAATTCGACATCGACCGCTACCTGGCTCCACGACTTGAGCATCACGGTCCCGGATACGCTCCCTACGGGCTCGGCACCCACAAATGTCTGGGCGCCCGGTGGATGGTGTTGCAGTTGTCGGTCAATCTGCTCATGGTCGCCCATTACTTCACGGTGCAGGTGGCGCCCGCCAACTACAGGCTCAAATTCAGCCCGCTGCCGTCGATGAAGCCGAACAAGAAGCTGATGTTCCACATCGCCGAACAGAGGCACGAACTGCCAGACTGACCGGTCCTGGCGTCTGGCGGGCCGGTGGCCCGATCAGTTCCCGTCCCCTCCCAGGGTGCAACTCGGGCGGTTGCCCAACTACAGCACGCCCCGAGAAGGGAGTTTGTACCTACTCGTAACGCTGGTAAACTGCTTCGAGCGCTTCGTCGAGTTCATCGAGTTCTGTCTCCCAGCGCTGCATCTTCGAACGCAGTTTCACATTCTGGTAGGCGCCCCAGACTGTCATGGCCGGTGGCACCAACACGATCGAGACTATCAGCGAATACGCGATGGTGATGGCGGCAGTGATGGCGAACTGCTGGGAGGCAGCCAGGGGCGAGAACACCAACACCCCCAGCCCGAGCGCCGTGGTCAAGGCTGAACCCAGCAGCGCCGAACCCGTGATGGAGAGCGTCTTGATGGCGGCTTGTTCGGGGTTTCGGGCCAGTGAGTATTCCTCGCGATAACGGTGGATCACATGGATGGTGTAGTCGACCCCGATGCCGATCGACAGCGCCGTGATTATGGAGGTTATGAGCCCGTAGGGGATCCCCAGCAGCGCCATGGTACCCAGCACCGAGATGAGCACCAGCACTATCGGGAATACTGCCACGAATCCCAGTGCCGGTTGGCGCACCGTCACCCAGAAGAACAGAGCGAGGACGGTCAGGGCCACTGCCACGGTGGTGCTGATAGCCTCCGACTGCTGCGCCGTGATGGCATCGGTGACCGTGAATGAGATGATGGTGCCGGAAGTCGCCGTGAGGGCATCATCATCACCCAACCAGAGAGCCTCGAGATCGTCCTGGGTGTGCCTCGCCTGCGAAGTGGCGCCCGAATAGGCCGGGAACTGCAACAACATGGCATCCACGCCATCCGGATTGTTGACCAGGAAACGTCCCATGGTGGGATCCATCGCCTCGATCCTGTCGAGCAACTCCTGCATCAGTTGGGCATCCAACTCGAGTCCGGCTGTGGCCTCTTGGAGCAGAGCAGCCAGGTCCGGGTCGTATTTGTCCCCGGGCTGCCCACTGTCTGTGGTCCAGTCCTCAATGAGCAAGTCATACGATGCCTGGATGGGTCCTGCCGCCGCACCCGGGCGCAGGGACTCGTCCATGAAGGCGTCGGTGAGGTCGTTGAGGTTCAAAAGAGTGCGGGTTTCCGTGGCCTCGGCCTTCAACAGCACGCTGTACATTTCGGTCGAGCCGCCGACAGCCGCTTCAAGCGTGTTCATATTCTCCAACACGCCCCCACCCCTGGGAAGGATGTCCCGGATGTCGAATTCAGACTCGAGATCAGTGGCCGCGAATCCGAGCGCAACCGTCACCGCGATCACGCCGACGATGTACGGCGTGGGCCTGCGGGTAACTCCCCTACCCAGCGCTGCCGCCACCCGGCCGACACCTGGCAAAGCGGTCGAGATTGGCCGGGCCTCTTTCAGTTTGCCCCGCCTCTCCTTCCTCCGGTCGATAATGGTCCGTCCCGCCGGAATCATCGTCATCATCACCATCAGGCTCATGCCGACCCCCATTCCGGCGATGACTCCGAAGTCGTTGACTATCCCGATCGGGGAGAAAAGGCTCACCAGGAGGCTGACAATGGTGGTGGCGGCAGCCAGGGTCAGCGGCATGCTGACATGACGTAGCCCGGTCTGGACCGCCCCCGCCACTCCGTGGCCGGCGAGGCGCTGCTCGCGGTAGTGCGAGACGATCTGGATGGCATAGTCCACTGTTAGGCCGATCAAGATGATCGGCACCATTGTCGTGAGGGAGTTGGGGGGGCCGACAACACCAAGCGCGTTCGGTCCGAGCCATCCCTCGGCGCCAACGATCCAGATGATCGACACCAGGAGTCCTCCCAGCGTGAGCAACAGATCCGAGAGCGAGCGCATGAAGAGCAAAAGCAGCGCCGCGATCAGCAGGAATGCCACCCCCACCAACCCCGCCAGTCCCTCTTCAGTGGCTCTCTTGTACTCGTCCTCGATCACCACCGGCGAGACACTGCTCACCTCCAGGGGGCCCTCGGCGGCTACGGCGAGTTCATTTATTCTCCGTTCGACGCTCTCTATCCGCTCGTCACCGGTGTTCTGGAGGTTGAAGCTGGCGATGGCGACCGGTGTGCCGTCGGTGTCGGTACCGGTGACGATGTCGAGGGCCTCTCCCACGCCGGGGACAGCGCGGATGGAGTCGATTTCAGCCTGGGTGACCGAATCCAAGCTGTCAATACCGAGTACGGCCTTCACCAGCAATGACGGGGCGAAGACGGGGTCGGGAGGCACCAGCAGCTCCGCCACACCGGGTTCGGCGAGGACCCTGTTAACCAGGCTGTCCATCTGCGAGAGTCCCTCGGGCGTCATGGCCTGCCCGCGGAAGAGCAGGGTGGCCACGTTTGCCTCCCCGGATTCACTGAAGAGTTCCTGAATCTCGGCCAGGGCGATGGCGACTTCACTCCCCTGGGGCAGGGTCTCACTGGTCTCCGGGGGCTCGGCGCGCTGGGACGAGCCTGCGCCCAGGGCAACCGTGACTATGAGAAGGACAGCGATAGTGAACCACGGACGGAGGGTTACCTGTGTGCGCAGCCAGCCGAGTGTCTTTTTCATGTCCTACCTTTCCATCCTGCCACCTTGGAGGAGTGACCTTTGGCCATCGCACTGGTCAGGCGCCACAGTCCAGGGGGTCCGCCTCTCAATCTGTGATCGTTGTGTCTCATCGGGGCAAGCGGACTCCTGAGGTCGCAGAAGGCCAGCTTGGCTCGGAATTACTTGAAAGAGACTATCTATTACCTTCCCGCCGTCGGTCCTCCGGCAATCCCGACCGGGGGACCGTAGGGGAACGAGTTCCAGAGACCTGCAGGCAACTCCGGCCCTCATTGTGCGGGGCCGCCGCGTCCGACCTGGCCCGGGGAGGGCGCGTCGGATGTCTGGGGATAGAACTGGGCACAGTACCGCCGATAGGTCATTACCTCGCCGTCGGAACGACACAGGCGCGGGCGGGGCAGGTAATTCTTGTTTCTCCAGATGATCAGGTCCTGTCGAACGTCGTGTCGCTGGAACGCCGCTATGAACTTGTTCATGGTCCGGGCGCGCAGGGCCACCGGAAGGAACCCCAGTCCGGCGACCCACCGCTTCGGTTTACGGATCTCTCGCACCTGCGAGGCCAGCGAAAGGTCGATGAGGGCGCCGTCCACGGGGGCGGCCAGGACCCATAGACGCAGGTCCATTCCGATGGAGTTCTCGCGGATTTCAACGAAGGAGTATCCCAGGCCGTAGATGCTCGTGTCGGCGGAGACATCCATGGTCACGTTGAATATCCCGGCTATCTTCTGGGTTCTCCTGAAACTGAAGCGACTCTTCAGAAGCGGCCCGTCAACCGATGCCCGCTCCGGGCGGTCCACGCTGTCGTAACCGTGGACGTAACGCAGATGGCCGAGATCCACGGAGTTCTCCGTCGTCTCCTGGGGATGCCCGGGGAACCGGAGGGTGCTTATCTCCATTCTGCTCCATCCGGTCTGGTCCGGCGCCTCGGCCGGGAGGCGCCACTGTGGCGCCCGCCCGTCGATCCCCCACCAGGCGAAGACCAGGTCCGCAACCTGCCGTGTCTCGAAGACCCGCAGCCAGGCCGACTTGGGCGGTTTGGCGTAGGGCGTGGCAACACACTCGCCGGTCGTCTCGAACTCGAAGCCATGGAAGGGGCAGACGAGCCGACCGTTGCATACCCGGCCTCCCGCCTCCGGACCCAGGTCGGCGCCGAGATGTGGGCATATGGCCTCGGCCACGCAGATGCGTCCGCTCTCGTCACACCACACGACGATGTCCACTCCCATCCAGGTCTTTTTGATGAGACCCGCCTTCAGCACCTCCCGGCGGCTTGCCACAAAGAACCAGCCCTCGGGAAACGGCGAAGGCAACGGTGCGGTTCCCAGGTCGTTAAGCCGGGTCGACATCGGTGAAGTCTCCTATTCCGGGTTCTCGGGTTGACATCGTCCTTGTCCTTGGTGGCGGTGGCTCGCACCCCGGACGCGAACCCGCTCTCGTCTCGCCCTGGGTACCCATCCTCTGTGAACGGCTCTTTCCTTGAGATTAGCAAATTGCATCCTGGTTCAAGCTGAATGACGAGTTACTAGCCAGCACCTCAGAAGGGTGGGCCCGCGAGGGTGGATTGCGGTGGAGCCAGAAGCGGGTGGTGTCCTCGTCAGCGCTCGGGTGGCTGCCGGGGCCGGGTTTACCTCCGGAGGTTCTTCTCGTAGGTGACCGAGGTCATGAGGCGGTCCTCGGGGATGTCGAAGAAGGTCCTGAGAACCGTTTCCGAGTCCTCCGAAAGGAGGTATCCGGCCTTCTCAAGGACCCCTCTGGCCTTGTAGTTGGCGGCGTAGGTGCCCACGATGACTCGGTGTATGCCCGCCAGCCGGGCTTCTATGTGGATGCGCAACGCCGACGCCACTCCCTGGCGCTGGTAGCGGGGCAGGATGTAGGCGTGCCGCAGCAGAGCCACCTCTCCCATCGGTTCGCTGCCCATCACCCCCACCAGAACACCCTCTGCGAAAGCGCCCCACCACGTCATGCGAAGGGCTTCCGCATCCCATCCGGCCTCATCCATCTCGGGATCATGGAGTTCCTCCGCCGAGAGAAACTCCCGGTACCAACCGGCGGCCACATTGATGACCTCCAGCGCCTGGGATCGGTCCCGGGAGGTGAGCGGGCGGATTGTCAGACGATCCTTCACCGGTTGCAGCATTTTCTAGTCTCCTTCATGTGACAGGTGGCGGCGAGCGGTCAAGGGTGGTTCCGCCGTTCCAGGACATTCCCACCCGTCTCCAGTATCCGGTGATCATCTCGCGGGGTTCGAGCCGGTGATGCTCCTCGGCGGGCGAGGAAAAGAGGGCCAACTCCGGTTGTCCCTGCCAGCCGTCGGCGACCTCCACGTCGTAGCCTCCCATGGTTACCAACTCCTCCACCGAGAGAGACCCGTCCGATTCGATGGCGGGAAGCCGGCGGGTATGCAGCATGGGCAGGGCATTGACGAATCCCGCGTCATGGCAGGGTTCGGTGAGAGTAAGGCGGCCCTCGGCCAGTCGCCTTCCATGCGACGACAGGGTGGCGCCGAGAACCCCGCCCTCCTCGAGGCGGGGACCTGCCTTGCCCACCAGGATGGGCCGGGTCATATGGATTGCCCCCAGGCGCTTGGGATACCCCTGATGATGGCCCCGCACCATGGAGAAATCGGTGTCCACCCAGATATACACGCAGCGGGACCAGATTCGGCCCCGGTAGCGGCACCTGACCACGAAGAAGCACTCCCGGTACTGGGAGCGGACCGGGTCGAGGAACTCCTCGCCCGAATCCGAACACGACTGCCAGTCGGCCCAGATCAGCGCCACCGCGCCCGGGTCCTCGTGAGCGGGTTCCAGGGGGGAGGGAAGCAGTTCGCGGACTCTCTCGGGATCGGTGCGGTACTCGACGCCCAGGATCTCTCCGGAGTAGTGCCAGGGCGGGGAGGAAAGGATGGAGGCCCGCCCCGAGGGGCTGAGCGGGAACAGAAAACCTGACGGTGGACTGATGGTGTTGGATTCCCCGTTTTGGCGGTCGTTGACAGGCCCTAGAGCCTACACTCGGCTGGCAAGCAGGGTGCCAGGAATCGCCCAGGACGAGGTGGCTTGAGATGCGGGTGGATGTTGATATCCAGAGTCCCGAACTGTATGCGCGAGGCGTTCCCCACCGGGAGTTCCGGTTTCTGAGGGAGAACGCGCCTGTCAGCTGGCATGACGAACCGGGGGGAAGGGCGGGATTCTGGGCCGTGGTCCGGCACCGGGACCTGGCCAGGGTCAGCAGCGATTGGAGGACCTTCTCATCGGCCTGGGGTTCCACCCTGGAGGAGATGACCCCGGAGGAACTGGCGGCGCGCCAGTCGATGATGGACCTCGACCCGCCGGCGCACAGTCGCATCAGGCGCCTGCTGTCGCGAGGGTTCACCCCCAGGGTGGTTTCCGCCTACGAGAACGCCTTCCGGTTGATGACCAGGGAACTCCTGTCGGATGTCCTGGCCCGGGGTGAGTTCGATCTGGTGGAGGCGATTTCCAAGCAGATTCCCGTCCTGTGGCTTTGCGAGCACATGGGTATTCCCAGACGGATGTCGTACCGGTTGATCGAGTGGACCGACCGGATGCTCGTGGGCGACTCCGATCCCGAGTACCGGGAGGACCGGTCCGACCCCGACTGCAGGTTCGCCCCGTTCGGAAGTCCAGCCGGTCTGGAAGCTTTCCGGTATGCCGCCGAACTGGCGGCCGAGCGCCGGGCAAGACCCGGTGACGACATGATCAGCCTGGTGCTGCAGGCGGAGCCGGGAGGTGAGCCCCTGACCGACGCCGAGTTCAACAACTTCTTCACGGTGCTGATGATCGCCGGCCAGGAGGCCTCGCGCCACTCCATCAGCCAGGGTGTGTTGGCTCTGATGGAACGGCCCGAGCAACTGCGCCGGCTACGGGACGGAGGCCCGGCTCCGATGAATAGGGCGGTGGAGGAGATCATCCGGTGGGCCACGCCCATCTACCACTTTCGCCGGACCGCCACCCGGGATGTGGATTTCGGGGGACAGCGGATCCGGCGGGGAGACAAGGTCACCATCTGGTATATCTCGGCCAACTTCGACGAGGAGGTGTTTGACAATCCCTACCGGTTCGACATCGCCCGCCACCCCAATCCGCAGGTCAGCTTCGGCAAGGGCGGTCCCCATTTCTGCCTGGGAGCGGCCCTGGGACGGCTGCAGGTGAAGGTTGCCATGGAGGAACTGTTGCCGCGCCTCTCCGATCTCCGTCAGGTGGGGCCGGTGGAGCGACTCCAGTCCAACTTCATACACGGTATCAAGCGCATGCCGGTCAGGGTGGCGGCGTAGAATGCGCGCCCGGACTCGAAGGGTTAGAGGAGCAGCGCTACGGTGGTTGCGATAACCAGGGCAAGGGTTGCCCCAATCGAGGCTGCCAGCAGCAGGCACCCCCTCTTGCCGCCGGTCCCGGGTGTTGGCTTTGGCGGGTGTTGGGCTTCCTGGCCTTCTGTGATTGCAGCCACGAGTCCCTCGGTGGCGTCCCACGGCCGGTTGGCGACGGAACGACCCCGCATCAGCTCGTCGAGTTGAGTCCAGATCCGGGACGCCTCCCCTTCGGCGGCGAGAGCCATTGTTTCCCAGTTGTCTCGGAGGCCGGCCCTGGTGAGGTTGGCCGACCCGAGCAGGACGCTGGTGGCGGATCCCGACTTCCCGTCGGCGACAACCCAGGCCTTGGCATGAAGCATCGACTTTCCCTCGGCGCTCCTCGCGGTACGGTACCAATTCCGGACTTTCACATCCCTGCGACCAAGTAATGCGAGGGCCTTTCTACGATCAGAGTCGGTGGCACTGTTGAAGTGGTGTTTCTTGGTGTCTCCGATGACCAGGGTCACTGGTCGGCGCCGGGTGTGCTCCTGCAGCCAGGCCAGACCCCAGACACTGGCATATCCAACGACCACATGGAGATGTCCGCTTGGATTCTCTCGAAGGAATCGGACTATGTGTTCTTCAGCTCGGTAATGGCCCACGCCTGTCAACCTCATCTGGAAGCCGGGAATCTATTTGCATGAGGAGACTATCTCCTGATGGGTGTTAATAAAGAAACGGGAATGATGGGGATGGGGGCGCAGTGAAGTCCCTCCGGGCGGCGATGGTCACGCCGCTCTCCGGACCCCTTGCCGTATACGGTCGGGCAGCGGGTGCAGCGGTCCGGTTGTGGGCGGAGGAGATCGTGGAGACCGAGATCGATTTGGGTCTGCATGATGTCCATCCCGATCCGGTGGAGGCGCTGCGACAGGCCGAGGCGACCGGGCCCCATGTGTTGTTCGGGCCATATGGAAGGGGGCCTACGTTGGCGGTGGCCCGTGTCACCGACCGACTGGTGTGGAACGGAGGCGGCGCATCCGACCTGTTGAATTGGGCTGGGTTCCCGAATGTGATCAATGTCCCGGCGCCGGCGGCCTCGTATATGCAGGGGGGCCTGGACGCAATCCGTGCATCCGATCCGGGGGTCCGTTCGCTGGCGGTGCTGCACACGGGGCGAGGCTTCTCCCGGGAGGTGGGTCGGGGTGCGATGTCCGTGGCATCGGATCTGGGGATGGTCTGCGAAGAGTTGTTGTTCCGGCCGGGCAGAGCTTGCGAGGTGCTGGGCAGGTTGCCCCACGCCGATGTCCTGGCGGTGGTGGGATCGTTCCGGGATGAACAGGAGATCGTGGGGGCTTTGCGCCGGAGTCGCTGGAAGGCTGTGCTGGCCGTCTCTGCCGGGGTGGACGAGGTGCTGGAGGAACTGGGCACCCGGCGGGAGGGCCTCATCGGCCCAGCCCAGTGGACTCCCCGCAGCGCTCCCCCACCGCTCCTGGGACCCGGTGCGGATTGGTTCGTCGAGGCCTACCGGCGACGGAT
>CAYWGY010000087.1:0-367 GCA_964458055.1 uncultured Acidimicrobiaceae bacterium | reverse complement strand
GCGGCTGCCCTGGTCTGGTGGGAGTGCGTTTGGAGAACCGGCGCCATCGATGATGGGGCGCTGGCGGCCGAGGCTGAGAGACTGGACACCCGTACCCTGTTCGGGGCATTTCGCCTTGATCCCGTCACCGGGCTGCAGGTCGGCCACAGGGTGGTGACAGTGCAGTGGCAGGACGGCCGCCGGCGGGTGGTATGGCCCTCCGATCTCGCCGAGGCGAGGCTCAGGCTCCCCCAGTAGACAGTGCCCGCCACAACCAACCGATGCCCGGTCTTCGGGCAAGGCAGCGATATCCTATCCCACCTGGTCCGAGTTTCACCCATTATGCTGAATGTCTGGCAGGACGGGGTCAACGCAGAATGGGGATAAT
>CAYWGY010000086.1:7332-10555 GCA_964458055.1 uncultured Acidimicrobiaceae bacterium | reverse complement strand
TGTACGTTCTGAAGTTGGCCGACATGGGTCCGGTTGAAGCCATGCGATCCGACCCGTGCCTCCAAGACGGGCTCACCGTTCGGCGAGGCCAGGTAACCGAACCCGCGGTGGCAGAATCCCTCGGGATTCCCTACGTCGAACCCCTGAAGACCCTGTCCTGACCTCCTCTCGGAAGTCTTTCGGCGAACACTCGCCAGGGCTGGAGGGTTTTCAAGTCGGCTGGGGTATGAAGGCGGTGTTGCCCGGTCCCCAGATGTGGGGACGGATGGCTACCTCGTGGATGAATAACGCCGCCTCCGCCCGGGTGGCGTCGCGGTCGGGACAGAACAGTCCCGGCTCACACACGGGTACGACTTGGAAGTCCGTCAACCAGGCGATGCCGGGGACATAGAATTTTCCGGCTTCGACATCGGGGTAGGGTGGGGATTCTCCGCGGTAATCGGATTCGACGTGCCGGTAGAGAAGCGTGGCCATCTGTCCCCTGGTCACCTCCCGAGTGGGACAGAACCTCCAGTCCGGATCTCCGAACTCTCCGACCGTGCATCCCACGGTCACGCCGTTCGAGACCGCCCAGCCGATAGCCTCGTCCGAATAGATGCCCTGACCGACATCGGCAAAGGCTTGGGAAGCAAAGAACGCCGGGGTGGGTTCTCCGGCTGCCCGCCACAGGAAGGTGACGAATTGCTGGCGGGTGAGGTGGGCCTCAGGGCAAAAGAGAGTCGGAGAACATCCGGAGGTTATTCCATGAAGGATCATCCATGTCACCGCCGGTTCGTACCATGTTCCCGCCATCACATCACCGAATAGTTCAGACGCCTGGGGCGACAACTCCTCTGCGCCCCCGTCGTCACCATCCAGATTGCCTCCTCCGCCACCACCCCCACCGCCACCTCCCCCGTCATCATCAGGACCATAGCCGCTGTACGGCGCGATCTGGTTGCTCAGCACCGGATGGACCGCCTTGTGCGGTCCCTGGCGGTCAGTGTAGAAAACGCTCACTCTCAGATAGTTGCCAACGTCGTCCCCGGTGGGTGTGTAGGAGTTGGAGTCAACGCCGGGGATCTCGCTCCAGGGCCCTTGCCGGCTGTCTGAGGTCTCCCAAACCCAGGTGGCATTCCGAATGCCACCGTCGGGGTCTGTAAGGGTGGCGCTCAGCGGCGAACCCTGCCTGGGCTCACCGGTGGACAGGGTGACAGCGCCCTGCTCGTCCAGATTGACCACTTCAATCGTTACCGATAAGGTGTCGTCAGCGGCGGTGCTCTCTTCGTCGTTGTCGTCCCTTCCGTCGCTCACTCCAACGGTGAAGGTGTAGCTGGAATCACGCTGATGGTCGAGGGGGTTCCTGGTCCTCAACTGCCCGGTGGCGGTCTCGATTTCGAAGTGGGATGCGTCCCCTCCCGACACTGTGTAGGCCAATTCGTCACCGTCGGGGTCGGTGGCGACGAAGGGCGCTCCGATATCCTGTCCCGCCGGGGTTCCCTCCTCCACTCTGCGTTGGCCGGTCTCGCTCTCCGGGAAGGCCGGTCCCTCGTTGAGTTTGGGCACCGCTGAGTCGTTGAGCCAACTGTCCACCAAGTCGACCGCTGCTTGATCGGCCATCTCTTCCACAATGTCCAGGAACCCATCGGTTGTGATGTTTCCCCCTGAGTTGCGATCATGCGTGGCTTCGAGGATCTCGAAGAAGACGGTGTCACCCACCTTCTTACTCAGAGCGTGCAGGGTAAGGGCCCCCCGAAGATAGACCGCGTATGTGTCGAACATTTGATTCACCGAGATTTGCTTGGGAGCGGGAACCCTGGCAGCAACCACCAACTGCCGGACGCCCGCCATGTAGCTCTCCATGCTCCGGGAGCCTTGGTCGACCAGGTACAGATAGTGCAGGTAGGTGGCGAATCCCTCGTGCAGCCAGATGTCGCTCCAATCGGCAACAGTGACGGAGTTGCCGAACCATTGGTGGGCTACTTCGTGAGCCACGACATAAGCGCTGAGGGAGTTGTTGAAATGCAGAGACAGTGTCTGGTTCTCCAACGCGTACCCTTGGTTCAGGGGGACCACGATTGCGCCGTAGGCATCTAAGGGATAATCTCCGAGGAACCCCTCGTACAGTTCCAGGGCTGTTGAGATGACATCCAGGCCCGAGACCGTCTGGCCGCTGTGGATGTAATTGCGGATGGGAGGCAGGCCGTCGACCGTGACTTCCCGGCGCTCGAAGTCACCCACGTAGACCGCTGCCAGATAGGGCGCCATCGGGTCATCCATCTTCCAGACCGAGGTGGTGAGCCCGTCTGCGGTGACCTCACTCTCCCGTACTCCCGTGGCTGCCGCCACCACCGTGGAGGGAACGGTTATCTCGAATTCGAAAGTCGCCTTGTCGGTGGGATGGTCGTTACACGGGAACCAGGTCATGGCTCCCGTTGGCTGGCTGGAAACATAGATTATGCCCAGGGGAAACGTGTTCGACTTGTGGTGGTTCCAGCCGATGTCGTCGATGGGCACTCCCTGCTGGTCCAGCGGGGCCGGCGTTCCCGAATAGGTCACCTTGACAGTGAACTCGCTCTCATCAGCCAAGGGCGCGGAGGGAGTGATGGTCAGTTCGGTTCCGGATCGGGAGTGGGTGGCGGTGTTCCCGTCGACGCTGACCACGCTGATCGACAGCCCGCTGAAGTCAAGGTTGAAAGCCGAGAGGTCCTGGGTGGCGGTGGCGGTGATGGTGGTGACCGCCTCTATGGTGTTGTCGGAGGGGTCGATATCCAGGTCGATGTGATAATGAGAAACGTCATAACCGCCGTTGCCCGAGTTCGGAAAGAAGCTGTCTCCCACGCCGGCGGCGCCGGGCGTTCCGGTCACGGTACGGACCGCCATGGCAGGATAGTTGCCGGAGGTTGCCGCAGCAGCCAGGAGTGCGGTGGTCAACACCGCCAGCAGCGGAACAAACCAGCGCATCAGATGGGGGCGGCGAGGAAGGTCCGGCCCCCTGTGGGGTGGCCGGTCAATGCGAACGCCAAGCCCAACGCCGACCTGGTTGCAGTTTGGGAGCCGTCTCCTCCGTGAAAAGATTCTGCACGCCTCCAAGCCGAAGTCTTGTGGAGCCAATGCTACCGGCACAACAGTGTTATCTCAGGATGCAGGGGAGAAACGGCCAGGGCAATAACTCGAAGAACTGTGGTTCAGGGAACCTTCGTCGGCACCCGACTCTGTGACCGGTTTCTCAGTTGAGGACCAC
>CAYWGY010000086.1:0-7322 GCA_964458055.1 uncultured Acidimicrobiaceae bacterium | reverse complement strand
GGTACCAGTAGCGGTCCTTTACGGCAGTAGACGGCCCACAGACGGCCCCTGCCGTCAAGTACCCGGAGGGACAGACCGTCCGCCAAGCAAGAGGATTCATCGGCGGATAGGCGCCTGCCGTTTCGCACCAACTCCAGCACCTCGGGGCCGACCGACCAACTCGGCAGGTCCGAGAGAGCCTGGGCGGGGGAGATCATCAGGTTTCTCCAGTCTTCCAGGTCTTCGGGTCCCGGACCGCTTCCCGGCCTCTCCCCCACTGCCAGGCTTCCCACGCGGAGGCGGCGCAGGCTCACAAGGTGGGCACGTCCTCCCAGCACCCTGGCGATGTCGTCGGCCAGGCTTCGGACGTAGAGTCCTTTCCCGCACACCACCCTCAACCCCACCAGCGGATAGTCGCCTCGGTCAAGACCGGTCATCTCCAGCGAATGCACCACCACCCGGCGAGCCGGTCTTTCCACTTGCTGTCCCTCTCGAGCCAGTTCGTAGAGACGTCGGCCTCCCACCTTGATCGCCGACACCATTGGGGGCGTCTGGCTGATCTCTCCCAGGAACGAACTGAGCACAGACTCCACTTCCTGGCGGGTAACCGGCATCTCCTGTCGCCAGTTCTCCCGGCCGTCTGCGTCGAGGGTGTCGGTGCCCACTCCGAAGCGGGCCACTGCCAGGTATTCCTTGGGAAGGTCCTGGAGGAAGCGGATCAGGCGGGTCACCCTGCCCACTGCCACCACCAGCACGCCGGTGGCCAGGGGATCGAGAGTCCCGGCATGACCCACTCTTCTGATGCCCACTGCCCGGCGGACGGCGTTCACCATGTCATGGGAAGTGGCGCCTGAAGGCTTGTCGATGACGAGGAAGCCCTCAATCAACCGGGATTCGCTCCCTCACGGCAGCCACCGCGGCGGCAAAGTCACCGGAGAACCGGAATCCGCCGGCATTGTGATGTCCCCCGCCGCCCAGAGCCGAGGCGATAGCGCCCACGTCCACCTTGCCTCGGGAGCGAAGACTCACCCGTACCTGGCGATCTCCGGTCTCCCTGACCAGCATGGCGACGCCGGCTTCCCGGGGCAGACGCACCAAGTCGATGAGCAACTCTGTGTCCTCTCCGTTGAGAGAAGCGGCTTCAAGGTCCTCCACCCGGAGAACCGACCACACCAGACCCCTTGGGGTGTCCAGCCGGGCTCTGCCAAGAACGGCCCCGGCCACCGAGAGCAGTCCGAAAGGTTCCTCCTCGAACACCCGCTGTCCGATCACCTCGGGACGAGCTCCGGCCTCGAGCAACCGGGCGGCCAGGCGGTGAGTGGCAGGGGTGGTGTTGGAGTACTGGAATCGCCCGGTGTCGGTGACAAGTCCGGTGAGGAGACAGGTCGCCACCTTCTTGTCGATGGGCCATTCGAGTTCGGCAAGAAGATCGTAAACCAACTCCACGGTGGCGGCCGCCTGGGGGTCGATGAGATCGAGCGTCCCGAAGCCGGGGTTGGAAATGTGGTGGTCGACGACCACCAGACTCTCGACCTCACGGGCGATGGCGGCAACATCCCCCAAACGCTCGGGCGCCGCACAGTCGAAAGCCAGGAGTGTCCGGGGCGGGTTGTCGGCGTCCAGTCTGTGATCCAGCAGGTCGGTTGGGAGGAACCGGTACCGGCTGGGGATGGTGGACGGCCGGGGCACCGCCAGTTGGACCGTGCGACCGGCGAGGCGAGCAGAAGCGGCGAATCCAAGCATGGATCCGAGAGCGTCCCCGTCGGGTCGTTCATGGCACACCGCTCCCAGGGTGTCGGATGCCCGGATCAGACGGGCCGCCCGCTTGAACTCTCCTTGCAGAGGTGTGGTTCTACTCATGGGTCTCCAACCGGACCGGGTCGCCTGAGGTCCCGAAGAACCCGTTCCACCCTGGCGCCGTCGATGACGCCGTGGTCGGGGCGAAAGTCCAGTCTGGGTGTGTATTTGAGGCGAACCTGGGATGCCAGGAGACCCTGGAGTTTCCCGGCGGCCGACTGAAGTCCATCGCCGGCCTCATCAAGACGGTGGGGGTCGGCCACCGAAAAGAAGACCGTTGCCCGGCGAAGGTCCGGTGAAGTGTCTACCCCGGTGATCGTCACACCTGACACCCTGGGGTCTGAGAGACCGTGCACTTCCTCAGCCAATACCTCCCACAGGATCGAGTTGACCCGCCGCATGCGGGGAAACCGGCTCCTCTTCATTGTTCATCCGGTCCTGGGTTCGGGATGATCAAGATACGAGATCATAACTTGCATCACGTCGACCTCAAGGCAGCGGTCCAGGTACTGCTCCACTCGTTGCATCATTCGCTCCAACTCCCGGGGGTTGACCGCCACCAGCGCCACCCCCAAGCCGGCCCGGCGCCAGACATCATGGTGAGCCACCTCCGCTACCGAGTAGGAAGCCATCCTTCGCAATCCCTCCACCACGGGCCGGAGCACCGCTCTCTTCTCCTTCAAGGAGCGGGTGGCAGGAAGCGATAGCTCGAATCGCATGGCCGCCGCCTCCATCAGGTGCGGGCAACCTCCCTGACGGTGAAGGCCTCGATCACGTCTCCCTCCTTGACATCGTTGTACCGCTCAAGGAGGATGCCGCACTCCATGCCGAAGGGCACTTCCTCGACGTCTTGTTTGAATCTACGCAACGAGGCGATGGCGCCGGTGTAGACCACCACGTCGTCTCGGTAGAGCCGCACCTTGGCGCCGTGGACCATTCGGCCCTCGCTGACATAACAACACGCAACCACGGCTCTGGGGACGCGGTACAGGGCTCGCCCCTCGGCGACTCCCAGAATGTCCTCGTGCTTTTCGGGGGCGAGTTTCCCCACCAGCATCTGCTCCACGTCGTCGAGGAGTTCGTAGATAACTGAATACGTGTAGATCTCGATCCCGCGCTGCCGGGCCTCGCGGGCGGTGGGCCCCGCGGCGCGCACGTTGAAGCCCACGACCACCGCTCCGGTGACGTCGGCGAGGTTGACATCGTTGAGGTTGACCCCTCCCACCGCTGAGTGGACGATTGAGATCCTTCCCTTTTCACGCTTGATCTTTGCGATTGCATCCCGCAGGGTCTCGACGGAGCCGTGCGTGTCGGCCTTCACCACCAGCCGGAGTTCGCCCTCGTTGGTCTGCATCTGCTCAAGGTGATGGACGAACCGATCTCGAGCAGTGGGCATCTCGGATCGGATCCGATGGTCCCGGTCCCGATCTGCCTGCTCAGACGCCAAGCGCCTGGCGATCCGTTCGTTCTTGACGGCTTCGAAGCCCTCGCCGGCGTCGGGCACGTCACCCCACCCCATGATCAGCACCGGGGTCGAGGGTCCGGCCGTATTGACCTTCTTGCCGGCGTGGTTGAACATCGCCCTTACCCTCCCCGAGACGGCTCCAGCTACCAGGGCACTACCCCGGCGCAGAGTACCGCGCTGGACTATGACGGTTGCCACGGAGCCCATTCCCATGTCCAGCCTCGATTCCACCACCACCCCCGAGGCCAGGGGCTTTGGAGAGGCCTTCAACTCCATGATTTGTGCCATCAGGTCGATCGTCTCCAACAGTTCATCCAATCCGTCCCCCCGGGTGGCGGAGATCTCGACGCTGGGCACATCACCGCCGAGTTCCTCGGTGATCACGTTGTGCTCGGTGAGTTGTGCCCGAACCCTGACGGGATCGGCGCCGGGGCGGTCGATCTTGTTGATGGCCACGAGCATCTCGACGCCGGCCGCTCGGGCATGGCTGATAGCCTCCACGGTTTGGGGCATGACCCCGTCGTCGGCGGCCACCACCAGCACCACGATGTCGGTCAGTTCAGCTCCCCTCGCCCGGAGGGTCGTGAAGGCCTCGTGTCCCGGGGTATCGATGAAGGTGATGGGATTGCGTTCAACGGTGGCCTGGTAGGCGCCGATGTGCTGGGTAATCCCCCCTGCCTCCTCGGAGACAACATCGGTACGGCGCAGAGCATCAAGGAGCGTGGTCTTGCCGTGGTCGACATGCCCCATCACCGTGACGATGGGGGGTCGCTCGACCTGATCCCTTCGAGGGTCGTCGGGAACATCCCGAAGACGAACCACCGCCGGGCGTTCCTCCTCGGGTTCGATGACCTTGACCGAGACGCCGAAGCTCTCTCCTACCTCCACCATCAGTTCGCTGGGCATCGGTTGGCCGGCTCCGATCATCCTGCCCAGGTTGATCAGCTTGGCCACTACCTGGGTGACCGGAATGCCGATGGCTTCTGCGTAATCGACGACCAGCAGAGAGTCTCTGACTTCAATCTCCTGGTCCTGCGGTGGTGGTGAGGGCTCCGGTTCGGCTTCAACGGCAGGCACAGTTTGCCTCGGGGGAGCGGGCTCGGGAGCTTTGGGCACTGGCGGCTGATCAGGGACCGGCGCTGCGGGTTTTGGCTCGCCCACCAGGGCGAAACGCACCAACTCGGCCTCCTCGGCAGACACAGTGGAAGAGGCCGCCTTCACGTCCAGCCCTATCTTCTTGGCCTCCTGCAAAACCTCCTGGGTTGTCAGGCCAAGATCGCGGGCAATCTGATAGATCCTCACCCTAGCCATGTGACACCGAAGCGGACCCGCCGACTACCGGGCACCGGACCGAGGAATGGGGTTTCTTGCTGGTGAAGGGGCCCCTGGCCTCGCAGGGACCCTCGCTTTCATGTGCGGGGTGCGAGCGCGACCGCCCTGCGGGGAAGCACCGTCGGAACCGGGTAGGGGTGGGGGCTCGTCCGACCGGATGTCGATCCTATAGCCCGTGAGGCGGGCCGCGAGCCGAGCGTTCTGACCCTCCTTGCCAATGGCAAGGGACAGTTGGTGTTCGGAGACGATTACCTCGGCGGCCTTGTCCTGCTCGTTGACTCTTACCTCCTTGATCCGCGCCGGGCCGAGGGCGTCGGCAATGAAGGCTGCCACGTCCTCCTGGTACTGGACGACATCCACCTTCTCGTTGCGCAACTCCTTGACGACCTGCTGGACTCGAGAACCGCGGGCGCCCACGCAGGCTCCCCTGGGATCGACATTGGGGTCGTGGGAAACCACGGCAATCTTGGTGCGATGACCGGGTTCTCGGGCAATGGCCACGATCTCCACCACCCCCTCCACCAACTCGGGCACCTCAAGTTCCAGGAGCCGTCTTACCAGATCGGGGTGGGAACGGCTCAGAATGATCTGGGGCCCCTTGAGTTCGTTCTTGACCTCGAGGATGAGAGCCTTGGCCCGGTTGCCGCGGTCGAGCATCTGGTGGGGAATGCGCTCGGAAGCCGGCATGAGCGCCTCGGCGTTGCCCAGGTCGAAGATGACATAGCGTCCGTCCACCTGCTGGACTATCCCGGTTACCAGGTCGCCCTCTCGACCGGCGTAGGCGGCGTATACCTGTTCCCGCTTGGCAATTCTCAACCGCTGGGCTATCACCTGCTTGGCCGTCTGGGCGGCGATCCTGCCGAAATCCTGGGACTTTTCCTCCCACTCCCTTACCACAGCGCCCTCGTCATCGAGGATCTGTCCGAAAACGGAAATCTCTCCAGACTCGAGATCAATGGTGACCCTGGCCTCTTCGGCTCTCCCGGATGTGCGTTTGTAGGCCGAGACCAGCGCGTTGGCGACCGCGTCCAGAATTGTCTCGACCGGCACCCCGCGTTCCCTTTCCAGAAGCTCAAGGGCTTCCATCACCTGGTAGTCGATTTTCACAGTTTCACCTTTTCTTGCCGGGTTTAGGGGCTGCCGGCCATCGGAAAACGGTGCG
Organism: uncultured Acidimicrobiaceae bacterium; assembly: GCA_964458055.1. GTDB lineage: Bacteria > Actinomycetota > Acidimicrobiia > Spongiisociales > ZC4RG35 > Bin76. The sequence continues at coordinate 1,587 of CAYWGY010000086.1, read as the reverse complement.
GGCCGAGATTATCGCTCCGTAGTCGATCCGATGGCGCTCCCCTTCCACCGAAAGCTCGCATTCACGTTCGTTCGCCGATATCAGCCGGCCGCGAAGAGTTTTGGCTCCTCCGTCGGTGCGGACTTTCAACACTACCTCGCGCTCGGTGGATTTCTCAAACTGGCGTGGGGTCTTCAGCGATCTCTCCAATCCGGGTGTGGTCACCTCCAACCGGTAGGGCGCCTGCAGATCCGGGTCCTCGTTCAGTAGCCGGGAGAGCAGCCGGGAGGTTTCCGCCAATCGGTCCACGGTGAGCCCCCCGTCGGCATCGACCACCACCCGCAGTATGCGCCTCCCACCCTGTCCCAGCATGTGGAAGTCGTCCAACTCCAGGCCCTCAGCGGCCAGATAGGGGCCTATCACGGATGACAACCTGGCAGCGGTGCTCATCGTGGGCCTGGTGCTGGTCTGATTCATGCGGGCGCGCCTCTCTTCCTGCTCGGTCTATTCTAACTTCCGGGTTGTACGAGCGGCCCCGGGAATGTTCTCTTACGGTTCAGGCGTTTTCCAATCGGAATTCATCCATGAACGAGGCGAGCCGAGCAGCACTCTCCACATCCAGACCTGCGTACAGGCTGGCTCGACAACCCCCCACAGATCTGTGCCCTTTCAACCCCACCAATCCGGCGGATGCAGACTGTGCAAGGAACCGAGACTCGGTCTCCGGTGTCGGGAGGCGGAACACCACATTGGTGTGAGAGCGATAGCGACGGTCCACGGGACTCGCATAGAACCCGTCACTGCGATCGATCACTTCGTAGATGAGACCGGCCTTCTGAGCCGTCCTCTGCTCGAGGCCGGCAATCCCGCCCTGGTCTCGCAGCGTCCGCAACATCTTGCCCATCATGTAGATCGGATACACCGGAGGAGTGTTCCCCGTCGAACCCTTGGCGGCGTACCAACGGTAGTCGAGAAAGCGGGGCAGTTCAGTCTCGATTCCGCTCAGACAGGATTTGCGGATGAAGACCAGTGCCATACCGGCCGGGGCCAGGTTCTTTTGCGCTCCCCCGTAGACCAGGTCGTAGCGGTTCCAGTCGATCTCCCGGGTCAGAAAATCAGAGGACATGTCGCAGACCTGGGGCACGTCGACCTCAAAGGAGTCGATCATCCTGATGCCGCCGATGGTCTCGTTTGAGGTCACATGTAGATAGCGGGTGTCCGGGTCTATCTTGATTTCCTCGGAAAGCGGCATGCGACGGTACTGGTGGGGTTCCCCGTCCCAGGCGCAGTAGGAGTCGCCCCACCGTTGGGCGTCACCGAGGGCCAGTCTTCCCCAGACGCCCGACTTGATGTATGCACCCCGTACCGCTCGGTTTCCGAGAAGGTTCATGGGGACCATGGCGAACTGCATGGTGGCGCCACCTGCGATCACCAGGACGTCGAAGTCGTCGGGGGCACCCGAGACCTCCCTCGCCAGGTTCATGGCCTCCTCGTGGACGGCTTCGTAAACCGGCGCCCGGTGGCTGACCTCCAGCACGGACATTCCGCTTCCCGCGAAATCCAGGAACTCTTCCTGGGCTTCTTCGAGAATGGATAGTGGAAGGGTGC
>CAYWGY010000085.1:8240-10583 GCA_964458055.1 uncultured Acidimicrobiaceae bacterium | reverse complement strand
CCTCGGCTATCTGATGTTGCTGGGCGCCGCCCTGTCGGGAGCCTGGACAACCGTGTACATAAGGGCACACCGCTGGGGCGGCACCGCCCTGGCATCCACTCCCTGGCAGATGCTCTGCGGCGGGGTTCCGGCCCTGGCCGCGGCCCTGGCCGTCGATGGTCTCCCGGATATTCGCTGGACGTGGGGAACGGGCCTGTTGGTGGGCTACCAGATGACCCTCGCCGGTCCGCTGGCCGTGTGGGCGCACCTCGAGTCGTTGCGCCACATTCCGGCGATCTCGGTGAATCTGACCCTGATGGCCACTCCGGTGGTAGCGCTGCTCTCTTCATGGTGGCTCGTTGATGAACAACTCGGATTGCCGATCGTGTTGGGCCTGGTCCTGATGACCGCGGGAGTGGCCTCCAACGTCTTTTCTGACAAGACCGTGAAGCCGATACGGTCCGGACTGACGTGAACCCGGGGCCCCGCGTGGAGCGATGTCTCTGCTGATGGTCACACCCCCGGTTGCACTTGGAGTCTCTGTTTCGATGTCTCTTCGTTGCTTGATGGGGTTCTGTCGGGCAAGCGGGGTTTCGACGCAGGGCACCTTGATCCGGCCACTGCCAGGGGACCCATCGAGAGACGCCGGCGGCCTCAGTCACACCACCATGGGGTCGGCCCCGAGAACCAAGGACGGCTTTCCTATCGTGGGCGGAATGAGAGTTGTGCTTTGACCGCTCCTCTGCCCGGACAGCCGGCGTCGCGGATCTACAACTACCTGGTGCTCGGGGTGGCGGTGCTGGCATTGGGCTTCAACTGGCCCATTGTGGACATTGGGCTGGAGACGATTTCCCCCCTCTGGATGATGACTCTCCGCCTGTGGGGAGGGGCGATGGTGGGGTTCGCAATGAATGCCATGGCAGGCCAGAGGCCTTTCGTTCCCCGCCAGGACCGCAGGATCGTGCCCGTTCTGGGGATCTTCCGTCTCGTGGCCATCTTTCTGCTGGTGTTCTTCGCCCTGCAGGTCCTGCCCCCCGGACGGTCCGGCATCCTGGTTTGGACCGGCACGCTGTGGGCGGTCCCCATGGCAGTGGTCTTTCTTGGCGAGCGGATGTCGAGAGTGCAGATAGCGGGACTGGTGGCGGGCATGATGGGACTGGTGGTGGTTCTGGAGCCGTGGACATTCAGTCTCGACCAGCCCAGGGTCATGTGGGGGTATGTGATGCTGTTGATCGCATCGCTCTCGGCGGCATGGACATCCGTTTACATGAGGGCGCACCGATGGGGTTCGAACTCGTTGTCATCGACTCCCTGGCAGATGCTGGCCGGGGGCCTTCCCGTCCTGGCTGCCGCCCTGGTGGTAGACGGTCTTCCCGACATCGCCTGGACTCCCGTGATTGTGTTGATCGTCCTCTTCCAGATGACCCTGGCCGGCCCCGTGGTGGTGTGGGGCCAGATGGAGGCCTTCCGGAACCTGCCGGCGATCTCGGTGAATCTAACCCTGATGGCCGTTCCGGTGGTGGGGCTGATTGCATCGTGGTGGATGGTGGATGAGCAGTTGACTCTGGGGGTTGTGGCCGGTCTGGTGCTGATCTCTGCCGGGGTGGCCGCCAACGTTCTCGGTGACGGTGAGACCAAGTCCCTGCGGTCCGTTCCGAAGTGAAGCCTTCGTCTCACCGGGAGCAGCTTGCTCTGCTGATGACCATCAGCTGTCTGGGCATCACCCACCTGGCTATGATCTCTCCGGCCCTACCCGATCTGGCGAGAGCGCTCGGAGTCTCCATCTCGGTGATTGGTTGGGTCCAAGGGGCGGTGGCGTTCCCCGGGGTGATGCTGGCGATATTCGTCGGCTACCTGGCCGACCGTTTCGGGGGGAGAAGGGTGATCCTGGTCTGCCTGCTGATCTTCACCGTGTTCGGCGGGGCAGGGTTCTTCGCCACCTCCTTTCCGATGTTGCTTACCCTTCGGGTGTTGCAGGGAGTGGGGTCTTCGGGGATTGTGGGGGTGGCGATCATACTCATCGGCGAACTTTTCGAGGACGACCGGGCGCGTCTGCGGGTGTTGGGGACCAACCTCGCCCTGATGTACCTCACCCAGATGGTGATGCCCATCGTTGCGGGAGTCGTTGCCTCAGGAGGCGCCTTCCGTCCCTTTCTCCTCTACCTTTGCGGGGTACCGGTCTGGATGTGGGGACTCCGCATGGCGGTGGGCCGGCCGAAGGAGTCGGTTGCGCCGCCTCTACGACATGCCAGGGCAGCCCGTGAGGACATGCGTCGTCGCCGGACCGGGGTGGACCTGGTTGGTTTGATAGCCTTGACCGCCATGGGGGTGATCGTCTACCAGGGCGCCACCCTGACCGGAGTT
>CAYWGY010000085.1:0-8230 GCA_964458055.1 uncultured Acidimicrobiaceae bacterium | reverse complement strand
CGGAGTTCCGCTGCTGCTGGATGAGGTGTTCGAGACGGGCACGGCCGGACGAGGGCTGGTTGTGTCGGCCTTCCAGATGGGTGCCATCACCACCGCTCTGGGCGTGGTCAGGGTGATATCTGGCCGGATTTCGGGACGGGTGTTGAGCATCGGCATCTGGCTTATGTCATTGGGACTGTTCACGGTGCTGGTGGCGCAATTCCCGGCGATGATCTCGATTGGACTGGCGTTTACCGGAGCGGGATTCGGGTTGCTGATCACCCTGGCGCAGCGAGACGCCATCTCGCTCTGTTCTCCGGCCTACCGGGGAGTGGTGGTGCTGAGTTGGGTCGCCGGGGTTCGGATTGCCCAGGTAGTGGGGCCGCCCGCGGTGTCTTTCGTCACCGGCGCCATCGGTCCTCGCTCGGCCTTCCTCCTGACGGTGGTGATGACAACCCTGGCGGCACTCACCTGGAGGCCGCTTCGCAAGTGGCTGCGCTCCCTCGTCTATCCGCGGTAGGTCCAACCTCCGGGAAGGGCTCGTTGGAAGGGGAGGTAAGGTGAGGGCATGACAGAACTTCCACAAGTGGGCTCGGCCGCCGCAGTGGCGGAAAACAGCGCGCCCGTTCTCGTAGTCCCCATGGGCGCCGACCGCCACCCCGGTCCGGGCGCCGAGTACGTGCTGGAGCAACTGGGCTCGTGGGTGGATGAGCACCTCGAAGCAGTGGGATTCTCCGGAAAGCCGGGCGACCAGGCGGTGATACCCACCGGGGGACGGCTGGGCTACAGCTGGATTGTGATGGCGGGCGTGGGGGAGGACCCCGACCACGAGACCGTGCGCCGGGCTTCGGCCGGCGCCTACCGTGCGGCGCCCCGGTGCGACCAACTGGTGACCACCCTCCATCAACTGCCGACCAGGGGCGCCCTGGGGGCAACGGTGGAGGGGGCTCTCCTGGCGGGATACCGCTTCCAGGACTACCGGAGCGATCCCTCCGACGATCCCATGCCGTCGGTTAATCTGGCAAACCCGGTTCCCGATGACTGGAGTGAGCAGGCTGAGCGGGCCCGGGTGGTGGCCGAGGCGGTGGCCTCGGCACGGGATTGGATCAACCGACCTTCGCTGGACAAGGGTCCTCCCGCTCTGGCCGAGGCCTTCTCCTCAGTGGCCCGGGATGCGGGCATGACCGCTGAGGTCTGGGACGAGGACCGGCTATCCGAGGAGGGGATGGGGGGAATGCTCTCGGTTGGCCGGGGTTCGCACAAGCCTCCCCGATTGGTCAGGTTGGTGGGACATGGTGAGGGCCCCCGGCTGACCCTGGTGGGGAAGGGCATCACCTTCGATTCCGGCGGGCTGTCGCTGAAGCCGGCGAAGAGTATGGAGACCATGAAGACCGACATGTCCGGAGCGGCAGCGGTGGTGGCCGCAGGCGTGGCGATAACCAGGCTCGGTTTGAACGTTAAGGTGGAGGTCCTGGCCGCCCTGGCCGAGAACATGCCGGGAGGCGCCGCTACCCGTCCGGGCGATGTGTTCACCGCCCGCAACGGAAAGACCGTCGAGGTGATGAACACCGACGCCGAGGGTCGTCTGGTGCTGGCGGACGCCCTGAGCCTGGCTGCCGAGGGATCGCCGGACATGGTGGTCGACCTGGCCACACTGACGGGTGCCTGCGTCGTAGCCTTAGGTCTCGACTATGCCGGTCTGTTCGGGTCCGAGGAGGCCCGGCGGATGGTGGCGGATGCGGCATCGGCAGCGGGTGAGCATGTGTGGCCCCTTCCCTTGCCCTCTGACTACCGGAAGATGCTGGATTCACCGGTGGCCGACATGAAGAACATCGGGGGCCGGTGGGGCGGCGCCATTACCGCCGCGCTGATGCTGAAGGAGTTCACGGGAGATCATCCCTGGGCTCACCTGGACATCGCCGGTCCGGCGCGAACGGGCAAGACAACCCATTACCTCTCCGAGGGCGCCACCGGATTCGGAGTGCGCACGTTGGTGGCGCTTGCGGATCGGATGGCCGAAGGCTGACCTCCGGCCCGTCGCGATAAGAAAACAAAGGTCGCGATACAACGCTATATCAAACCGCTATGCGCTGGTCCGCGCATGGCTAGCTTTCTATTTCACCACCGAAGTAGGAGGGGAAGTGAAGGCAGGGGCACGATTACTGGCGACCGCCGTCATGGCAGGCGGGCTGGTGGCACTGGTGGTGAGTGGATGCGGGAGTCAGGATTCCTCCATCCGTCCTGAACGGGCGTCCACCGCCCCTGCCCCACCTCGGGTCGTTGAGGACCAGTCCGCGAAGACCCCCGCCGAGGAGGCAGCGGACCCTTCCATTGAAACCACTGCTCCCTCCTCTGAAACCACCGCTCCCGCCGCTCCACTGTTCGAGGAGTCCTTGGAGGAACAGCCACCGGTGTCCGGGGCCGAGGAAGAAGGGGACATTGAAGGTCCGGAGGATCCAGAAGGTGCAGTCGAGCCGGAGGGCGCTGTCACCACCACCACGGCGACAACTTCGGCGCCGACCACGGCGGCTCCGCAGCCTCCCGTGACCATCGGCGCCGAGAGCGGATCAGCGGTGCTCGATGGCCCCGTCATTTCCAACTCCTTCGCTCCGGAGTACCTGGAGACCTGGGAGCCGATCAACGATCCCACGGGTGAGAACTGGGCTCATCCCAAGCCTCCGGCCAGTGACGTTTCGCCTGTCGAGGACCCCGAGAGGATCGCCTATGCGCAGGCGCAGATACAGACAATGTACTTCCATTGGTACGACGGCATCTACCGGAAGGACCCGGCGAGTCTCCACCGAGCCGTGGCCGACCAATCGTCGTATGAGCGGGGGGTGGGCGCCATGGAGACCATGACCTTTTCCTCTCCCCCCACCCTGGAGGGTGTCGTGGTGGGGGTGGTGGAACTCTACATTGACAACCCGGACTGCATCGTGGCGCACTTCCAGATGGATGTCGGCGCATTCCTCTCCGGGAGCCAGGTCAACGAAAGCGTGATAGTCCTGTGGCGCCACCCCGAGTACGGGTGGCGCCGGGACACCACCCTGCGGATCCCGACAATCTACGGCATGTGGTGGTCGAACTGTTTCCTCACCGAGAGAGTGGAGTTTCCGTGAGCGCGATCGGGAGAGGGGTGTGGACGGGGGCAGCCCTGGCGGCGGTGATGTGTGTGCCCACCCCGGCGCTGGCAGACCAGCCTGAGCATTCCGAGATGGTGTGCACGGTTGGTTTCGAAAGCACCTTTGTGGAGAACGCACAGGGCGAGGAGGTAGAACTCCTGGAGCCGGTAACCACTTGTATTCACACAGAGGAGTTGGGCCCCAGCTTTGAAGGCTCCACGGACTCTCTTGACTTGCAGATCGCCTCACGGGGATGCTATTACTGGGGGACGAAGCGCACCCAGTGGATTGACCTGGGATTCACCGAAGGCGGGGAGATCAGGTATGGATGGTCCCCCAACGGAGTGCCGGGTGTGCATGTTTTGGTCGGAACGGCCCGACCCTGTACCTGGTCGACGGTGGAAAGTGAGGAGATTGAGGGATACGTCTGGAGCAGGATCGGGAGCTACACCCATCAGGCTCCCCAGGTCTCCTTCAACCCTGCGGTTACCCGGGGAATGGTGGGTATCAACACGTTTGCAGCCCTGGCTGTACCGTTGCCCTGGGAGTACTCCTCCATCTCCCCCTACACCGGCAGATCCCTCACCGCCGACGCGAGAGTGAGGCAGGTGCGGATCGACTGGGACGATGGACCACCGCAGAGTTACAGGGGACCGCAACTCTCTCGGCTCACCGGTTATCCGGACGGGGTGGCCAGTCACACCTACCAGACCAAGAGTTGCGAGTCTGCCCGCCGCAGATGCCGCCAGCACCTGGGCGCCTACGAGATCGAGACCTCGTTTGTGTGGTCGGGTTGGTTCCGGGTGAGCGGCAGGACCACAAACCTGAGCGTCCCCGACACCTCAACCTCCACCGCCTACCCGGTGTCGGAGACGATTTCCCTGGTGGTTGGCTGATCGGCCTTCCACCGGCGGAAATGACGGCGCCGGGTCGGTCACTGCCGTTCCCGGCGCCGTCCTCTTCTTGAAGTTCTTACTGGGACAGCCAGTTTTCGCGGCGTTGTTTGACCAACAGTCCCAAGCCGGTGACCACCCCGACAAACGGCACGACGATGACTATCAGGCTGAGCATCAGTGGAAAACGGTTGATACCAGTGAGCAGGGTGTCCACTCCGGAGCCCACAGTGGAGGCGAAGCCCGCGGGGGAGTCGGCTTCTTCGACTTGGACGAAGACCATGGCGTTGGCGAGGATCTCTTCCAACTCGGCATCGTCTGCGCTCACGGGAGTTGCAGTGGCTCTCAGCCAGATGTCGATGCCGTCCTGTGCCATCTGACCACTCAGGATCCCGTCCCCGACGGGCTCGGCCAGCGTCGCTATCAGGAACCCTTCCGGATCGATCTTTTCGAAGTCACCGCTCACGGCCAGGAGCGAACCCATGTCGAGGTTGGGATCGTCCGAAGAGATCTCCACGTCGGTCAGAGGGATCTCGCCCAGATTGGCCACCTGCACGCAGAAGTGGAGCAGATCGTCGGGTTCCACCGTGATCTCCTTGGCGCCCAGGCAGGCGTCGGAATGGTTGTCTGCTACCGAAGCATTGATGAGCATGTGGGGCTGCTCACCGGTCTCGAGGGCCGTGGAACCGCTGCCGGGAGGGGCGGGAACCTCCTGGGCATCGAGGGTTTCCCCATCGTTTCCACAGGCGCCTACCACCAACAAAAGGAGAGCAATGAGAACGGAAGAGAGGCCTTGCCGCGCCCGGCGCCTCCCCTCTCTCGTCCCAGTGCGCCGATAACGCAGGTTTGGCATTTATCTGCCTCTCTACCAGGGAGACGTCCCCTGGTGAGGTGAATTCTATAAGCTGACCCGGTTCTTATGTGAGGTGGTTTATTTGTTGTCAATCAACAGTTACAGGCAGGCACCTGTCAGGCGGGCGCTGCACCCCTCCAGGAGGGAGGATCTCCCCGCTTAGCCAAGGGCCACTTTGTCTCCCGATCTCTCCCCTCCCGGGTGGAGGGGTGGTCCCGGGGTGCTGTGACCGGATCGGGTTGCGCATTGGCGTTGAAGATCAATCCGTTGGTGGGGTGTGGGTTTCCCGGGTCGGATCGGAGGACGCGTTTGCGCGGGCCCGGGTTTGGGATGTGGCGCCCTTCCTGCGTCGGCGCCACCGGCGAATCCACCAGGCCACGGCCGCGACCACGGCGATGACCGGCAGGAAGGGAATCAAAACACCAGCCAGGACGGCCAGACCTCCCGCCAGGGCAACCAGCGCTTCGAAGCTGTTCCTCAGCGCCTGGCCGAATCCTCCCGAGTCAGATTGCGACAACACGTCCACGAAGACATCGGTGTTGGAGGAGACATCATCGAGTGCGGTCCCGTCGGTGTCCACGGGAGTGGCGGTCACGCCGATCTTGATATCGAGTCCCCTGGTGGCGATCCGTCCGGCCAGGCGTCCGTCCTGGATGGGCTCGGTGAGGGTGGCGGTTAGGAACTGTCCGGGTTCGAGACGATCGAAGTTGCCGTGTTCGGCCAGGAACGGGTTGTCTTCGAGGGACAGGGATACGGATTCGACGACGATGTTCCTAACGGGAACCTCACCGAGGTTGCCGATTTCCAGGCAGAGGTTGACTCCATCGGTGTCCGGTTGGAGGGTAACGTGTCGAGTGCCGAGGCAGGGGTCGTCGTCCTCGGCGGAGGCCCAGACCGTGGCCACCAGTCCCGTGACCGGAAGGACCTCTCTGGCGAAGACGTTAACATCGGTGGTGTCGGAAACGGGTTCGAGTTCGGAGCCGTCGAAGTCCAAGGGGACGGCGGTCGCCTCGATCTCGATGTCGAGGCCGCGGGTGGCCACCCGTCCGTTGAGCCGCCCCTTCTCCACGGGCTCGCTGAGGGTGGCTGTGAGGAACTGGCCCCGGTCGATCGCATCGAAGTTGCCGTGTTCGAGAGTCAACGGATTGGCTTCCAGGTCGAGCGCGGACGACCGTATCTCGACCTCGGTGATCGGGGCTTCGCCGGAGTTGCCCACGAACACGCAGAGGTTCACCACGTCACCGTCCGGTGCAACGGTGATGCTCTTGGCTCCCAGACACGGGTCGTCACCGCTGCCGGACACCCAGGCATGGACCACCACTCCGGTGTTGGGAATCACCTCCAGAGCGGTTACCACAACCCGGGCGCGATCGGAGACGACTCCCAGTTGGGGTACGTCCGGGTCCATCGGCGTGGCAGTCGCCTCGATCACGATTTCGAGACCTCGGGTTGCGATGCGATCAGCCAGGCGACCGTCCGTCACCTCCTCGGTGAGGGTCGCGGTAAGGAACTGTCCGGGTTCGATCCGATCCAAGCTTCCCCGTTCGAGCACGAAGGGATTGTCCTCCAGGGGCAGGACATCTGAGGAGAGACTCACATCGGTGAGGGCCACCTCTCCCTGATTGGCCACTTCCACGCAGAAGTCGACGGTGTCGTTACGCTCTACGGCGAGATCCTTGGCGCCCAGGCAGGGGTCCTCGCCATCGCTGGACATCCAGGCCGTGACCAGGAGTCCGGTGTTGGGAAGGATCAAAGGTCTCTCCGGTAGGTGGCTGATCGCCAGGGTGATGGTTGCCAGGGCAACCTGGTCCTGCAGCGTGCGGACCTGGCCGCGCAGCCTTTCCAGGTCGGTTTCTCTGATCAGCAGTTCACGTTCGTAGAAGGCCACGTTTTCCAGGTTGGTGGCGGTCTCCAGGAAACTGCGCAGCCGACCCACGCTGGCTTCGGCGGTGATGATTTGGCTCTGGAGGTCGACGATGCGTTCGGTCACGTCATCGGCGCTGATCTGTTGGTCCACCAGTTCGCCTACCTGGGAGAGCCTGGACAGCGCCACGGAGAAGTCCTCCGGCAGGACCTTGAAGACGATCTCGGAGTGGGGCGACGGTCTCGATCGGGTCTGCTGGCCGAACACGAACCCGCCCAAGCCTTGAACGATTGCTATGGCCTGGTTGGTGGCGGCGGTCACATCCGCCGCTTCCACGGAAACCCATGCCCGGTAGATGACGTCGCGCCCGAAAGCGGCGGGGGAGTTGGCGGTCGACAGTTCCACAACTGCACCTTCGCTGGTCCCATCGCTCAAGGAACTTGCCTCGCTCTCCGCCACCGCCTCCTCTTCCATGTCCATGGCTTCATCCAAGGCCATCTCCTCATCGGCGGCGGCTCCCGCGGCTGTCGTAGCCGCTGCGGTTGCATCCGCGGCATCCGAATCAGCTGCCGAAAGGGCCGTCTGGGCATCGTCCAGAGTCACCATGGCATCCTCATCCACTGCCATCGGCGCCGTCGTTGCCGCTGTTTGTGCTTCAGCCGCAGCGGCCTCAGCCCTTGCCGCCGCCTCTTCCGCCATGGCGCCCTCGAAATCGGATGCCTCATCGTCACCGCCACAGGCGCCAAGCAGAAGTAGCATTGCCAGTATCGCCGCGGAGAGGCCGCGCCACGGTCCGCTCCGGCCTCCCCATCCAAGCTTCGGGCTGGACCTCTTACCTGACATAGCCCTCACCTTACCCCTCCACGGGAATCAGGGAACGTTGATCCGGTCCTGACCTGCGCGGGTCTAGTGCTTATCGGGCAGGATGCCTGCGGGGCCGTGTTGCAGCAGAGCCCGGAACTGGTCTTCGTTGAGGATGGGTGTTCCCAACTTTTCTGCCTTGGACAGCTTGGAGGCTCCCGGCGAGGATCCCACCACCAGGGCGGAGGTCTTGCCGGAGACCGAGGAAACGAACCGTCCTCCCCGCGCCACAACCGCCTGTTGTGCCGATTCCCGGTTCATGGATTCCAGACCCCCGCTCACCACCAGGGAGAGGCCGGCCAGAACAGGCTCGATCTCTTCCTCCGGCTCGGGGTCGGCAAGGCTCACCCCGCCTTCACCTAGTTTCTCGACCAGGCTGCGGTTGCCAGGATCCGCCAGCCAGTCGCTGACTGATTGGGCGATGGTCTCACCGATGCCGTCGATGGTGGCCAGGTCTTCCGGGGTGGCCTGGAACAGTTGATCCATGGAGCGGTAGGCGGCGGTGATCAAACGGGCGCCCCCCGGTCCGACGTGACGGACTCCCAGCGCCACCAGCAACCTCCAAAGGGGACGTTGGCGGGCGGCGTCGATCCCCCCCAACAGATTGCCTATCGACTTCTCCCGCCATCCCTCGCGGTCCTCGAAGTCCCGTTCGCTC
>CAYWGY010000084.1:9412-10639 GCA_964458055.1 uncultured Acidimicrobiaceae bacterium | reverse complement strand
TCTTGTCTCCGGCCCGGTCGGTCAGACCGGTCAACTCCAGCACTTGGTCCACCCTCTGAGCGAGGTGTCTACCGGACAGTCCCTGCATCCGACCGAAGAAGGATAGGTTCTCGCGAGCGCTGAGCCGGTTGTAGAGAGCGATCTCCTGGGGAACCCATCCGATGTGGGACTTGACCGCGTTGGTCATGGTGGTGAGTTCCCGGCCGCACACCGTCACCCGTCCGCCGTCGGCCTCCAAGACTCCGGCGATCATCATTATGGTGGTGGTCTTCCCGGCGCCGTTCGGTCCCAGGAGTCCGTAGTTCTCCCCGGGGGCGATTTGGAAGCCGATGCTCTTTACGGCCTGGATCTCTCCGTAGCTCTTCCGTAGGTTCTCTACCTCGAGGACGAGGGGTGATTCGGCGTTGTCATTGAGAGCCGTCAAAGAGAGAGTCCATTAGCGTTGCGGGCCATTGGGGCGTTTTCCAGGCAGTTTAGCGATGAAGGAGGAGAGCACTACAGGGGGTGTGGTGCTTGATAATGCCGCTTGCACGAAAGCGATCTCCTTCTGAGGGTGTAAGGAAGTTCTGAACGACGGCGCACTCAACAGTCTCAGCATCGAGGTCGCGAGAGGTGGACTATTGCTGTGCCTGGCCCATTGCCCTGCCGGCGAAGAGTCTCTCCGTCCGGCCGGTGAGAAGCATGACGCCGATGGCAAGAAGCCAGAGAAGGAAGGCGGCGCCGACTACGGGATGGACCATGCTGGCCGAGTCAATCCAGATGAACTGCATTGCGACACCCACCAGCACCGAGAACGGCGAGATGAGTTGCAGCCCACCGCCGGCCCCCCATTGGGATCGGGCTGCCACGATCAGGCCAACTCCCGCCAGGGCGAAGGCCGAGTCGGCTGTGATCCATCGAGTGAGTTCTGAGTACTCCACCAGTGAGCTGAGGGTTGCATTCGAATTCGCTGCTTCAGGCGCCGGGTCCACCATTCCCACCAGGATTGTGGCCATACCCGACAGGACCGTGAGCTGCCCTGACGCTGAGAACAGACGGAATGTCCAGGGAGACTCCAGGTTGTTCGTCACCATCCAGGTCCTTCGGAGCACTCTTGAGGTCGCCACGAGAGCCACTCCCGAGAAGAGCCGGGCATAGCCGGAGAAGACAAAGAGCCCCCAACCTGCGGAAATGGCGTCCGCCGAGCCATCCACCGTAACCTGACTCACCCGGGATGCGAACCGAGCC
>CAYWGY010000084.1:7328-9402 GCA_964458055.1 uncultured Acidimicrobiaceae bacterium | reverse complement strand
GGTGAGCACGGCCGTCAGGATCAACAGCCATCCTCCAATGACCGCTCTCGTATCCCGGTTTGACAGGGTACCCTCGAGGTCCAGGGTGGGAGGTGAGAAATCCAGAGCCATCTTACAACCTATGCCGCGGCCTTCGAACGCGGCCAGAGCCTCGCTGGTCTCGGTGGAGATGCCCTGTCTGGCACAGCGTTTGATCGGACTCTACTGCGCCGGAGGGTGGGCGGATCTGCCGAGGATGTGTACCGGATGGAGATCCGGACACGCGTCGGTCCTTTGGCTGCCGGAGGAGGTGGATCGTGACGAGTGAGCGTCCCCGGGGGCGGATGCTGGAGACGTCTGGTCTGCGCGGCGGCAGGGGGGTGAGGAACTGGGCGTCGATTCTGGACGGTGCAACCCGGCAACAGGCGCTCTCGACTTCTCTCAGTCCGGTGCTGGCCGGGCCGATCGCCCTCATGCCGGACGCTCACTTGGGAAAGGGAGCGACCGTGGGATCTGTGATCGTCACCGAAGACGCCATCATTCCTGCTGCTGTCGGTGTGGATATCGGCTGTGGGATGATTGCTGCTCTCACCAATCGGCACACGGATCACCTGAAACACCCTCAGTCAGTTCTGAGAGAGATTCGACGGAGGGTGCCGGCGGGATTCAACTGGCACCAAGCCGCTCCGCAAGCCGCAAGGGTATGGCTGAAAGACAACCCGATTCCGCATCTGGGAACACTCCCGCGGGTGAAGAGCGACCTCAAGAGGGTGGGCAGGCAGATGGGCACCCTGGGCGGGGGCAATCACTTTGTGGAAGTTTCGGCGGACGAACTCGATCGGATCTGGATAGTCCTGCACACCGGCAGCCGCGGCGTGGGCAATCTGATAGCCACCCATCACATTGCGGCAGCATCCAGGCTGTGCGCCCGGGAGGGGAGACGGGCGGGGCGGGACCTGGCCTACTATCTCTCGGGCGACCGTCTCTTCAGTGTCTACATAGAACAGATGCTGTGGGCGCAATCCTATGCATGGAATAACCGCAAGCTCATCTTGAACGCGGTAATGGGAGTAATGAGAGAACACCTGGGAGACCTTCGCCTGTTGACCGTCATCAACTGTCATCACAACTATGCGGAGCAGGAGCGACATGACGGACGGCTCCTGTGGGTGACCAGGAAGGGCGCGATCCGGGCTGGACTCGAGGATCGAGGTGTCATCCCCGGTTCCATGGGGACGGACTCTTACATTGTCAAGGGGTTGGGCAACCCCCGGTCGTACTGTTCGGCGGCGCACGGCGCCGGTCGGGTCCACTCCAGGAACCGGGCAAGGAAGCTGTTCACCGCCGAACAACTCACCGAGGCCATGAAGGGCAAGACATGGGAGTTCCACAAGGCCCGCAGGCTGGTGGACGAGTCACCCTGGTCCTACAAGCCGATAGAGCAGGTGATGATGGACCAGGAAGACCTGGTTGCGCCCGTGCACCGCCTGGTGGCCCTGGTCAACTACAAGGGAGCCTGAGAAACGGGTTGGCGTGTCCAGGGTGACCCCCAGGATGGGCCCTCCCGATATAGAGTGGGTCTCTGTGGGGAGACTACGCACGAGTTCGGGACGGATGATCAGCCGGATGGGTTTGCGGGAAGGCCGCGGTGTGGTTGGAGTGAAGAGGCTGTTCCCGGCGTTGGTTGTCTGGGCTCTCCTGGCTTTCGCTCTTCCGGCAACCGGCGCCGAGTTGGTCATCGCCAGGGCTATCCAACCCGAGGTGTCGGCCGAGGGGGTGATCATCACCGACTCGGGCTTGGTGTTGCCCGTCAGGGAAGCCGGCCAAGACGGTTTCGTGGTAACCACCCCCTGTTCGAGGGAGGGGTTTGTCGATAACGGTGCGCACCTGTCGGACATCGACATAGTACTCGATCCCGGTCACGGAGGCAGCGAGACGGGATACATCGGTCGGGGAGGAGTACAGGAAAAGGACCTGAACCTGGCGGTCGCCAAGAAGACCGCCGTCTTCCTGGAGTCACGGGGTTACAGCGTACTGCTGACCCGGACCACAGACGTTCGGCTCCCGACCGTGGTGCGGGCCGAGATTGCCAGAT
>CAYWGY010000084.1:3333-7210 GCA_964458055.1 uncultured Acidimicrobiaceae bacterium | reverse complement strand
GAAGGTATTCGTTTCCATCCATCACAACGGGGGGACCACCAGGCGTTCGCGGGAACCCGGAACCGAGATGTATCACCAGGCCCGAAGTCCAGATTCCAGGCGTCTGGCAGGCATCCTGTTCGAGGAGGTCCAGGGCGCGCTCTCCCAGTACGGCATCGCCTGGCGGGAGACGGCGCTTCAAGGTGCCAATGCGGTTATTCGCCAGCGCGATCGTCAGGACTTGTATGGTGTTCTTCGGCACTCACGCGGCATTCCCGCCGTGATAACCGAAGCCCTGTACCTGTCCAATCGCGCAGAGGAGGTCCTGATCATGGACCCGGAGGTGCAAGCGGTGGAGGCCTCGGCGATAGCAGACGGGATCGTTCGGTTTCTCACAACCACCGACCAGGGCTCGGGCTACAACGGGACCATTGTCTCTGCGCGAATCCTCACCTCCGGAGGCGCCTCCGGATGCGTTGACCCGCCACTGGAGGCAGGGACGTTCCCCGCATCGGATACGGCCCACTTCAGAGATGTAACGGGCGCCCATCTCACAGGGGTGGAGTGGCTCGCAGGTCAAGGGGTCCTGGCCGGCACTGGATGCGGATCTGAAGACTTCTGCCCGCATGCCCCTCTCGAACGCTGGGCGCTGGCGGTGTGGTTGGTGAGGGCTCTGGGTCACACCGACCTCGATCCGGTCTCTTCCACACGGTTTGCCGACCTGGATGCAGGCAATTGGTGGGCGCCCTACGTCGAACGCCTCGCCGACCTGGGGATAACCAGGGGTTGTGCAAGCGATCCGGTTCGATTCTGTCCCCACGCAACGGTGACGAGGGGACAGTTGGCGACTTTCCTGACGCGGGCATTCAACCTGACCGCCGAGACCGACAAGCGGTACGCTGATGTCACCAATCATCCCCACGTCGAAGCAATCTCCGTTCTCACCGGTGAGGGTCTCTCCGGACCGTGCGGGGTCAATCCGCACAGGTACTGCCCCGACCATCCTGTTATCCGGGCCCACGGGGCGACCTTTCTGGCCGGGGCGAAAGCCCGGTACCTCACCCGTGAGGATTTACACCCTGCATACTGACTCGGCCCGCTCCTTGTCGCCGAAGGGGTGCCCTATCTCTTCAGGATGGCCGGCGCCTGTTGCAGGTTGACTCCGCTCGGCACCGATCAAATCGGGGAACGGGGAGTGGGGACCTCATCGGAGCGGCTGTGTGCGTGTCTCGGCCGGTGCCGGCCGGTGGTAGGGCCGGTGACCAGTGCCGCCAGGGTGGTGGTGATGGGAACGGCCGCCACCAGTCCCATCGACCCACACAGGGTTCGGACGATCTCCACGGCGATCAACTCCGAGTTGGCGACCATCACCAGGGATTGGTCGGACACTGCCAGCAACATGACAATGGGGATGCTGGCTCCTGCATAGGCCAGTAACAGGGTGTTCACGGTGGAGGCAATGTGCTCCCGGCCCACCCGGATCCCGGAGGCGACCAACTCCCGGATGCCGAGGTCGGGGTTGCGGAATCGGAGTTCTGCGACCAGGGCGGCCTGGGTCACGGTTATGTCGTCCAATGCCCCGAGGGCGCCGAGCACCGCTCCTCCCAGGATCAGGGAAGAGAGGTTCAGACCTCCGGCGATCAGGGGTAGCGTTAGGGCTTCCTCGCTGGCCAGGCCGGTGAAGTCGGCGAACTCGAAGAAGGCCCAGGACAGCCCCAGGGTCAATCCCAGGGATGAAAGGGTGCCCGCCAGGGCCACGGTGGTGACCGGATTGAAGCCGTGAACGAGGTACAGGCTCACGAAGGCTATGGCGGAGGCTGCAACCACGGCTACCAGCAGAGGGTCGTTCCCATCTAGCACCGAGGGGGCCATGAAACCGATCAGCACGGCCAGCGTGCCTGCCATGCCCACGAGCGCCATCACGCCCCGTCTCCTTCCCAGTGCGATCACGACCGCGGCGAACAGTGCGGTTAGCCAGATGAGAGGAGTCCGTCTGTCGGTGTCGGCGTAAAAGTAGAAGTCCGTGGAGGGCTCGTAGCCGACTATCACCTTCTGGTCGAGCCGAAGCGGAGGAACGGTGGTTGTGAAAGCAAGGTCAAACTCCGGCAGGGAGATGACCGAGCCCTCGGCGGGACCCTCGTTGAGCAGGACCTGGACTTCGCGGCAGTCCTGGGGATTCTCGGGCTGGGAGTAACTGCAGGGGCCATCGCGGATCTCATGTACTGTGCCGCTCAGTCGCTCGGCTGCCAGGCCCAGTTGGGCGGCACTCTCGGTGGCGCCTGCCAATCCCTCTGCCGTCGGCCATAGGGCCGCCACCCCTGCTGCGGTGGCCAACCCGGCTCCAACGATGAATACCAGCACCACCCGGAGGCCCGACTCTGACCGCCAGGTCCTCCATCCCGTGTCGGGCGCGTCCAAGCGGTCCAGTTCATGGTAGAGGGTCTCTCCACTCTGGGTTTCCTGGTTGTCCGGTGTAGCCATTCGCATCGAGAAGCTTAGGGGAAGGCCGGTTCGGGTGCCCCCTGCCGCCTGCGATGAACGGTCCGACTACTCCCGGCCGGTGGTCCCGAGGAGAGGCTGATATAGTCCCCTGAGAGTTCATCGATGGGAGAGCGAATGCCGACCTTAGCGTACGCAACGGGCGACACCTCAACGCCCTTGTTACAGGAGACTATCGGCCAGAATCTCGAATCGGTTGTCGCCCGGTTTCCGGACAGGGATGCGTTGGTCTCGATGCACCAGGGAATTCGAGAGAGTTACAGGACCTTCAATGAGTCGGTCGACCGGCTGGCGATGGGCTTGCTCCGTCTCGGCCTCGAAGTCGGTGACCGGGTGGGCATATGGAGCCCCAACTGCGCTGAGTGGGTATGGCTTCAGTACGCAACCGCAAAGGTCGGTGTGATCCTGGTGAACATCAATCCTGCCTACAGAACTCACGAGGTGCGATATGTCCTCGCGCAATCGGGATGCCGGGTGCTGGTCTCGGCGCAGGACTACCTGTCCTCGGACTACCGGGCCATGGTCTCTGAGGTCCGTGAGGAGTTGAGCGACCTGGAGCGGGTGATATATCTGGAAACGCCCGAGTGGGACGCTCTGGTAGCTCCTGCGGACGACGGCATGGAGGCAGTCCTTGTCGAACGGATGGGCGGCCTGCACCATGACGATCCGATCAACATCCAGTACACCTCCGGAACCACCGGGTTCCCAAAGGGCGCCACTCTCAGCCACTCCAACATCCTGAACAACGCCTATTTCATCGGCGAGGCATGCGCCTACACCGAAGAGGACCGGGTCTGCATTCCGGTCCCGCTGTATCACTGCTTCGGCATGGTGCTGGGCACCCTGGCGTGCACCACGCATGGGTCGGCGATCATTCTCCCGGGCCGGGGATTCGATCCGGAGCAGGTCCTTACCGCCGTGGAGGGAGACAGGTGCACCAGCCTCTACGGGGTGCCGACTATGTTCATAGCGGAACTCTCGCATCCAGACCTGGGGTCCTTCGACCTGTCGTCTCTTCGTACCGGGATCATGGCCGGGTCGCCCTGTCCGGTGGAGGTCATGAAGCAGGTCATCTCAGAGATGAACATGACGGACGTGACCATCGCCTACGGCATGACCGAGACCTCTCCGGTATCCACCCAGACGAAGACCACGGACACCATCGACAGGCGGGTCTCCACAGTCGGCCGCGTTCACCCTCACGTTGAGATCAAGATCATCGACCCCGAGAGCGGCAAGACAGTGAAGCGGGGGAGTGATGGCGAACTCTGCACCCGCGGATACTCGGTGATGCTGGGTTACTGGAATGATCCCGACAAGACCCGGGATGCGATCGACTCCGACGGTTGGATGCACACCGGCGACCTGGCCACCATGGACTCGGAGGGCTATGTCAACA
>CAYWGY010000084.1:955-3323 GCA_964458055.1 uncultured Acidimicrobiaceae bacterium | reverse complement strand
TCATCCGGGGCGGCGAGAACATCTATCCCCGAGAGATAGAGGAGTACCTGTACGGACACCCGGCCGTCGAGGACGTTCAGGTGATCGGCGTGCCGGACACCAAGTACGGTGAGCAGGTGATGGCCTGGGTCAAGCTGCGGGAAGGCTGGGAGGCCACGGATGAGGAGATCAAGGACTTCTGCCGGGGTCGCATCGCCCACTACAAGGTGCCGCAATACGTGAAGTTCGTGGAGGGGTTCCCCATGACCGTGACCGGCAAGGTCCGCAAGGTGGAGATGCGGGAAGTGTCCATCGACGAACTGGACCTGGAGACCGCCGCCGGGATCGAGTCCGCCTAGCTGTCGTCTGACCCAAGAGGTTCCGCCGACTCTGAGGCCTCGGGGCGCCGGGTAGGTGGGTGGCGACTTCTGTCCTGACCGGGGTGTAACACAGTGAGGCAAGGATTGCACCGCAGGGAGGAGTTTCTGTTCCCTTCCTGTAGAGACGCTTGTGTGTTACAAGCTTGCTATGATGATGTCGGCGTTGTTTGATGTCGGCTTGGTTTGATGTCGGCTTTGTTTGATGTCGGCTTTGTTTATGGAAGGGATCTTCGGTTGAGAAGTAGAAAGCGGGCCGCGTTCGTCTCCATTTGTTTGGCGGTGGTATTGGTGGTGCCGGCCGTGTTGGTGTTGGCTCACAATGGTTTTTCTGATCTTGATGAGGCGCCGTCTCATCGGCCCAGTGTGGAGAGTCTGTCAGAGATGGGGATCTTTGATGGGACCGAGTGTGCACCGGGAGAGTTCTGTCCCAATGATCCCTTGGAACGGTGGGTGATGGCTGTGTGGCTGGTGAGGGTTTTGGACGGCGCCGATCCGGACCCCTCTGTCTCCAGTCGCTTCTCCGATGTGGATCCGCAGCTTTGGTGGGATCCTTTTGTCGAGCGTTTTGCAGAGTTGGGGGTTACCAGGGGGTGTGCTCTTCAACCGGCTCGGTACTGTCCTTCCGATGTTGTGACTCGTGCTCAGATGGCGTCTTTTCTGGTTCGTGCGTTCGGGTTGGAACCGGCTTCGGCGTTCGGGTTCACCGATGTGGCCGGGAGCAGTCACGAGGATGACATCAATGCTCTGGCGGCGGCGGGCGTCACGATTGGCTGCTCCACCCAGCCCGTCCGGTACTGTCCAACGGCGTCCGTCACCCGGGGGCAGATGGCCACCTTCCTAGTCCGGGCGATCGAAGGCGGGCAGTCCGGTGCGGTTTCGGGCCCGGACCAGTATGAGGGTTCGGACGTGGTGGAGGGTCCTGATGATGGCGCTGACCGGATGCCGATCGCGGGAGATTGGATGATACCTGTGTTTGTTTGCGCTCCTCCCGGTGTGTACACGGATGGTGATTTGGAGGACTGGACGGCTGTGCTGAATCAGGAGTTGGACGGGTTTTTTGAACGCCTGTCATCTCAGAAGATGACGCTTCGGTTCGCGGTGGGATCTGTGTTGTCGGATGATGTCCCATGGGGCAGCGCCACTCTCAGCAGGATGCTGCTTGATGGCAGGTTTCCGTGTGCCGGAGAGGCATCGAGGCAATCGGGTACTACCCAGGTGCTTGTCTTCGTCGATCTTGAGGGTGGTGGCATAGGCGGCTACGCCCGTTTGCGATCTGGGCCGGCAGTGGCACCGACGCCACCCAAGGCGGGAGACACGGTACCTCTTGTTACTGTTGTGCATGAATTGGCTCACTCTGTGTTAGGGCTTCGTCACTTGAAGGGGGTCGGTAGCGGGGCAGTGTTCGTTAACGAGCCTTTCGGGTTGAGCGGTCGTTCTGAGCTATTGGCACAGCCGGCTTTGGCCTGTTATCAGTACGAGCAGTTGGGCTGGCCAGTGGCTGACTTCGCTGAACCGTGTATCCGTCTGTCTCCGTCACGGCCAAGATCCATTACCTCGGGGCTGAACGAAAGTGGACTCGCTGCTCTGACTTGGGAACCACCATCGTTTATGGATGATGTTCCGGTTATCGGTTATACGGTTAGGTGGTATAGGGGGACCGACTTTGTGAGGGGTGACGAGCCTTACGCCGAATATGAAACTCCTGCGGACCCGACATCCCATCTGATAGACCCGTCAACAGAGCCAGGAAACTACATTGTCGAGGTCCTGGCACATTCCAAATACGGGGAAGGCGACTCTGGGACCCAGTTGATCAACTATGTTCCTGTTCCACCGCCGCTACCCCTGATCCGAGCAACCAACATCACCCAAAACTCGATTCAAGTGGTATGGAACCCAGGAGCCCAGCGGGAGTTTTTCGAGGAAACCAACATAAGGGTCACCTATCAGATCCAGTACAAAGCCACCGGGGACTCCGCATATGAGGAGATACTGGGACATTTCGAGGG
>CAYWGY010000084.1:0-945 GCA_964458055.1 uncultured Acidimicrobiaceae bacterium | reverse complement strand
GGAGATCTTGAGCAGGGCACCGAGTACACGATCAAGATGCGTGCATGTTCGGACATATCAACCGAGAACTGCACGGGTTGGCAGACGATCGAGGCTTCCACCTTCACAGATTCTGTCCTTTCACCTCCGAGTTCCATTTCAACTTCGAGCGGTAGCGACTGGTATCTGGTCACCTGGGATCCTGTGCCCGGTGCCGACGGGTACCTGGTTGAGTTACCGGACGGACGACAGATGAGGACACACCCGCCGGACTACGCTGCGACTTTTGGTGTCCGCCCGAACACGACCTACTCCCTGAAGGTAGGGTCCTGCAACCCGGGCGCCCTGAACTGCGAACCGGAGGATTGGACGGCAGTAACGGTCGCGACAACCTCTGCGCAGGCGGTTGCACCGCCATACCGTATCGGACTCAGGGAGGTCGCTAACTCCTGGGCAAGCGTGCAGTGGGAGGCGCTGCGCAACGGCCGGTGGCTTTACAAAGTGGAGTACGAATACACCGATGGCATTACGAGTTCCGGCGTCCTTACCCACCAAAGGCCCACAGAGGAACCCCTGCGGCTCACAGTTGAGCCGAACAAGACCTATAGCCTCAAGATGCGTCACTGTGAATTCCGCGGGGGCGGCACTTCTTGCAGCGTCTGGACGAGCCTTGCGTTTTCCACTAGCCCGTCGACCTCGCCGTTCACACCTCCGTCAGTCCGGACGACAGAAGCAGCTGACATCTGGCTCAAATTCTCCTGGGACCGGGTATCGGGAGCAATCTCATATGATTGGCGATTCAAGGAAGCCACCCCCGGCTCTGCGTGGAGTTGGGGTAATGAGACTGAACCCACCTTCGAGACAAGTCAGCGCCTGGAACCGAATACAACTTACACTGCGGAGGTCAGGTCCTGTGGCGATCCGACCAGACCATGCAGCAACTGGGCCACAACCACCGTCACCACA
>CAYWGY010000083.1:2639-10654 GCA_964458055.1 uncultured Acidimicrobiaceae bacterium | reverse complement strand
CTCATGCCTGGGCCTCCTTTTCCTCGTGCTGCTGATCGGTGTCGAGGCCGGAGGTAGCTCCCGTTGGCTGAGGTTCGGTCCGGTGGGCTTCGAGCCGTCCGAGTTGGCCAAATTCGCGGTGATCACGCTGTTGGCTTCACTGATCGCCGGGGAGAACAGGGTCTTCGACGACCTCCGGACCTACCTGGCGACAGTCATCACCGCAGTGGGAAGCGTCGGGCTGTTGCTCTTGGTGCAGCCCGACTTCGGGACCACCTTTCTCATCGCCATCTGCGCCTTCGTGGTGTTGTGGGTGGGGGGTGCGCCCCTTCGCTACATGTGGGGGACCGCGGCGGGCGCGGTGGTCGCATCCATCCTCCTTACCCTGATCGCCCCCTACCGGATGGACCGGTTCAGAGGTTTCCTGGATCCATGGGGGGACGCCGCCGACACCGGCTACCAGTTGATCCAGTCGTGGGTGGCTCTGGGCACGGGTGGACTGTGGGGAGTCGGTCCGGGCAACAGCCGGGCTCGTTGGTTCTACCTTCCCAATGCCCACACCGACTTCATCTTTGCCATCGTGGGTGAAGAGATCGGTCTTATAGGAGGCCTCTTCGTCATATCACTCTTCATTGCACTGGTTCTCCTGGGATGGACGGTGGCCCGAAGGGCACCTGACCGTTTCGGACAGATGCTGGCTGCCGGCATCACGGCATGGTTCGGTTTCCAGGGACTGATCAACGTGGGAGGAGTTGTGGGTTGGATGCCCATCACCGGCATCACCCTTCCCTTCATCTCCTATGGGGTCTCGTCGCTGTTGGTGAACATGGGGGCTCTGGGGGTGCTGCTGAACGTGGCCCGCCAGGGACGGAATCCCCTGGACGCTCCCACATGACCTTTGCCATCGCCGCCGCCGGCACGGCCGGACATGTTTACCCCGCCCTGGCCGTGGCCGATGCGCTGGTGGCGGAGGGAGTGGCGCCCGCCGATGTCCTCTTCATCGGCGGGGATCGCATGGAGGCCGAGGCTGTTCCCCGGGCGGGATACAGCCTGTTGTCGGTCCCCCTTCAGGGACTGGCGCGGCGCATGACCATTCGCAACCTCTCCATACCCGCCAAGGTTGCGGCCGCCGTCCGGCGGATAAGGCAGGAGTTGGCGGCCCGGGGAGTGAAGGTGATGCTGGCGACGGGAGGATACGTCACCGCACCGGCCGGCTGGGCAGCCCGTTCGGTGGGCGCCACCTTCTTCGTGGCTGAACAGAACGCGGTTGCCGGCCTGGCCAATCGGGTGATGGAGCGATGGGCCGAGCGCAGCTTCGGCTCCTTCCCGCAGACATCGGGGTTGAAGAAGGCGGAGTGGGTGGGCAATCCGATAAGGGCCGATCTCGCCGCGCTCGACCGCGACGCCCTCAGGGCGGAGGCCCGCCGCCACTACGGACTCGACGAGGAACACCCCGTGGTGGGTGTTATGGGCGGGAGCCTGGGAGCTGCCGCCGTCAACCTGGGGTTGCGCCGGATGGTGGAGGGATGGCGATCGCGGCCCATAGCGTTGGTTCATCTCACTGGCGCTGCCCATCATCACGAGATGGCCCGACATGCAAGGGCAAGCGCTCTCCCGTGGAGGGTGGTGGGATTCGAGGACCGCATGGACTTGTTCTATTCGGCATGCGATCTGGTGGTCGCCCGGTCTGGTGGAGGGGTCGCCGAGTTGACGGCAGTGGGTCTGCCCGCGGTACTGGTCCCCGGAAAGTTCGGGTCGGCCAGTCATCAAGCGGCAAACGCCGGAGTCTTGGAAGAGACCGGAGCAGCCGTAACTATCGGAGAAGACGAGATATCCCGCCTGGGAGAAGTGGTGGAGAGGATCATCTTCGATGAGGATCTGCGATCTTCCATGACCGAAGCCTGCAAGACAATCTCCAGGCCGGAGGCGGCGCTGAACATAGCCCGGCAGATGAGGTGCGCCCATGTTTGACCTGGGAGCGAGGCGGCGAATCCACGTGGTGGGTGTCGGGGGGGCGGGGATGAGCGGGCTGGCCAAACTCATGGCCGAGTCCGGCAAGACGGTCACGGGATCGGACATCCGTCACTCCGTTCGATTGGACAGTCTTGCCGACACGGGAGTAGAGGTGTGGGCGGGGCACCGGCCGGACCGCATCTCCGAACAAACGGACTTGGTCGTCATCTCCTCTGCGGTGCCGGAGGAGGATCCCGAGGTGGCTGCCGCCCGCCGGGCAGGAGTGGAGGTGTGGCGCCGGCCCCGGCTGCTGCGCGCCATGAGTTCGGAGATCGCCACCGTGGGATGCACGGGAACTCATGGCAAGACATCTTCGACCGCCATGCTGGTGGAGGCTGCCCGGGCAGCTGGAGAGAATCCCAGTTTCATGGTGGGAGAGCACATGCTCGGCCTGGGAACCAACGCTGGGACCGGGACCGACCCCTGGATGGTGCTGGAGGTGGACGAGGCCTTCGGGACCTTCGAGGAAGTCAAGCTCAGCGGCCTGGTGATCACCAACGTGGAGGCTGAACACCTGGATCACTTCGAGACGGTCGACAACCTGGAGTCGAGCTTTGTCGGGGTGGCGAGGGGGGTTGATGGTCCGGTGCTGGCCGGCGTGGACGATCCCGGCGCCCGCAGGGTGGCGGAGAGGGCTGGGCTGTCGGGATTCGGCCTTGCCGAAGACGCCGGCTGGCGAATCACCGAAGTTGTCGAGGAGTCTGCGGGATCCTCCTTTCTGCTGGTCCATGAGGGCTCCTCGTGGAGAGTTGGCGTGCCCCTTCCCGGGCTTCACATGGCCCGGAATGCAGCCGGGGTGATCGCTCTCTGTGGTGAGCTGGGGCTGGACCTCGACCGTGCCGTGGAGGGTGTGGCCCGGTACCGGGGAGTGAGGCGCCGTTACGAACATCGTGGGGTGGTGAAAGGCGTCACCATAATCGACGATTACGCTCATCACCCCTCCGAGGTGGCAGCCACCTTGAGGGCCGCGGTGGGAGCGGGTCACCGGCGTGTGTGGGCGGTCTTCCAACCGCACTTGTACTCTCGCACGGCCCAGATGTTCACCGGATTGGGAGCAGCCCTGACCCTGGCCGACCGGATCGTGGTCACCGATGTCTATGGAGCGCGGGAAGAGCCGCAGCCGGGTATCAGCGGTGAGTTGGTGGCCTCGGCGGCCCGCCGGGCGGGAGGCAGGAGGGTGGAGTACTTCCAGCATCGCTCGGAGATCGCCGCGAGGGTGGCGCCCATTTTGAAGGAGGGAGACTTGGTGGTAACGATGGGTGCGGGTGACATATCAATGGTTCCCACCGAGTTGCTGACGCTCCTGGCTGAGGGTGGGACGCTCGATGGATAAGCGTGACGCCTTGGTGGAGTCTGGCCTGGTCCGCAGGCGGGTGTCCCTAGACCGCCTGACCACTTACAAGCTCGGAGGCCCGGCCCGCTGGTATGCCGAGGTGGGCGGGTACCCCGATCTTGTGGCCCTGGCCGATGCCTGGGGAGGAGAGGTCGGGTCCTCCGGTGTGCTGGTGCTCGGGAAGGGGAGCAATGTGATCATTGCCGATCGTGGATACGGGGGTCTGGTTATCAGGCTTGCGGGGGACTTTCTTGCCATCCGCCACCTGGACGATCGCGTCCAAGCCGGAGGCGGGGTGGGATTGCCCCGGTTGGCCCGGTCGGCCGTGGGGGAGGGTCGGCTGGGGCTCGAGTTCATGGTGGGCATTCCGGGAACGGTGGGAGGAGGGGTGGTGCAGAACGCGGGCTGTCATGGGAGAGAAATGGTCGATGTTCTGGATAGCGTGGAACTCTTCGACATGGCATCGGGTGAGCTTCAAAGGGTGAGTTCGCCGTGTCTTGACCTCCGGTACCGGGCGTCCTCGGTCGAAGGGTCACAGGTGATCACCAGGGCATGGTTCAGGTTCAGGACCGGAGATCCCAACAGGGGACTGCAGCGGATTCGGGAGATAACCCGTTGGCGCCGGCTCCATCAACCGGGGGGAACGCTCAACGCGGGAAGTGTCTTCAAGAACCCTCCCGGGGACGCCGCCGGACGGATCATCGACCAACTGGGGCTCAAGGGGTTGCGGATCGGAGACGTGGCGGTGTCCCGTAAACATGCAAATTTCTTTGTGGCGGGCAAGAACGCCACGTCCGAGGATGTGCTCCGGTTGGTAATTGAAGTCCGCAGCCGGGTGCTTGCCGCCACGGGCATCCCGTTGGAGCCAGAGGTCAGGTTCGTTGGCTTTGCCACCGAGGAGGTGGCGACTTGAGAGACAGGCGGTCGCGGGGCGGGAAGAAGACCGCTGCTGCCAGTTGGTTGAGGGCGCGCCTGGGGTTCCGGAAGTCCCCGCAACCCCGGAGATCCCCCGGTGCCGTTGAGCGTCGGGAGGTATCTGGCGGAGCCAGGGTCCGGGTCAAAAGACCTGTAGCCGGCCACGGCGGCCACCCAGGCGTGGGATCGACGTCGCCGGGTACCCGGTCGCCCGGACAGCGGGGCCGAGAACGCCGCCGACGTAAGACCGGCGCACTCTCTTTCCTGTTCAAGATGAGGAAGCGGGAGAGTACCGGGACCGTGGTGGATCCTCGCATGGCGGAGAGAGTTCAGGAGGTTCGGGAGACCGAGGAGAAACGGGCATTTAAACACGCTATCTGGCTGCTGTCGGTGATGGCGGTGGCAGGACTGGGAGTGTGGCTGGCCCATTCTCCCTACCTGACCGTCCAGGAACTCACGGTGGAGGGTCAGAGTCGTTCTCAAGCACTACAACAGATTGAACGGGCCGGGTTGTTCCGGGGAACCCCCATGGTCTCGATCGATGTCGAATCTCTGCGCAACGCGGTGCTGGCGGACCCGTGGGTTGACGAGGTTACCGTCCGAAGGGAGTGGCCCAACACTGTGGTGGTCAGTATCACGGAGCGTCATCCGGTGGCGTGGGTGCTAACCGGGGAGGGTTGGCAGGCCACCGCAGCCGACGGTGTGATCCTGAAGGTGGATCCCGAGGAACTCATGCCGCATATCAGCGGCCTGGCAGGCTCTGTCCTGGAACACTCCGATCCGGCGGTTGGTCCGGCGTTGACCTTTGCGGAACGCCTCCGCTCCGACCTCCGGGTGGGAGCGTTGATAGAGATTCACGGGCGCCAGATCACGGCGCAGGTCGCCGGTCGGATCGTGAGGTTGGGGAGGGCGACGGATCTGGATCGCAAAGCGGATGTGCTGGGCGTGCTTGTTGACTTCCACAGCGACCCGGGTAACGTCATCAACCTGTTCTCGGCACTCAGACCGGCCATCTACAAAGCCCCGGCCACTTACGATCCCCCGTCCGAGATCGAAGTTCAATATTAAGTTGAGGTTGATACGTTCAATTTGGCGTTGTCTCGCCTAGAGATATACCTTCTATCTGAACCTCAGTATTAACCCGGAAGGGGGCAAGACCGATGCAAGACATCATATGGGAGCCTGCAAGTGCGTATGTGGCGGTGTTGAAAGTTGTTGGAGTTGGGGGAGCCGGTGTCAATGCCGTGAACCGCATGATCGAGGCGGGTTTGCAGGGCGTGGAGTTTGTTGTCTTGAACACCGACGCCCAGTCCCTGATGGCTTCCGACGCCATGGTGAAGCTTGAGATCGGAGGTGAGTTGACGAGAGGCCTGGGAGCGGGAGCGAATCCGGAGGTGGGAAGGAAAGCCGCCGATGCCCACCGGGACGAGATAGAGGACATTCTCAGGGGAGCGGACATGGTGTTCGTGACCTGTGGTGAAGGTGGGGGAACCGGCACAGGCGCTGCTCCGGTGGTGGCCGAAGCAGCCCGGAATCTTGGTGCCCTGACCGTCGGGATCGTCACCCGGCCATTCGGATTCGAGGGACGTATCAGGTCAACGGTGGCCGAGAGAGGAATCGCCGAACTGCGGGAACACGTAGACACCCTGGTGGTTGTTCCCAACGACCGGTTGCTGGAAGTCGCCGACCCCTCGGCGCCGATCAACGAGACCTTCCGCCTGGCGGATGAGGTCCTGATGGACGGTGTTGCCGGGATCACCAACCTCATCAACACCACCGGTCTCATCAACGTGGACTTCGCTGACGTCAAGGCTGTGATGGCCGACGGTGGCTCCGCGGTATTGGGAGTGGGGAAGGCCCGGGGTGACGACCGTGCTCTCCAGTCCGCCAAGCGGGCCATCTCCAGCCCGCTGTTGGAGATAAGCATGGAAGGCGCTGCGGGAATACTCCTTTCCGTGGCGGGGTCGCGGGATATGACGCTGCACGAAGCCTATATAGCGGCCCAGGCCATTACCGAGTTGGCATCCGACGAAGCCAACATCATCTTCGGTGCAATCATCAATGACGCCTTGGGGGAGGAGATGCAGGTTACGGTGATCGCGGCCGGTTTCGAGAAGACAGCGCCGCGGCATCCGGGAGCGCAGCCGGGTCCGGCGCGGCCAACTGCCGGCCAACCTTCCCAGGGCTCGGGAATCGTGTTCGATATTCCTACCGTACGGAGAAGATGATCCGTCCGCATCCTTGGGGGGGCGCCGCTTTTACGCTGGCCGTTGACGGTGATCAAAGGGAACGGGACAACAGAGCGGCGGTTTCTGCGCGTCTGGGTGTTTCCCCCGATTGGGCCACAGCACGGCAGGTGCACGGGAAACGGGTGGTGGAGGCGAGAGAACCGGGCATGCGGTCGGGAGGCGCCGATGGCATCTTCACCAGGGTGAGAGGGCTTCCGGTGGCTGTTCTGACCGCCGACTGCGCGGCGGTGGTCATCGGTGGAGGTGACGGCGTGGGGGTGGCCCACGCGGGCTGGAGGGGCGCCCGCGCCGGAGTGGTCGCCGCACTGAGGGAAACCATGCTGGGTGCGGGAGTCGATCTCACATGGGCTGCGGTCGGGCCCTTCATCGGACCCTGCTGCTTCGAGGTGGGCCCGGAGGTTGTCCGTCTGTTCCCCCGGCAGGAGTCGCTTACCCGGAAAGAGACGCAGTCCGTCGACCTGGGAGGGGTGGTGGCCGAGCAGCTGGACGGCCTACCCACCTGGTGGTCGGAGAGGTGCACCCTTCATCAGCCTGGGAGTTTCTCTCACCGGCGTGACCGGACCTCCCGCCGGATGGCGGCGGTGGCTTGGATAGCGGCATGAGTTACCAGGAAGTTGCAGAGCGGATGGCAGCGGCGGCGCGCAGAGTTGGGCGCAGTCCCGATGAAGTCACCCTGGTGGTGATCACCAAGGGGCGGGATGTGGAGCGGATCAGGGAACTCTACGATCTCGGCATCAGGGACTTCGGCGAAAACCGGGCGCAAGAACTGGTCGCCAAGGTGGACAGACTGCCGCCGGACATCCGATGGCACTTCGTGGGTCCGTTGCAGACCAACAAGGTGAGGTTTGTTCGGCCCAACGTTCACCTGCTTCACTCCATGGACAGGATCAAACTGGCCCGATTCTGGACTCGCAATCCCTCCGGACCGCCTCCCCCGGCTCTGTTACAGGTCAATATCGGCAACGAACCGCAAAAGCAGGGCGTCGCCCCCGATGCAACCGAAGGTGCGATAGGATCGTTCCTGTCCCAAGGAGTCGAATTAAGGGGTCTGATGGCCATGGCGCCCCGGGTTCAGGAAGCCTCCCAAGCCCGGCCCTACTTCACCCGGTTGCGGAAACTGGCCGAGAGTCTGTCGGTCCGCTATCCGGGCATGGAAGAATTGTCGATGGGCATGACCGAAGATTACGAGGTTGCGATCGAGGAAGGGGCTACCATGGTGAGAGTGGGCAGGGCTATCTTCGGTGAAGCATCATGAGCAGGAACAACATCATGGGACGGGTTTGGGATTTCTTGGGCCTGGTGGAGGATGAAGATGCCTGGACTCCTTCTCCTCCACAACCCATCACCGAGACCCGGCCTGCTTCCTCGGGAAACGTACGTCTGATCACCGGTAGCCCCACGGATTCATCAACGGCTCCCACCGTGTTGCGCCCTGAGTCTCCGCCGGTGTCCTTTGACCTTCCGCGGCAGTTCTCCCAGGAAGCAGAGACAGAGGTTCTGCAGATCGATGGTTTCGGCGACTGCCA
>CAYWGY010000083.1:0-2617 GCA_964458055.1 uncultured Acidimicrobiaceae bacterium | reverse complement strand
CGCCCAGGGTCGTCATCTCCACGAGCGAGAAGAGGCGGTTGGCCAAGATAGGCATGTGGCCCACCGGCGACCTTTAGCCTGCAGGTCGGACGGAGGTTGAAGTGATGACCGGGCTCATCTGCCAGTTGCTTGATCTGGTCGTCTGGGTGGTGTTGATCTGGGTGGTGCTCAGCTGGATTCCCACCTTCTCTGGACATCCGCTCCACAACGTGAAGGAACTGCTCAACAAGGTCCTCAATCCGCTTCTGAAGCCGTTTCGCACCCTGATAGGCCCGGTTCGGGTCGGCAATGTGGGAGTAGACCTCTCACCTCTGGCGTTGCTGGTGGCGGTCTTCTTGCTGGAGCGGATTCTCTGCTAACGGTCTAGCCACCGGACAAAGCCCGGCACAAGGGATGGTCGTTGCTGTCGTCATCGCCTTTTCCGTATAATCTCCTTATGAATTCTGGCCTAGAGATCGGTTTCAAGTATGCCACTCACCCCCAATGACATCCAGGAGAAGTTCTTTCGCACGGCGCTGCGTGGATACCACCTCGAGGATGTTGACGACTTCTTGGATGAAGTTGCCCTCTCGCTCAAGGAGTACGAGGAGCTCTTGGCTGACCGGGACCGGATAATCGCCGAGTTGAAGACGAGGCCGGCGCCCGTCGACGACAAGGAAGCGCGGGCCTTGTTGGCCCGAGCTCGAGACGATGCGCGCCAGATAGTCAACGAGGCCCAGGAGAGCGCCTCCCAGTTGGTGGCTGCCGCTCGCAACGAGGCCGCGGGAATCAGCCAGACGGCGGCGGAGACCGATGTCGCCCCGGCAAGATCGCAGACGGACCTGGGAGAACTGGATCGCAAGAGAGAGCGGGCCGCTCAGTTGATGCTTGCCGAGATTGAGCGTTACCGGATAGTGCTGTCGGTGGTCAAGTCCACCCTCAGCGGAGTGCCCGGCGCGATGGACGACCACATGGCAGAACTCGACTCTGCGGCCGCCCAGATCCGCGGCCTTCTCTGAGTCCTAGCCGGTTTCTTCGGAACCGGCAGCCAACTCTACGGTGACCCACAGGGAGTAGTCGCCGACTGCCACCTTTTTCTCCGCATGCCCCCTCTCCCAGCGGGTGGCCAGCAACTCGGAAGCGATCATCTCTCCGTGTGTCTCCATGGCGGCGATCACGGCGGGATCACGGGATTGCCAGGTCAGGGCGATCCGGTCTGAGACCAGAAGGTTGCTCTGCCGTCGAAACTGCTGGAGGCGGGCCGTTATTTCCCGGGCCATCCCTTCGGTCAACAGGTCATCGGTGAGGTTGATGTCCAGGGTGACTGTGAGGTCTCCCTCCACTCCTATGGCTGTCCCCTCGGGAGGCTGGCGGCGGATCACCACATCCTCGGACGTGATCTCGGTTCCCTCAATGTCATGGGTCTTTCCGTCCAGGAGACTGCGGATCTGGTTGCTTGTCAGTGCCGCTATGGCTCGGGCGACCTTGGGAGTGCGGGCTCCGAGACGGGGGCCGAGACGGCGAAACTCGGCCCTGGCGGAGAGTTCAACTGTGGGCTCTTCCCCGCTAACCACCTGTAGCGACCGGACATTGACCTCGTGGCTGACCAGTTCCGACAGGGCATTAAGGGTGTCGGTCCGCTGCCCCTCGGGCAGGTAGACCGAGACCGTGCTCAGGGGCTGGCGGACCCGAAGGTTGTGCTGCTTTCTGAGTGCGTGGGTGAGTTTCACGACGGTACGGGCCTGGGCCATGCCTTCCTCCAACGCGGTGTCGATCAGTTCGGTCCGGGGTGCGGGGAAGTCCCGGAGGTGGATGCTGGGAGGGGCGTCGGGGTCGCATGAGGCCACCAGGGTTTGATAGATCCTCTCGGTTATGAAGGGAAGGACCGGCGCCAGGACTTCCGAGAAGGTAACCAGCACTTCATAGAGGGTGGCGAAGGCTGCCAATTTGTCGAGGTCGTCCTCTCCCCGGCTCCTCCAGAAACGCCGTCGCGAACGACGGACGTACCAGTTGGTCAGGTGGTCTATGAACCCCAGGATGGGAGGGACCACCGCGTACAGGTAATAACCGTCCATTTCCCGCCGGACCTCGGTGATGAGGCTCTGCAGCACAGAGAGAATCCACCGGTCGAGGGCTGGGCGGCGGGCGGGTGGGGGTGCGGCCTGGATGTCCGCCAACCCGATGCCGTCGGCTTCAGCGTAGGTGGTGAAGAACGAGAATGTGTTCCAAAGGGGTAACAGAACGGTGCGCACAACTTCTTTGACGCCGTTCTCGGAGAAGTGCAGGGGTTCCGCCCTGAGAACCGGAGAGTTGATCAGGTAGGCCCGGAGAGCGTCTGCACCGAATTTGTCCAGGACCTCCACCGGTTCGGGATAGTTCTTCAGCCGTTTTGACATCTTGCGTCCGTCGGCGGCGAGGATCATCCCATTGACCACGCAGTTCGAGAAGGCCGGCTGGTCGAAGAGGGCGGTGGCCAGGATGTGGAGAGTGTAGAACCAGCCCCGGGTCTGGTCCAGTCCCTCGGCGATGAAGTGGGCGGGAAAATTGGCCTCGAACCTCTCCCGGTTCTCGAAGGGATAGTGTTGCTGACCGTAAGGCATCGATCCCGATTCGAACCAGCAGTCCAGTACCTCGGGCA
>CAYWGY010000082.1:928-10711 GCA_964458055.1 uncultured Acidimicrobiaceae bacterium | reverse complement strand
GTCCCTTCGTCCAAGGTGAGAGCGCTGCGCTGACCCTCCCCGGACGAAGGGACCGTATCAGCCCCAGATGTCGCCGATGGTGTAGCCCTCGGGGAACGGGTCGGTGGGATCCAGGACGTACTTGGCCGTGCCGGTGATCCAGGCGGTGCCGGTGATGGTGGGGACCACTGCCGGGACTCCTCCCACGGTTGTCTCTCCGACCAGGCGGCCCGTGAAGACGGTGCCCAACGGACCGAGGTGGCGGAAGGTCTCGCCGATGGCCAGTTCTCCGCGAGCGTGGAGGACGGCCATGCGCGCCGAGGTTCCGGTTCCGCAGGGAGAACGATCGAGAGCACCCGTCCAGGTCTCCGGCCGGTCCCAGTCGAGGTCGCCGGTGGCCACGGTGACCGCGTTCCTGGCCTCCCCCGCATCCCGGTCGAAGGGCTCGGTGATCATCCCGATGCTGGCCTGGCGGATCTCGAGGTTCTCGGGATGGACCGCCTCCAACTGCTCCCGGGCAGCCTGCTTGACCATGGCGCCCAGGCGGGCCATCTCCCGGCCGTTCTCGGGACGGATGGAGACACCGAAACGCCGGGCGTCTGCTATGGCGAAGAACATCCCTCCCCAGGACACGTCCACCGCCACTTCTCCCAGGGTTGGAATCTCCACCGTGGCGCCCAGGTGAACCGGAAAGGCGGGAACATTCTCGAAAGTCACTGCCGTTACCTTGCCGTCCTCCACCCTTGCTTCGACGCCCAGCAATCCAGCCGGCGTCTCGAGGGTTAACTCGGTCAGAGGTTCCCGGGAAGACACCATCCCCGTTTCGATCAGAGCCGTAACGGTGCAGATCGTGTTGTGCCCCGACATGGGCGGATATTCGGTCTGTTCCATGATCACGAAACCGGCGTCGGCCCCCGGGACCGTGGGAGGCAGCACCAGGTTGCAATTGGCGGCCGGATAGCCGCGCGGCTCCCGCAGCATTAGCTTGCGGAGCCCGTCGAGGTGCCGTTCAAGGTACTGCATCTTCTCGAACATGGAGGCGCCGGGAACGTCGGGAACGCCTCCAACGATCACCCTGGCATGCTCTCCTGCGGCGTGGAGGTCCACAGCCTGGATGACCCGCTCGACTCTCATGATCCATCTACTCCTTTCACGCTCCGGTCCCTCTGCAATACGATACGGTGAAGCACTGGGATCGCCCTGAAGGGTGACTCCGTCGCAGAATCATGATACGAAGCAGGCCCGGCTCACAGTTTCCGTTGTTACCCTCACCGGAGCATGACGTCAACCAATACACAAAAAGGCATGGTTCAGACCGTCCTGGGGACCATCTCCCCCGAAGACCTCGGCATAACGCTGCCCCACGAGCATGTGCTGATCGACATGACCATGGGCCAGTCGTCGGCCGTGGCTCTCATCAAATCGGGAGAATCGGCTCAGAAAGCCGGTGAGATCCCGGAGGCAGGATGGGAGAAGGGACAGGACGGACCGGGAGTAGCCGCCTCATGGACCGCCAAATGGGGACAGCCCATCACCCTGGAAAATCGGGGAGACATAGCCCGCAACTGGTTCTACTACGGCGACTACCGGATCACCGACATCGACGACGTCATTTACGAGGCCAACCTGTTCAAGCGCCACGGCGGGACCTGTCTGGTGGACCAGACCCCCAGGGGCCTGGCCCGCGATCCCAGGGGACTGGCACAGATCGCCCGGGCCACCGGGGTGCACGTGGTGATGGGAACCGGCTTCTACGCCTTCGAGTTCCACCCCTCCAATATGTCGGACCTGGACATCTCCCGTGTGCAGGAGTTGATGACCGGCGACATAGTGGTCGGAGTGGCGGGAGGCATAAAGGCCGGAATCATCGGAGAGGTGGGCCTCAGCTGGCCGCTCCATCCCAACGAGGAGAAGGTCCTTCGGGCAGCAATCCGATCTCAAAGGGAGACCGGCTGCGCCCTCTCCATCCATCCCGGCTTCAGCGCCGACTCCATCTGGGACACGGTGAGGATCCTGGAAGAGGAAGGAGGGGACCTCTCCCGGACCGTCATCTGCCACCTGGAGCACCGCCTCCCCTCGCGGCCGGCGCCCAACTCCTTCGACCCGACGCCGTTCCTGGAGTTGGCCGCCACCGGCGTGAACCTCTCCATCGACTGTTTCGGCTGGGAACAGTCCTACCGCCAGCGGGGCCCGGTGGACATGGCCAACGACGCCATCCGGCTCAACTACCTGATGGCCCTGGCCGAGGCCGGCCACCGGGAGCAGTTGCTGATCTCAAGCGACCTTGCCCTGCAGCACTGGCAGCGCAAGTACGGGGGCCACGGCTGGCAGCACATCCCCGAGACGGTCCAGGAACTGATGCGCTACAAGGGATTCGACCAGGAACTCATCGACCAGATCCTCATCGAGAACCCCCGCCGCCTGCTCACTTTCGCCTAACGACCGCAGTCGCCGACCGGCAAACCGCAGGGCTTGAAGTTCACCGGGAGATTCGTTGGAACCTCCACGGCTGCCGGCAGTCCATGGTTGGCGACCCATGGCAGAGGGCTGCATCAGGGTGATACCCCACAGGGACCAGGGTGATAACCCATAGACATGCCGTCACGAAACACCCCATAGTTAAGGGCATGGGCAACAGAACGACATCACCTGACCAGATGGATCCCCGGCTCCGATGACCGTGCACAGTGGGCCGACCGGTCGGGAAGTCGCCGACGGACCGGTCATCGAAACGCGGGACCTCCACAAACACTTCGGGAAGGTCCGCGCCCTCCAGGGGATCGACCTCACCGTGCCCCCCGGCATAACGGGGCTGGTGGGCGCCAACGGGGCGGGCAAGACCACCCTGATCAGGATTCTGTTGGGGTTGACCGCGCCAACCTCCGGAAACGTGGCGGTGTTCGGAACACCGGTCGCCAAGGATGCCGCCGGCCTCCGAGCCAGGCTCGGCTACATGCCGGAGGGAAAATGCCTTCCCGGTGACCAGACAGCCGCCGACTTCGTGGCCTATGCCGCAGAACTGGCCGGCATCCCATCCACCGAGGCCCGGAGGCGCGCCTCTGAAACCCTGTTCCTGGTGGGACTGCACGAGGAACGATTCCGCTATCTGGGAGACTTCTCGACCGGAATGCAACAACGCGTGAAACTGGCCCAGAGCATCGTGCACGATCCCAAGTTGGTGCTCCTGGACGAGCCCGCCTCCGGTCTCGACCCCGCCGGGCGCGACCAGATGCTGGAAGTCATCAATCGCTTCCGCTCCTTCGGCATGAACGTCCTCTTCTCTTCCCACCTGTTGGACGACATCGAGCAGACCTGCGATTGGGTGGTGATGCTCGATGGCGGCCGTCTGCTCCGCTCTGCGCCCCTTGACCCTCCCGGCGACGGCACGGCGGTGTCGGTTGAGGTCTTCGGTGATCCCCTGCCGCTGGTGGCCGCCCTCACGGCAAGAGGCGTGGAAGTCACCCATGCCGGCCGGGTCGTGACGACCGCCAGTCCCTCCGATGACGTGTTCATCGCGGTGCGTGATGCGCTGGCGGCCTCCGGTTCATCGGTCCGCGCGATGGGCACCGACCTGAGGAGCCTGGAAGACGTGTTTGTGGCAGCGACGAAGCAATCGAATGGCTGATCCCGGATGAGCGACAAAGACTCGGCGATCATCCTCGATCGCGGCTACCGCGGTTACCACGGGCCCCGCACCGGGCGGCGCGGAGCGATGAGAGCGATTGTCAAAGAGGGCTACCGGCGGGTGCTGGGCCTTCGGCGAAAAGCGAAGCGCAAGTTGTTCCCATGGACCCTCATCGCACTGGCGCTGGGGTCGGCGGTGGTCTTGGTGGCAATAGAGTGGGTCACCTCCAGCCTGCCCATCTCGCTGGATACGTCGGAGTTGTTCCCGCGGTACGCCGGATACTTCGACTTCATTTCCTACGTCGCCCTGCTGTTCGCCGCCTTCACCGGTCCCCAACTGCTGGTTCCCGATCGCACCCAGGGAGTACTGAACGTCTACTTCTCAAGACCCCTGGGCGTGCGCGACTACCTGGTGGCCAAGGCGGCCACGTTCGCGGCTGTCATCCTGAGCTTCTGGCTGGTCCCACAACTCCTTCTCCACCTGGGATACGCCGCCCTCTCGCCAACCGGTTTTCTCTCTTATTTGAGGGAGACCACCGACATCCTGTGGAAAGTACCCGCGGCCGCCCTCGTCTACTTCGCATTGCATGCCTCGCTGGCCTTTCTGGCTGCCTCATTCTCCAAGCGGGTTGGTACCGCCGCAGCGGGGTTCATTTCCTTGTTGTTGGGCCTCAACCTGGTAGCCGTCCTCTTCCGGGAGGCAGGCTCGGCGCCGGGCGCCCGGTGGGCCTCGTTGCTGGCGCTGGAACAGCATCCGCGACACGTCCGCGACTGGATCTTCGACCTGGACTCATCCACCCTGATCCCGGCGCAGGCAGGCTTCGGTCCGCAATCCTCGCTGATGGTGGTGTTCGGATTGGCCGTCATCGGCGTGGTCCTGGTGGGCTGGCGATACCGGAGGCTGACGTGACCGGCGCGGCTGCCGTCATGGACGCCCGGGACGTTTCTGACGCCACGGTGGTTGCCACCGACCTCTCCAAGTGGTTCGGACAAAAGGTTGCAGTCTCGGAGGTGACCTGCTCCTTCGGGCCGGGGGTAACGGGACTCCTGGGACCCAACGGCGCGGGCAAGACCACCCTGTTGAGGGTGCTGGCCGGGTTGCTGTCGCCGTCGGCCGGAAGGGCAACAATTCTGGACGGGACACCGAGGAAGCATCATCGCGTGTACCGACACGTCGGCTTCGTACCCGAGGACGAAGCGGTCTACAACCACATGACCGCCCGCCGCTTCGTGGAATGGAGCGCGGCGCTCTCCCAGGTGGACGACGCCAAGTCTGCCGCCCAACGGGCCCTGGAGACCGTCCAACTCACCGAAGACGCCGACCGCTCTCTCTCGGGGTTCTCCAAGGGCATGCGGCAACGGGCCAAGGTGGCTGCCGCCCTGGTCCACGATCCGCAGGTCCTGATCCTCGACGAACCCCTCAACGGGACAGATCCTGTCCAGCGCGCCCGCCTGATCGAGCTGTTCGTGCGGCTCGGAAGCGAGGGCAAGACCATCATTGTCTCTTCGCACGTGCTGGCCGAGGTGGAGCGCATGGCCACAAGAGTGGTGGCCATGGTCAACGGCCGCCTGGCCGCGGCGGGATCCGTCACCGCCCTCCGCGATGCCATGTCCGACACTCCCCGCCTGATCCGAATAGACACCGACCGGCCACGGGAACTGGCCCGGCGGCTGCTGGTCGGCAAATGGGTGGAGGCGGTGAGGGTCGATGCCACCGGAGTCGAGGTCAGAACCGGCGACGCGGGCGCCCTGGGACTTGACATCGCAGTCGCCGCCCGCGAGACCGATTCGGTGGTCACGGCGGTGTCGGCCGAGGACGACTCCCTCGAGAGCGTCTTCCGCTACCTGGTGGACCAGCGATGAGATCCTTTGCACTCATCACGCGCTCGGTCCTAGTCCGGCTGCTCAGGTTGCGTCGGTCGATCGGGCTTTTGGTGCTCACCGGTTCCATCGCTCCCATCCTGGTGGTGCTGGCACCGGGGCGCTCGGACGACGAGGTGGTCACCCTCTACAACGACATCACCGTTGGCCTCGGGATGTCGATCCTGTTTCCGGTTGCCGCCCTGGTCGTCTCGACGGCTGCCCTGGGCGAGGAGAGAAAGTCCCACACCCTTCCGTTCCTGCTTCTGAAACCGGTGTCCCGCTGGGTGATCGCCCTGGCGGTGGTCACAGCCGCGGCCCTGGCGTCCTTCGTGATCCTGGAGGCCGGTGTGCTGGCATCCTGGATTGCGGCTGCCGCGGTGACCGGAAACTGGTCGATCGGTGTTTCAACCACGGTTGCGGCAGCGGTGCAGAGCGTGGCGTCGGCCGCCCTGTTCGTTCCCCTGGGCCTGGTGCTCGGCCGGGCCGCTCTGGTGGGACTCGGGTACCTGATGATCTGGGAGGTGATACTCGCTGACGTGATTGAAGGGATCCAGGCCTCGTCGATCTATCGCATCGTGGTTTCTGCCTGGGCCGACCTGGCTGCGATGACGCCTGACAACACCGAGACCGTCATGGAGGTGCTGGGGCGGGTTGAAGTCGGCGTTGCAGGCGCTGTCGCCAAGGTCACCGTACTGGCGATCGCCTCGGTCGCCGTCACCGGGTTATTACTCAGACGCAGAGACCTGGTCTCCGAGTAGCCCTTCCGGAGTAACCCCTCAACCCGCCCTGGCTTCGCCGGCGGTAGTCCGGCACCCTCGCTCCCGTTGGGTTGCACGAGAAAGAGACGCCTGGACCGGGCCGGCCACCGTCATTGCAGACACCGCCACGCCCATGCCTTCTGTAACGGCTCCCTACAATGGTGCGCCATGAGCACCCGAAGCGGCAGGATCCAGACCGTTCTGGGATCTGTTCCACCCGAATCCGTGGGTATCACCCTCCCCCATGAGCACGTTCTGATCGACATGACCGCAGGACAGTCATCCGCCACTTCCCTGCTGGGTTCGACCGAATCGGTGGAGAGAGCCTCCGCCCAGCCCGAAGCGGGGTTGGAACCGGGACAGAACGGACCCGGAGTAGCCGCTTCCTTCACCACCAAGTGGGGGAAACCCGTCACCCTGGACACCCGCGGCGACATCGAGCGCTACTGGTTCTTCTACGGAAACTACCGGCTCACCGACATCGACGACGTCATCTACGAGGCCACCCTCTTCAAACGCCACGGCGGATCATGCCTGGTGGACCAGACACCCCGCGGCTTGGCCCGCGATCCCCGGGGACTGGCCCAGGTCTCCCGGGCCACCGGGGTGCATGTCGTCATGGGAACCGGCTTCTATTCCCAGCACCACCACCCATCCAACATGTCAGAACTGAGCATCTCCCGGGTCCAGGAGTTGATCACCGGCGACATCGTTGATGGCGTGGCAGGAGGCATCAAGGCAGGAATCATCGGAGAGGTGGGACTGTCCTGGCCGCTCAGCCCCAACGAGGAGAAGTCCCTGCGCGCATCGATCCGTTCACAGAACGATACGGGCGCCCCGATCTCCATTCACCCCGGCTACAGTCCCGACTCCGTCTGGGACGCCATAAGGATCGTGGAGGAGGAGAGAGGAGACCTCTCCCGGATTGCATTCTCCCATGTAGAACACCGGCTGCCCTCCCGGCCCGCTCCCCATTCCTTCGACCCGGCGCCCTTCCTGGACCTGGCCGCTACCGGCGCCTCTCTTCTACTCGATGGCTTCGGAAGGGAGGCTTCCCACCGACAGCGCGGACCGATCGACGATCCCAACGACGCGGTCCGATTGAACTACCTGATGGCCCTGGCCGAGGCTGGTTACGAGAAGCAGTTGCTGATCTCCCACGATCTGGCACTCCAACATTGGTATCGCAAATACGGCGGCTTCGGCTGGCAACACATACCCGAAACCGTGCAGCAGTTGATGCGCTATAAAGGCTTCGACCAGGACCTTATCGACCAGATCCTCATCGAAAACCCCCGCCGCCTACTCACTTTCCGCTAACCCCCATCCTATAGGAGTCCCATGTCCACAACAGAGGAGACCCGAGCGGTGGTCGAACGTTTCATTGTCGAAGGAGAGCAGGACTTTCCCGTAACCAGCGCCAACCTGGATGTCTTCAAGGCCAATCTGCGGGCCTTGTTCGAAGAACTGGTCCACCCCGACATAGTGCTGCACGGTGTGCCGGGAGTCCCACGGGGAAGGGACCTGTGGTACGACTTCTACGAAAAACTCGGGATCGCCTTCCCCGACTCGGCCACCACCGTGAACGTGATGGTGGTGGAAGGCGACAAGGCGGCAGTGGACTGGACCTGGGAGGCCACCCACTCGGCGCCTCTCATGGGGATCCCGCCCACGGGGGTCAAGCTGGCCGTGCACGGCATGACCATCGAGAGAGTCGAGGACGGCAGGATCGTCGAGCACTGGGCGGTGATCGACCAACTCGACTGGCTCCAGCAACTGGGCGTCATCTCCCCGGACCTTTCCGTCAACTGAAAAGAAGGGAACTTCCTTACATGTCAGACCCACAAGCCGAGGAAACCCGCCGGATCGTCAAGCGGTTCACCCTCGATTGCGAAAAGGACTTCCCGCTCACCGACCCTACCGACGAGACCTGGAAGGAGCGCCTCTGGGACCTGTTCGAGGAGTTGGTGGATCCCGACATCATCCTCCACGGAGTGCCGGGACTCACCCGGGGATCGCGGCCCTGGTACGACCGCTTCGTCTCGGTGGGGGCCAACTTTCCCGACGGTCTCACCACCATCGACGTGCTGACCGCCGAAGGCGACAAGGCCACCATGGTGTGGACCTGGGAAGCCACCCACAGCCGGGAGGTGATGGGATCTCCCCCCACCGGTAAGAAGATAAAGGTGCAGGCCGTCATGGTGCAGCGGGTGGAAAAAGGCAAGATCGTCGAGCACTGGGTAGGATTTGACTCCCTGCGCTGGCTGGAACAGCTGGGGTTGGCGGGCGGCGATATCTCCGCCATCGGGAAAGGACACGCCGTCAATTAATGTCAACCCTGCCCGAGGTGCCGGTAAAGACCTTCGTATACCATATGACAGCAATAAAGGAAACAGCAAAGACGATGCTCACGTTTTGTTGACCTGTCCTTAGAGAGGAGAACCCATGAAGAAAACCCGATTGTCCGTCCTGGCGGTGCTGACCGCCCTGGCTCTCCTGGCTTCCGCCTGCGGAGAGGACACCTCCGAGGCCGATGCGGCAGCCGCAGAGGCGCAAGCAGCCGCAGAGGCTTCTGCCGCCGCTCAGGCCGCGGCAGAAGCCGAACTGGCCGCTGCCCAGGCCGCGGCAGCCGACGCGGAGGCTATGGCGGCCGAAGCCGCAGCCGAAGCCGAAGCTGCGCTCGCGGCGGCTCAGGAAGAACTGGACGCCGTGAGAGCCGCCGCCGAAGCAGGCGACGAGGAAGCCCAGGCTGCCCTAGCCGAAGCCGAGAAAGCAGCTGAAGAGGCCGCAATGGCCGCTGAAGAAGCCTCGGCCGCTGCGGAAGAAGCTGCTATGGAAG
The DNA here is from genome assembly GCA_964458055.1 of uncultured Acidimicrobiaceae bacterium. Lineage (GTDB taxonomy): Bacteria > Actinomycetota > Acidimicrobiia > Spongiisociales > ZC4RG35 > Bin76. The sequence continues at coordinate 1,648 of CAYWGY010000082.1, read as the reverse complement.
CCATGGAAGCAGAAGAGGCGCTGCTGGCGGCCGAAGCCGCAGCCAAGACCAACCTGGCGCAGAAAGGCCATCCGTGTATCCCGCCCTCCACCGCCGATCAGACGGCGCGTGGCACCGTGGTGTATGCCTTTGGCAGCATCGGCAACCAGAACTGGCTCGGCCCAACCGCTCCATTCCAGAGCCAGGCCACAGTCATGCCCATGTACGAGTATTTGCTGTGCCGCGACTACCAGACCGGCGATGTGGTGCAGGGCACCGGCCAACTGGCCGAGACCTGGTCTCATAACGAAGACTTCAGCCAGTACACCTTCAATCTCCGTGAGGGAATCCAATTCCATGACGGTTGGGGTGAGTTGACCTCTGCCGACGTGAAGTTCAGCTTTGAGATATCCGTTCAGGAGGATAGTGTCAATCCCAACAAGCCGGATTGGCTGAACATCGAAAGCATCGAGACCCCGGACGACTACACGGTGATCCTCAACCTCGTGAATTCCAATGCGGCGATCCCCAGCCTATTGAACGAGGTGATCCCGGCCATGCCCATCGTTTCCAAGAAGTACGTGGAACAGGTGGGACAGGAAGAAGCCAGCTTCCGTCCGATCGGCACCGGGCCATTCGAGTTCCATAGTCACGAGCTGGATGTCTCCGTCGCCTTCGAGGCGGTCGACAACCACTGGCGGGTGACTCCCGGAATCGAGATCATCGAGTTCCGCGTGGTTA
>CAYWGY010000082.1:0-918 GCA_964458055.1 uncultured Acidimicrobiaceae bacterium | reverse complement strand
GCCATGATCGACGCAGGTGATGCTCAGATGTCCCCCACCACCTTCGACGATATCTCCCGCCTGGAGGCTGATCCCAACCTGAAGGTCGTCTCGCTGTCGGGAACCCGTTTCCCCGCGGTGTACCTGCCGGGTGAGTATGTGGAGCCTCAGTACGATCCCGCCAATACCCCACCATGGGCCACTGATGACGAAGAGCACAACATCAAGGTCCGCAAGGCCCTGTCGTTGGCGATCGACCGTCAGGAGATCCTCGACTTCATCTTCGGAGGCAGAGGAACCACCGAAGGCGCCTGCGTGCAGTCTTTCTGGCCGGTCGCACCCGGATACGATCCGGACTGCGAGGTCGACACCTATGATCCCGACGGCGCCATAGCGCTCTTGGCCGAGGCAGGCTACGCTGATCCTTCGGAACTGTTGGTCCCCGTTGACTACGCCGAGCACCCCCAGATCACCTACACCGATGAGGTGATGCAGGCGGTCGCTCAGCAGTGGCAATCCATCGGTATCCAGATCGAGTCCTCCAAGACCGACTACCGGACCTACCAGGCGTTGTCGGGCGAGGAAGGGGCCTACTCGGCGTTCGTGTATTCCGCTCCCTTCTTCCCCGCTCCCTGCACCCTGCTGAATTACTACACCGCCACCGGTAACTTCTTCAGCTATACCGGAGAGTCGGAGGAACTCAACGAATTGATGGAAACCTGCGTGGAACAGTTCATCCCCGATGATGTGGCCAGAGCACACGCAGACGTGTTCAACTACATCTATGAACGCACTCTCGGAATCCCGATCGGCTATGTCGACTCGGTGCTGGCCTTCGCCTCCAATCTCGACTGGATCGGCTTGCCGGCGCCCTGGAACCCCTACATGACTCGCTACGAGTACCTTCGCTACACCAGCTGAGATCACTCACAGCACGTT
>CAYWGY010000081.1:0-10760 GCA_964458055.1 uncultured Acidimicrobiaceae bacterium | reverse complement strand
GTCGCGGACCAGCATCCTCGACCAGGTGGCGGAGATGAGCCGCTTGGGGATGGCAGTCCTCTACACCACCCACTACATAGAAGAGGTGGAGAGACTCTGCCAACGGGTGGGCATAATCGATCACGGGGAATTGATCGCCGAAGGCACCCGCAGCGAGTTGGTGAGAATGGTGGGAGAGAGGGACCGGATATTCATAGCCGCCGAGGGAGACCTGGTCCAAGCGGCGGGCAGCATCGACCAGATGGGCGGCGTAGAGAAAGCGGCTGCAAGTGGCAATGGAATCGAACTGTTGGTTGACGACGCCACTCCCCTGCTGCCGCGCATCTTCGAGGTCCTGCTGGGATTGGAAATCTCGGTGACCGGCGTCGAAGTGGAAGAACCCGACTTGGAAGCAGTGTTCCTGCATCTGACCGGAAGGGCTCTCCGGGACTGACCAGATGCGGGACCTTGCCTGGATCGTCCTGAAGGACCTTCGCCAGCAGGTCCGCGATCGTACAATATTCATCTTCGGATTGATCGCCCCCCTGGTAATCGCCGGCGCATTGAGCCTGGCCTTCGGCGACTTCTTCCGGAGCGACGAAGCGGTTGTCTTCCATTTCGGGTTGGCGAACGCAGACTCCGGAGGTCCCATTTCGGAGAGTTTCTCCCAGGCGATGGCAGGACTCGAACAGGAAGGTCTGGTCGATCTCACCTCCTACCGGGACCGGGCCTCCCTGGACGAGGCACTCGAGACCGAAGAGGTGGACGCCGGCTTCTTCATTCCCTCAGGTTTCAGCCAGGCCATCGTCGAGGGTTCCCAAGCCGGAATAACGGTGGTCGCCAGTCCCGGCTCGCCGGTCGTCGCAGGTATAGCAAAGTCCATAGCGGAACACTTCTCGCTGGAGGTGGCCTCCGCCAGCGCCGCAGGGGCCACCGCGGTCACTCTGGGAAGTTTCAGTCGCCAGCAGTTGGCCGCACTGGGCCTGGCCGCATCGCAAGCGCCACCGGTAGCGCGGCTGGCCGCCGTTGATGCCGAGGTCCGCCAACTGGACGGCCCCACCTACTACTCCGCGGGTGCAGCCATCTTCTTCACCATGTTCGTGGTGGGAACCGGGCTCCTCAGCCTTATGGAGGAGCGCAAGCAATACACTCTGGCACGACTGCTCTCCACTCCCATCTCTCCCGGGAGTATCCTGGCGGCCAAGTTCGTCCTCTCCTTCACGGTTGGAGTCGGGAGTGTCGGCCTTTTCATGCTGGCATCAGGGATCCTGCTGGGTGCAAACTGGGTCGAAATACCGGCCACCGCGCTCCTGGTGGTAGCCGCGGTGGCTGCCGCCACCGGGATTGTATCTGTGGCGGCAGGACTAACCCGCACCAGCGAACAGGCTCAGAACTTCCAGTCGGTGGTGGCGGTGACGATGGGAATTCTCGGGGGGACCTTCTTCCCCATCTCGGGCGGCAGCGGCCTCCTCAACACCCTCTCCCTGATAACTCCGCACGCCTGGTTCATGCGGGGTTTGGCCGACCTGAGGGGTGGAGGCGGGATCGAGGTGATCGTGCTGCCGCTGCTGGTCCTGACCGCGATCACCGTGGTAACCCTCACAGTTAGCGTGCTGGGCGCCAAGCGGAATCTCAGATTATGAAGACGCTGGCGATCGGCAGGGTGTACGTGCTCAGGATCCTGCGGGAGCCGGCCTCCCTCTTCTTCTTCTTCGTATTCCCGGTGGCGATGGTGTTCATAATCGGGATCCAGTTCGGCGGCGGCCAGGGCAGCCGGGCACAAATGGGCATCTCCGGGGACACCACCCAGTCCATCACCGACAAGATCATCAGCAATCTGGCCGATAACCAGGCCCTCGAGCTTGTCTTTTACGAAGACACCGGGGAGATGCTGACCACGGTGGAGCGGGGCGCACTGGCCGCGGGTGTGATCTTCCCGCCGCGAATGGCGGCGCGCTTCGCACGTGGAGAGCCGGTGCTCATCGGTTTCGTCACCGCTCCCACCGGCCTGGGGCCGCAGTTGGAGGCCACCGTTCAACAGGCAGTCACCGAAGAGACCATCCCCTACCGTGCGGCCCGCTTTGCCGCCAACGTGACGGGAGTCGGGTTCCAGCAGAGCTGGCCGCTGGCCGTTGACATAACCGAGAGGGTCAAACTGACAACCGTCACCCTGGAATCGGTTGGGGAGTCGTTATTCCCACCCGACATGGGAAGGTTCGACGGAGGCGCCGCCTCCAATCTGGTTCTGTTCATGTTCCTCACGGCACTGACCGGGGCTACTGCCATGGTGGCTGATCGAGAGATGGGTCTCGACACCCGCATCGTCTCCACACCCACATCGGTCCGGCGGCTGATCTCGGGATATGTTGCCGGCCAGTTCGGCGTCACCTTCTTCCAGGGCGTGTACATCATGGTGCTTAGCCTGGCCATCTTCGGCGTCGAGTGGAAACACCTGGGTGCCTCCGTCCTGTTGATAATGGCTCTGTCCGTGGCCGGGGCGGGCGCCGGGATGCTGCTGGGGTCCTTCCGCCTGGCCGAACCGGCCACGATCGGAGTGGCGGTGACTGTGGCACTGGTGCTTGGGGCACTGGGAGGCGCTATGGTCCCGCTCGAGGTGTTGCCGGACGCTATACAGACCGTGGCCAGGTTCACACCGCAGGGCTGGGCCATGTTGGGATTCAGCGACCTGCAATGGGGAGGGTCAATCCTCGACATCGGAGACAACGTGGGCGTGCTGGTCGCCATGGGCACGGTCCTGTCCCTACTGGCGACCTGGTCTCTTCGCCGAACACTCAAACACCCCTGAGTCCGGCCCATCGGCGACCGGATACGTGTTCGGGCCGGGTCAGATCTTGAAGCGGATTGCCGCAGGCCGGCTTGAGAATCTGACGGGGGTGCATCCCACCATGTCACCATCCGCCTCGATCGGCCAGATCGGATCAGTGCTCACTTCGAAGCTCTCCCAACTGCGTCGCTGCACCCACGGTTCTCTCAGGTGCATCCCCCTGATGATTTTGGGGACCGCCACGGGCAACTGACGTTTACTGGGGGTGAACACCTGCAAGTCCAAACGGTTGTCCACCAGGTTGGCTTTGGGGGCGATGTTCCAGTTCCAGGCAAAGAACTGGGCGTTGGCTACGATCACCGCCAGAGCGTCGAACTGCAGGGTTCTTCTCGCACCCTTGATCAGTACCTCCGCTCGCGGAAACCTGGGCAGGCGGGCAGCGAACCCCAGGCCGTAACGGGACGCTCCCACCCACCCGGGAAGCTTCGCGGCGGTCTCCGCAGCGGCCGCGCCCACACCGGCGTCGGCAACGTTGACAAAGAACCGCCGGCCCCACGTCCCTTCCAGGCAACCTACGTCGATGTCGTACCACGCCGGACTGCCCAGGCGAGAAATCGCTTCGCCCAGCTTTCGGGAGAATCCGAAGGTGCGGAGGAAGTCGCAGGCGGTGCCGCTGGGCAGCATCGCCAATCGCGGGGGCTCGCTCCAGCGTTCCTCGCACAGGGCATTCACCGCCAGGCTCAGGGTGCCGTCTCCCCCGGCAACCGCCACCCTCCCCTCGGAAGACACCACCTCCACAACTCGAGCAGCCATCTCCTCGGCCGACGAGCACGCCTCGACGCGGGCCTCTATGCCCTCGGCAGCCAGCAGATGGCTCAGGGTCTGAGTAGATGTCCTTCCACGGCCGGCCCGCGGATTCTGGAGTACGGTCCAGTCAAGGAACTGCTCCGGCATCGTTTTCCGGCAGGTTGTGGCGCTAGGCCAAGATGAAAATCAGAGCGATGGTCGTGGCGGCAAAGCCGAGGACAGTGATGACGGTCAGTCGACTCAGATTGCGTTCGGCCACGGTGGAACCCGCCATGGAGGCACCCACTCCACCACCGAACGCGTCGGAGAGACCCCCGCCCCTCCCGGAATGGAGGAGGATCAGAAGGATCAGCCCCAGCGAGAGCAACACATGGATCGTGATGACAGCCACTTGCAAGATAGCCATGGCGTCTATTCTATCGCGGCTTGGGCAGCCACTGCCGCTGCCGCCGCTGCCGCCGCCTCGGGATCGCCCAGGTAGCGCGATCCCGCCGGCTGCAAATCAGCATCGAGGTGATACAGCAAGGGGATACCCGTCGGAATGTTCAGCGAGGTTATCTCCTCGTCTGAGACTTTCTCCAGGTGCTTGAGAAGTGCCCGGAGACTGTTCCCATGGGCCACAACCAGAGGCGTCAGCCCCCTGCGCAACTGGGGAAGGATTTGATCGTGCCAGTATGGCAGGAACCGCGCCACGACGTCCTTCAGACACTCGGTGGCGGGGATCAACTCCGGCGCCAAGTCTGCGTACTTGGGATCGGAACCGGGATGGCGAGGGTCGTCGGTCTTCAAGGCCGGAGGCCGGGTGTCGTAGCTGCGTCGCCAGACATGCACCTGTTCTGCACCGTGGCGGCGGGCGGTCTGCTGCTTGTTCAAGCCCTGCAGGGCGCCGTAGTGGCGCTCGTTGAGCCGCCAGTGCCTCATCACCGGAAGCCACGAGAGTCCCATCTCCGCCAGCGCGATCTCGGCCGTGCGGATGGAGCGCAGCAACAGGGAGGTGTGGACGACGTCGAACCACAGTCCCTCCTCCTTCATGAGCCGTCCCGCCGACCGGGCTTCAGACTCCCCCTGCGCTGTCAGGTCGACATCGGTCCATCCGGAGAATTGGTTGGACAGATTCCATTCGGACTGTCCATGACGAAGCAATACCATGCGATACATAGTCGTCAGGCTACCCCAAACATACCCGCAGTCAGCCTTGAAGAATGCAGCTTCCGGCGATCTACCCTACGCGGGCTTTTGGAGACGGACCGACAGCATCGTCAATTGATGTCAATAGATCTGCTAGCCAACCGTTGGTAACCACCTTCTCGGGGAAATAATTCGAGTGAGTGGCCTTAACCGATTCGAGTGAGTCCGAACCCATCAACACAACTTCAGTGAGAGGATCATCCTTGTGCTGCATCTCCCTTTCTGAATACGCCATCAAGGCCGCCTCAGCATCCTCACCGAATTCAAAGACTTTAGAAGTCAAGGTTCTGCGGTTAAACACAAGCAAATAACTCAGGATGGAAACACTCATGGCTAATCCTCCAGCACTCCTTTCATCAGCAATGCTAATACTCGTTGGCGAGCAGCCCCGATCTGTTCGGCCAGCTCTGGAGAAGCACTTCTCGCGTCTTCTTCCAGGGCGATCACCTTTGAAACCAGCCTCATCAGTCGGATGAGTTCCGGAGGTCCTTCGCCAGACTTGAGGTCTATGTCCAACGCGGCTCCAACCCGCTCCTGTACAGTGGCCCACTCATCCATTGGGACCGTCCGAAGCTGAATCTCGATGAGCCGCCCACTGCAGGTCATAACCAAATGGATGGCGCGATAGCCACTTTGCTTCGGGTTCTGAATGTAGTCGTATTCAGATCTGGGCGGGCGGAACTCCCGAATTCGGTTCGCGAGACTTCTAATGTCGTCTATGTCAGAACACACCACCCGACACCCGCCGATGTCCTGCATGTTGGACAGTGCCATTGTCGGTTGTCGCACCAGCTTGCTCAGAATGGTCCTGGACCGCTTGAGTCGCTGGGTCACCTTGCCATTGATCCCTATTGTCCGCAACATCGATCGCAATCCGTTGTTGGCTTTCCCCAGGGGGGCGTAGTGAGAGGCCCGGAACGCCGTTAGTACCTCCATTGCGGATTCAACCTGGGACACCGTGGGCGTCAAGTCGCCCGTTTGCATCCTGCGCAAAGGCCGCCCAGCTTTGTCGACCTGTGACTTGGACAGGGGATTCATCGCCCTCCTCCCTCCTATGACAGAACGCAGCCCTTCAAAACATGGTACATAACACGGCCAGATCGGTGCCAGCCTAAACGTTCACAATGATCACTCTAGCCTGCCAAGAGGTGACAAAGCTAGCAAGGGATTCGAGAAAGGCCTCCTCTGCACACACCCTGAACCACCCCGGCTTTATCGGAGAGTGTTTCGTGTGAGTGCTTTTCCTGTTGCTTTGTGGTGGTTGGCCTCCTTTTCAGCCGGTGGGATATCTCCAATTGGTTCCAGAAGCCGGCGGTGATTGAACCAGTCGATGTATTCGAGGGTGGCGTACTCGACCTGGTCGAGGTTCCGCCATGGTCCCTTGTTGCGGATCAGTTCTGTCTTGTACAACCCGATCACCGTCTCGGCCAGCGCGTTATCGTAGCTGTCGCCGACCGACCCGACCGACGGTTCGATGTCGGCTTCGGCCAGTCGGTTGGTGTACCGAATTGATAGATATTGGCCTCCGTGGTCCGAGTGGTGTATCAGTCCCCTGTCGGGTTTGCGTGCCCATAGTGCCTGTTCCAACGCGTCGAGCGCCAGGTCGGCTGCCAGGGTGGTAGCCACTCGCCATCCGACGATGAACCTCGAGTAAGCGTCGATCACGAACGCCGCGTACACGAACCCAGACCAGGTGGGAACATAGGTGATATCGGCCAACCAAAGGCGGTTCGGTGCCGTGGCGCCGAACTGGCGGTCGACTAGGTCGGCAGGCCGGTCAGCGCCCTCATCGGAGACAGTTGTTCGTTGTTTCTTGCCCCTGACCACTCCACAGAGTCCCAGGTCACGCATCAAACGCTCCACCGTGCACCGAGCCACCCGCACTCCCTGGCGGTGGAGCTGTCGCCACACCTTCCGAGCGCCGTACACCCCATAGTTCTCTTCATGAACCCGCCGGATAACCGGCCGAAGCACGGTGTCCCGACGAGAACGAGCCGAACACCGCTCCGGCTCGCGTTGGCGCCGTTTATGTTCGTAATAGGTGGAAGGGGCGATCGGCAACTGCTCACAGATCGGCTCGACCCCATAGGTATCGCGGTGTTCATCCACGAACGCGGTCATCGCCTCGGTCGGCGGTCGAGCTCCGCCTGGGCGAAATACGCCGACGCCTTCCGCAAGATCTCATTCGCCCGCCGCAACTCACGGTTCTCACGCCGCAGCTCCTTGAGCTCCTCCACCTGGTCGGTGGTCAAACCAGACCGCAACCCCTGATCGCGTTCTGCCTGACGAACCCACTTCCGAAGCGTCTCAGACGTACAGCCAACCTTCTCCGCAATAGAACAGATCGCCGCCCACTGTGACTTGTGCTCACCCTGCTGAGCGAACACCAGCCGAACCGCGCGTTCCCGCACCTCCGGCGCATACCTACTAGGTCTTCCCATAATCTCCATCCTCTCAAGATAGAAACCCTCCGGGAAAACCAGGGTGGTTCACCCCAAACAATGTCGGCGTTAGCGTGGGGCCCCCAACAAAGAGGCGCATCTCCCCTCCCGGTACGGTCTCACATCCAGTAGCGGATCACTGCCGCGAAGGTGTCGGGGTCGAGGCTGGCTCCGCCCACCAGGGCGCCGTCTATGTGGCGCTTGGCCATGAACCCGGCGACGTTGCCCGCATTGACCGAGCCGCCGTAGAGTATCCGCACTCTCTCCCCGGCCTCCGGCCCGCCCAGGCCGATCAGGGTGCTGCGCAGCAATTGGCAGACTTCGTTGGCCGTGGCTGCGTCCGCGTGGCGTCCGGTACCGATTGCCCAGACGGGCTCGTAGGCAACGGCCACCGAATGCTTCTGGTCAGCCGTCAGCCGGTGGAGAGCCCCACGTAACTGGGAGGTCACCACCGACTCGGTGCGGCCGGCCTCTCTCTGCTCCAGGGTCTCGCCCACACAGATCACCGGCGTCATTCCTGCGCCCAGCACCGCCCGGACCCGCTTGTTGACCAGCGCGTCGGTCTCCCCGAACATGGCCCTGCGCTCGGAGTGACCCACGATCACGTGGCCAACATCCAGCTTGGCAAGCATGCCGGCAGAGACCTCACCCGTGAACGCGCCCTGCTTCTCCCAGTGCACATGCTGGGCTCCCAAACCGAACGGCATGCGGTCGGCCATGATCAGGGTCTGCACGGTGCGCAGGCAGGTGAAGGGAGGAGCAATGACCACATCGGTACGGTCGAAGTCGGCTATGTCAAGCCGGTACCAGAGCTTCTGGGTGACCGCGATGGCTTCGAGGTGGGTCAGGTTCATCTTCCAGTTGCCGATAATGAGACTCTTGCGGTTCATGTCTACCCCTAAACTACCCACTCCTGCAGAATCTCCACACCTGGAAGGGCCCTCCCCTCAAGCAAACGCAACCCCGCTCCCCCGCCTGTGGAGAGGTGGGACACCTGGTCCGCCAGGCCGAGCATCCGGATGGCTGCAGCCGAGTCGCCTCCGCCCACCACCGAGAAGGCGTCCGAGGAAGTGACCGCAAGGGCCACCTGCTCGGTGCCCGAGCGGAACGCCTCCCACTCGAATACCCCCATCGGACCGTTCCAGAAGATACTCCCCGCTCCCCGGCAAATCTCGGCGATGCGTGAGGACGTGACCGGCCCGATGTCCAATCCCAACTCAAAACCCCTCATGCTCCGTACGCTCGTCACCCGGTACTCGGAATCGGAATTGAAATCCCGCGCGGCAACCACGTCTTCGGGTAGCAGAATCCTCCCACCAAAGGGGCCTCGCAGTAGATCCCTGACTGCGGAAGCCATCCGGTCCTCGACCAGACTCCTACCCACGGTGTAGCCCTCGGCCATCAACGCAGTAAATGCCATACCGCCCCCGATAGCCACGGCGTCGGCGATCTCCACCAGCCTGGAGAGCACCCCAAGCTTGTCGGACACCTTGGCGCCTCCCAATACGACCACGAACGGCCGGGGCGGATCCTCCACCAGCCTTCCGATCGTCTCGAGTTCCGAAGCCAGCAGCGGCCCAGCCACCGACTTGACCAGCGATGCCACCCCCACCGTGGAGGCATGGGCCCGATGAACCGAGCCGAAGGCATCCTGGCAGAACAGATCAGCCAACTCCGCCAACCCGGAGGCAAGACCGGGGTCGTTGGTCTTCTCACCAGGGTGAAAGCGGGTGTTCTCCAGGACCAGCACATCCCCCGGTCGGCTCCGCGCCACGGCATCTCTGGCCTCCCCGCCCACCAACGCGGGCAGGTGAGTCACCTCGAATCCACCCAACTCCTCCATCCGCCGGGCGACCGGCGCCAGGCTGAGGAGAGGATCAACACCTTCCGGACGGCCCAGATGGCTGCACACCACCACCACCGCCCCTTCGGACCGCAGCCTCGCCACCGCCTCCAGGGAGGCGCGGATGCGGAAATCGTCAGCCACCCGCCCGCCGGCCAGCGGTACATTCAGATCAGCGCGCACCAGCACCCGGAGACCACTGACCCCGACCTGATCGAGAGTCAGGTATTCCGGCCTCACCGGACCCGGAGCGGAGGCGCCAACATTCCCGGCCACGATTCTCACCGGCCCGTTTGTGGATTCAAAAAAGCAATCCCGACCAGTCTTCGCTCCAAGTTGCCCATCACCCGCCGCTCACATCACGATGAAAGAGCGACACTTCCACCCGGTGGTGAGCCAGGCGCAGGCCCAGTTCCTCGCAAACGGCAACCGAGCGATGCCGACCGCCTGTGCAGCCGACGGCGATGGTCAAATAGGACTTCCCCTCCTCCCGGTATCGCGGCGCCAGGAAGAGCAGCAGGTCCATCACCTTGTCCAGGAACTCCCCGGTGTCGGGACTCCGGAGCACGAAGGCGGCCACCTCGGCATCCATGCCCGTCTTGGGTCGCAGGTGAGCTTCCCAATGCGGATTGGGAAGGAAGCGGACATCGAACACCACATCGGCATCCCGGGGCAGTCCGTTCTTGAATCCGAAGGAGACCAGAGAGATCTGCATCGACCGGGTTCTTCCCTCCCCGCCGAATCTGGCCACCACTCTCTCCCTCAACTGGTGGATAGTGAAATCGGAAGTGTCGATTACCAGATCGGCGGCTGCCCGTAGTCCCGAGAGGAGGCGGCGTTCGGCCGCTATGGCCGCCGGAAGCGACTCACCACCTTGAGGGTGCGGACGTCGGGTCTCCTCGTAGCGGCGGATCAACACCCGATCCTCAGCATCCAGAAAGACCACCCCGGGACTCATCCCAAGCCCCGCCAATTGCGCCACCGCACGTCTGATGGCTTCCCGGGGACCAAGTTCCAGATCCCAGGACCTGATAACCAGGGCGAGCCGGGCGTTCTCGGTAAGAGGCTCATCGTGAGAGGCGACCTGCAGGATCATCCCGGGAGGCAGATTGTCAATGACCCGATAGGAGAGGTCTTCCAGAACCCGGGCCATCGACCCCCGGCCTGCTCCTGACATGCCGGTGATCAGCAGAAGCTCAGGATTCGCATCACGGTGGGACAGTGAGCGCTCGTCCACTGGCATCTACTCCTCGTGCAGGAGCAGGTAGAGGTCGTCGGCCACCGCGGAGGGAACCACTTCGGCCAACTCCGCAGGGGCAGCCTCCCGCAGCCGCCGTAGCGATCCGAATTTACGCAGGAGTGCGCGCTTGCGGACCGGTCCGATCCCAGGCGCTTCGTCCAACAAAGACTCCATCATCCCCTTGGAACGGAGTTTACGGTTGTACGCCACTGCAACCCGGTGAGCTTCGTCGCGGATACGCTGTAAGACGTAGAGCGCCTCCGCCCGGCGAGAGATCCGAAGCGGCTCGGCAAGGTCCGGAAAGTAGACCTCTTCCATCCGTTTGGCTAACCCCACCACGGGGATGTCCAGGTCCAGTTCGTCCAACACCCTCACAGCTCTTCCCAACTGTCCCGCACCCCCGTCGATCACCACAAGTGAGGGGGGGTAGCGGAATCGGGTCTGCTGGTGTACGGGAAGATCCCGTTCGGCGAGATA
>CAYWGY010000080.1:0-10767 GCA_964458055.1 uncultured Acidimicrobiaceae bacterium | reverse complement strand
CCCAGCCGGCCCGCGGATTGAAGTACCCGTCCAGGTAGCGTTCGGGATTCCACCGGGGAAACCGGGAGGCGATGGAGGACGAAGACAGGCGCTGTAGCGACCATCCCTCGCCGGTGAGGATCCGGTGGGAATCCGCCTCGTATCCGCCTTGTTCGAATGGTTGGCTGCTCAACAGCAGCAAACCGACCTCGTGGTACAGTTGCCGCCCCCATCGAGCGTTCCACCCATGCCATCCCCTGATGGCTTCCGCAGCCAGTTGCTGGTACAACAGGTCGCTCCCGTAGTCCGTGCGGACCATCCTGCTGATGTCGTTGGAGGCTGCCATGGGGTGTGGGATCGGACCTGAATCCACCAGGGTCACCCCATAACCCCGTTCTCGCAGGGCCAAGGCGCCGGAGAGACCGAAGACCCCACCGCCGACGACCACCGCGGTCCGTTTTCCAGCAGGCATCACCGGCTAACCCCTTCGGCGGTGTCAACTGCCAAACGGCACCTGCTGCCTCGGCCATCCAGGACCCTGCCGGACAATGCAAGAAGAACGGAGGAACACCGCCAGGAGTCGGGTGAGAACCAACCGCCATCCATCTCTCCAACAGCTTACAATCGCCTGACCCAACTGATCCCGGCCAAAGGCTATGACCAAGTGATCAGTGCATTGGCAGGCTCAGTCGCAACAGGCGCTGGGCTCCCGACCATGGAGCCGGACGCCGCCAGGAGAGCCTTCCCCCGGGCGGGGAGGCGAATCGTCCGTTCGGTTCCCTGCCGTGGATTGCCCGCACCGACTCGATGTCCCCACAATCCATGATCCAGCAGTGATCTGCCAGATGCTCGACCCATCCGTAGGGCTCGGGGCTGGTGAAGTAGGGCATGGTCCTTCCCAGGTACCACTGGTCGGGCTCGCGTTCGACGAACATCACGTTCCAGCGATCGTTGCGCCGGCTCACGACCGACGCCCTGCCCTCGGCGGCATCCAGGCGTCCCCGCGACGCCTTCTGCCTCCGGTTGCCACCGCATTCGGCCGGCCAATCCGATGGCCAGTAACCGTCACGGCCGCCAGGCTCTCCCTCAGAGCGGTCCAGGGCAGTCATTTATGTCGACACCGCTGTCTGGGTTTCACGGGCACAAGGGCCAACCAGTTGCGCAAAGTGCCGGGAGACACTGTCAGGTCGGGCGCCCACTCCCACGACACCACACCGCTTGAACGGCGGCGTTCTCAAACTGTCGCGGCCGGAAACTCGCCTTCCGCCTTTTTCTTCTTTTTCTTCTTTGTGACCGACCCGGGCTGTGGAAGGTAGAGATCGGGAACGAAGGCCTGCTGGGTGATGGGCGGGCGAACGTACTCGTCTCCGCTCTGTCGGGCCGGGAGGCTCAGGTCGGGGACGTCCACAGTGTGATAGGGAATGCTGGTGAGCAGATGGCTGATGCAGTTGAGTCGCGCCCGTCGCTTGTCGTCGGCGTTCACAACATTCCAGCGACAGTCAATGATGTCGGTGTGAACGAACATCTCGTCCTTTGCCCTGGAATAGTCGATCCAGCGCTTCCTCGATTCCAAGTCCATCGGACTCAGCTTCCATCTCCGGCGAGGATCCGTCAACCGGGCCTGGAAACGTCGCTCCTGTTCCTCGTCACTCACCGAGAACCAGTACTTGATGATCTGGATGCCCGAGCGAATCAACATTCGCTCGAACTGGGGGCATGAGACCAAGAACTCCTGGTATTCCTGTTCGGTGCAGAATCCCATGACCCGCTCCACCCCGGCCCGGTTGTACCAACTGCGGTCGAAGAGGACCATCTCCCCCGCGGCGGGCAGATGGGCCACATACCGCTGGAAGTACCACTGAGTCTGTTCGCGCTCGGTGGGGACGCCCAGCGCCACCACCCGGCAAACCCTGGGATTGAGCCGCTCGACTATGCGTTTTATGACTCCCCCCTTCCCGGCGGCGTCCCGGCCCTCACAGATCACAAGGACCTTGAGTCCCCGATCGACAATCCATCTCTGGAGCATCGCCAACTCCTCTTGCAGCCGTCGCAACTCCCGTTCGTAGTACTTGCGTTGCAACCTGCCCGTCCCCGTGTACCTGGGCGGGTTCACCGTCGAGTACATGCCACTCATCCTGTCTCTCCTCTCGCCGTACATCTCGTCTCCATCGGCTGGGAACCGAGTGACCTCGCTATGGGAGAGTAACAGGGGACCGCATTCGAGCTACGTAGCTGCGGGAGGTTTTTGACCGTGTTGTACGGACTTTTCCGACCTTGGAGTTTTACTACTTTCGCCCTATTTCCAGCCCCCAACTGTTCCATCCCTCCGCCCTCCGGCGGGCGAACAGTTCTATCTTGGACTGGAGGGGGAACATCCTCTCGATCCTTCGGCGAACTTCGTCAGGTTTCTCCGAGTGCGCTCCTCGCTTACTGCGCACCATCTGCCGGACGTTCCTTGCCCCCCTGGGCACGGGGATCCGCCCCCTTTTGAAGACAAGACACAACTCGCATTGGCTCAAGGTGTAGAACCCGGGATTGACCCGCACCTTGTCCCAGACGAAAGCGACCGTAGCCCACCTGAAACCCCAGGACCTTCCCAACTCGATCGCCTGATCGAGGTGCGGGTTGGTGCTCCACATGAAAAGAAGGCAGTCGTCGGCGGCAATGGTGGAAACAGGAAGTCTCTTGAGGTCCGCCAGTTTCACGGTGGGGTAATGGCGCACCGCTCCCCCGGTTTCGCCCGATCCGGCCCCGGCGTGCTGCAACTGTCCCTGGTAGTCCCAGGGTGGGTCGGCATAGATGATCTCGAAACTATCGTCCGGAAGGTCAGGGAACGTCGTCACGATCTCGAGTAAACGATACCCCTCCGACAATGCCCACCTTGGCCTCCTGGCCGGACTCCAACCTTCCTACTCACATGCTTGCCTGCCGCCGCCCATCCGCAGTGGCTGCAAGCGCCATCGTCGCGATCATCTGCCGGCGCTTCCTGCGGGCCCGTTCAGCCGGCTCTCATCGGCATCACCAGATTCCAGGCTTCCGGTTGGCGCCCATCGGCAATGCGTACCGGTTTGGGTCGGGCAAGGGGGTCTTCGGCCACGCTGATCTCCACCCGATCGGACACCAGGTTGGCCAGGGCATCCGCCAGGAACCGGGAGTTGAACCGCAGGGTCACCACTTCCTCGGCCGCCCACTCGATGTGATCGGCCTCAAGACAGCCGCTGACCGTACCGTACTGCGTCTTGGCGGTGACCTCGATCCCTTCAGCGCTGAAAACCACCTTGATCGGAGGCGGCGCCTTTCTGTCCAGGGCCACCGCCCGCCTCGCCAGGTCCATGAGCGGCTTGCGGGCCAATGCCATCCGCCCGGCCCATGGCGGAGACCATCCTCCGTAGCGGGGATAGTCGGAGTGATCGCAGGGAATCCCCATGGTGCCCCGGCCGTCCACCGCGAACCACACGTAGCCGTCGTAGAGGCCGACCCGATACCGGGATGCCTTCCCGAAAGCCCGCACCATTCGTTTCAGAGAGCGGGCGTTCACCGAGAAGCTGGCATTCCACGACGTGCCCGGGAGGTCACGCACCGCCAGACGATAGGTGTCGGAGGCAACCAGGCGCAGGTGGCCCTCAACCCGGTCCAGGCGCACGGACCCGAAGATCGGGTGGTTGTCGGTGGCGACTGCCGTCACCACTCCCTGGAGAGAAGACCTGAGGAGTTCTCCCTCTATCACACACTCCGACCAGTAGGCCTCCGGGATGTCCGCGCCGCACAGTTCATCCTGTTCGGTTAGTTCCACCCGGGCATCCCGCCCGGACAGAGCCATCCCAATGCCTGCTGATCCGCTCTCCAGCTTCAGACTGCCGTTGGGAAGGGACTTCACCACTGACATGATCTGTCTGAGCATGAGTTCGGAACAGCCCGGCGACTCGACCGAGGCCTCGACATCGACGTACATAACCGAGTCTCTGCCCACTCCGAGGAGTTCAACACCATCCTCCAAGACGGTGACCACCAGCGGGACCACGCTTCCCACTGCGGTGCTGATTCTCCGCAGAGCGCTGTTCAATACAGGACGTTCAACAGTTGCCTTCATCTTCCCTCCTTACCGGGATCCGCCGCCGGCCGGTGCGGCCGTTGATCGGGCCCTGTGTTCGGCGATGGAACTATCGACGTAACACGCCGCATACCTTCAATATGCGCGGAATCGCCCCCGCGACCTCCCACCGTCCGTGAGAGATTCTGCCAACCCAGCGATTGTTTTCACCTTCCCCCGGCAAACCGGAGCCTCGTTCAAACGCAGATCAACAACCCGGCACCGACCTCTCTTCCCTCTCCCGGTCCGTTGGAGGGGGCGTCGCCAACCTGGGTTTGCCTGCTCAAACTCACGCAGCCGGGTCGCCGGCCACCTTCCCTGGCGCCCGCCACGCCGCCAAACCCCCGGCCAAAGCCAGCAAAACGGCTGCGAGGTACCACCATGACCACATGGACCATCCCGGCACCGACCAAAGGGGAGCAATCAGGCGGACACCCGCGGACCATCCCAGGCCGGTCGCAGCCGCCACCCCTCTCCATCGAGGGGGGCGCAATCCCAGCCAGATCGACCCCGCCGCCAGCAGCAGCGCCGCATACACACCGGCGGGATGGCGGGTCAGGTCGCTCCCCGGGAGGGCAACGGCCCACCAGAGGCCGGAAGGCGATCCCAGGCAGGAACCCTGCCACCAGCACCCCGCCTCCCATGCGGCCAGGCCGGCCAGGACGGCGGGCGCCAGGTAGTCGATCCGGTTCAGGAAGTCGGAGCGACAAGTCCAGGCCAGATAGCCGAGGGCTCCCAGCGCCGCCGGAACCGGCGTGATGCCGCCTCGCACCAGCAGTACCTCCACGGGATGGGAAATCAGATTTATGCCTTCTCCCACCACGTATGCCACCCTTCCCGCGGCCATCCCCACCAGGACAGCACCCAGCAGATCGCTGAAAGGGGCCTCCGCGACACCGGGACGCCGGCGCCTCGTCAACCACAGAGTCCCAGCCACGACGAGCATGGCGGTTGCCGCCCGTGAAACCAGGGTCAGGTCCATGTCAGGCGTCGCCTAGAGAGTTTGCCGGAACGGCCCGCAAGAACCTGTGCGCGACAAGCCTGGAAGCCGCAGCAACGAGACCAGCCCGGAGTCTGGGAACCGCCTCACCCGAGGCGGGAGAGTTCGTCAGTCCAGAGCCCCAAGACCTGTTCATCAATGATCCCCCGATGGACATTCAGAACCTCCCCCGCCGCATCGGTGAACACGGTGAAGGGAATGCCGAAGGCTTCATAGGCCGCCATCATGGGACCCCCGTCGGCCAGGTAGTTCTCAAACGGGATCCCATAGGTGTCGATGAAGTCGAAGGCTCCGTCGGCCGTGTCGTCGACCGCCACTCCGATGAAACGCACTTCAACTCCGTACTCCTCAAAGGCTCTGCGCAGGACCGGAGCCTCCGACCTGCACGGACCGCACCAGGATGCCCAGAAGTTCACCACTGTCGCCGGTCCCTCCTCCAACTTCACCGACAACTCATCGGGGGTGATCCAGCTCAGGCTCCCCGAGAATGCGGAACTCTTCCCCTCTGTCTCATCGCCCGCACCGCAGGCGAAGGCCGGCAAAACCAGCAACAAGCCCACAGCCAATAGTCTCCGTTTCATAAACAGTCCGGATGTTATGCCGCCCGGACAGCTATCCGGTCACATTGGCAGCACCCCGCCGGTCCCGGAAAGGATCGCCCACGCCCAACGATCTGTTGTACACTTGTTCCGGCTGGCAGGCCTCCCTTTGGGGCCTCGCCAACTTTCCGGGGTAGCTCAATTCGGCAGAGCGGCGGGCTGTTAACCCGAAGGTTGTGGGTTCGAGTCCCACCCCCGGAGCTCAGATTGGGTATGTTTACCCAGGTCAGAAGCCTATTGGCCCATCTGATTACCACTTTTGTGTTTTGCCCGCCGGTTCCGCAAAAAAAGACATAATCGGACCAGTGGAGAGATTGCAATCCGCTCTCGCAGCGTTAGTCCGCCCCATGTCGCTCCATTTAACCCACCAGGCCACGTCGAACGGGTCGGCGTCCCGGCAGAAACAAGCCGAACCACAGTCCGGTTCGCACTCCCGACGCTTCGTAATAGGTTGAAGGGGGAATCGGCAACAGCTACGGAACAGGGTCCGAACCCATTACCGTCTCTGGTGCGGGGATACAGAACACCCTAAGCGGCGGAAACAACTAGATGGCGCTCCACTGCTGCTCGGCGGCTTGGCGACTCGATGAGCAAGAGAAGTTCCAAGCGATCCTTGGGAGGCCGACTGGAAATGTATGTCGCTGCCCGATCCGGGCGAAGGGCATTCAAGACGTAGCGCCAGTCCTCTTTGGTATAGCCGGCAAGGGCGGTATCCGCGATGCGCTGCGCCACCTCCAAGGCCTCTGGAGGGGCCGACTCCAGGGCATCCGGCGTAGCAGCCTCCGATATGCGCTTGATCTGCTCATCTGTGGATGGCACAATCCGAAAGATGGTAGGAGATACCGACAAGCAGCACCCACCTTGCCTAGCTACCCACCGAGCCGCCGCGGGATTACCAAGCTGTGATGGTCACCTGGGTACTACGGGGCCCGCCATCATACCTCCGATATTGCGGAAGGGCGCCTCGCCAGAGGGACTCTCTCATGCGGTTAAGCAATACGGTGGGCCACGACTCCAGCGGGTAGATACCGCAGCGGCTTCGGCGTGTTCAACATGTAGGCGGTCACTGGAGGCACTCAGACCGGTCCCTCCCCCAATCATTACGCCTGGCGCCAGTACAGGCTGTCGCGACGGTTATGGCGAACTCGGCGCCGGCGTCTATGAGAACGTCGAAGAGGTACTGGCCCAGAGACCGGTCGCAGAAGGCCACACCGGCGGGGGTCAGGTAGTTGGATCTAATGATGGCGGTGTTGCGGCCCGAGCCTCCGCCGCCGAGGTAAGCCTTGTCGAGCACGGCCACATCGGTTATTCCGTGATTGCGGGCCAGGTAGTAGGCGGTGGCGAGGCCGTGCACCCCGCCGCCCACCACGACGGCGTCGTAGGTGCGCTTGAGTTCGGCCTCCCGCCAGACCCGAGGCCAGGGACTTCCCCTCACCCCTCTCCAGACAAGGGATGCCGCCGAATACTTCAACCGGCTACGTCCAATCGGGTTCAGGAAACCGGCCACGGAGGATGAAGGGCAGCCATCCTCCCGACCCCCGGATCTTCGAGGATGTGAGGCGGCGCCGCCATCAGGGGAGTGGACGGTTCGTGGACTCCAGGAAGATCTCCTTGCCCAGGCGCGACGACTCGTAGATGGCCATGATGATCTCCAGCGACACCCGGGCATCCTCTCCGGTGAGCACGGGATCACGGTCTTCGCGGATGGCGTCAACCATGTCCTGGAGTTGAACCCGGTGACGGGTCTGAGGGTAAGCCCAGGGGTCATCAATGTCGGTCAACTCGAAGTTCCGGTCAACCTCCACCCGACCCTCATCGCCCTCTAGGTCCCAGAGGATGAAGCGGTCATACTGGGCATTGGCGACCACCGTCCCGGTCTCCCCATGAAACTCCAACCGGGACTTGAGGGCAGTCGGCACCGACGAGGTGCTCTCAATTATCCCGATCGCGCCGCTGGTGAAGTTCACCACCGCGGTGGCGGTGTCCTCCACCTCAATGTCATGGACCTGGGTGGCCACCCGTCCCATCACCGACCGCACCGGTCCCATCAGGTACTGGAGGAGATCGATGATGTGAATGGACTGGGTCATCAGGCAACCGCCGCCCTCCAGCGCCCTGGTGCCCCGCCAAGCAGCGGAGTTGTAGTACGCTGCGGTCCGGCTGGACTTGTCAACGGCATCTGCAAGAAAGACCCGACCCAGGCGTCCGGAATCAACCGCCTCCTTGAGGGTGCGGGCAACGGCGCCGAAGCGCATCTGGAAGATGACCCCGAGTTTGGTCTTGTTCGTCCTGCAGGCGTCTATCATCCGGTCGGCCCTCTCGAGGTTGATGTCGAGTGGCTTCTCCACCAGGGCGTGCCTACCGGCATTGGAGGCCGCGATCATCACGTCGGCGTGCAATCCGGTGGGAAGCGACACGATCACCACGTCCACGTCGTCGTGCTCGACCAACCGTCGGTAGTCGGTGAACCAGTGCCTGGCATCGTGGGTCTCCGCGAAAGCCCGTACGTTGGCTTCGTTGCGGCTGCATACGGCAACCAACTCCCCGCCCTCGACAAAGTTGAGTTCCTTGGCCATGAAACCACCGGACATCCCGGTGCCCACCAAACCGAAGCCGATCTTTCCGTTCTTCACTTCCGTGTTTCCCTTCTGCCGGTAACAGACGCGGCCTGCCGCGCAGAGATCACTTCCCTACACGCATACGATCGCTTTCTCCTAAGGAAAGTTCCCACAATTTACCCCGCCTACCGCCCCCTGTCAAGGGTGGGCCGTCACTTTCGCCTCCGGGACACCTCCCACCTTCTCGATCCTCATACACTCAGAACGAGTGACCGACCCCCACCCCTCCCATCCGTCCGCCCCGACGGCATCCCTGGCTGAGTTGAGAGATCTGTCAGTCACTTTGGGCGGCACACCTGTTCTTTCCGGTTGCCGGTTGAGCCTCCGTCCGGGCGAATCCGTGGGGGTGGCCGGACCGAACGGCGCCGGGAAGTCAACCCTTCTGGCCACTCTGGCCACCTTCATCACTCCCACGGCCGGAGAAGGCAGGGTATTGGGGGTCCGGTTGGGGACCTCAGGGATCCTGGCGATAAGGCCCGAGATCGCCTGGTCCGGCCACACCCCCGCTCTCTATCCCGACCTGACCCTGGGCGAGAACCTGGCGCTGGTGGCCCGGTTGGGAGGCCACAACGCCGCTGACGGCTTGTCGGCCCTCGAGAAGGTGGGACTCAGAGGAGCAGTGGGAATCCGAACAGAACGTTGCTCGAACGGAATGCAGCGCCGGGCCGACCTGGCAAGGCTGATGGTGGGAAGACCGCGCCTGATGCTCCTGGACGAACCAGACGCCGGACTTGATCGGGATGCCGGCGTGATCATACATCACCTGATCCGCACCACCACCCGCCGGGGCGGAGCGGTGGTGTGCGTCTCCCACGATGCCAAGCGGCTGGCTGCCTGGACCGGACGGGTGGTGCACATGGAAGGGGGAAGGATCGCATGAGTGCCGGATTCTGGGAGTCGGCGCGCATCGTCGCCCTGCGAGACCTCCGGGTGGAACTCAGGAGCGGCGAGGCCCTCTCGGTGGTCTTCCCGTTCGCCGTGGTGGCGACATGGGTGGTCCCGCTGGCCACCAACGCCTCGCCGGCACTGCTGCGAGACCTGGCGGCGCCGGTGTACTGGCTGGTCGCCTTGCTGTTCGGGATGATGGTCGTCTTTCGCCAGACCGCCATGGAGACCTCCACCCAGAGGCGAGCCCTCGCTCTCACCGGCCTTGACCCGGCTGCCCGCTTCGCCGGGCGGGCAGCAGCCTCGGCGCTTATCCTGGTGGCGGTTTTGGGCACCCTGATCATCCCGGTGATCATCTTCTACGATTACCGGCCGCCCTCTGGGGTTGAGTTGATGGTTCCCGTGATCTGTCTGGCAAGCGCCGGTCTGGCCATGCTGGGCACCCTGGCGGGAGACATCACCGCCGGTCTCCGGTCCCGGACCACCCTTGCGCCCCTGCTGATGGCGCCCCTGTCCACTCCCCTGCTCATGGGAGCCTCCCAGGCCCTGGAAGGATTGATCGCCGGGAAGGGTATCATCACTTGGGTACTGGTTCTGGTTGTTGCCGATCTCGGCTTGGCCGCCGCGGGAGTGATGTCGGCTCGGGCCCTGGAGGAAATCGCCCTGTGAGAAAATGGATCCTGGCATCGGTGACGGCCATTGCGTTGGGCGCCGGCCTGGTAACCGCTCTGACCTCGCCTCCAGACCGCCTGCAGGGAGATTTCGTCCGGATCCTGTACATCCACGTGCCCGCCGCCTGGCTGGCCTTCCTTGCCTTCGGGGTCACCGCCGCCGGGAGCATCGGGTGGCTGTTCACTGGCCGGATGCGTTGGGACCGGAGAGCGGAGGCATCCGCTGAGATCGGGGTGATGTTCACCGCGGTGGCGATCGCCACCGGCATGATCTGGGGAAAGCCTGTTTGGGGCACCTACTGGGACTGGGGAGACGCCCGCATGGCCACCACCGCTCTGATGTTCTTCGTCTACCTCGGCTACCTGGCGTTGCGCCGCACCACCACGGACCCGCGGTTGCGGGCCCGGCGTTCCTCGGTCCTCGGCTCGGTGGCCGTGGTGCAGGTGCCGCTGGTCTACTTCTCCGTCCAACTATGGCGAACCCTTCACCAGGGGCTGACCGTACGGCCCGACGGGATCCAGATGGACGGCGCCATGGTGACGGCCCTCCTGGTCAACCTGGCCGCCTTCACCCTGCTGTTCGTTACCCTGTTCGCCTTCCGGACCGCACTGGCGCGGTTGGAAGAAGCAGCGGCCGTTGGAGAACGGTACGTGGAGAGTCCGGTGACCGTTCCCCGCCTTGGGGAGGCTGAGGCATGAGCATCGGATGGGTGTGGGCCGCCTATCTGGCCACAGGGATCATCCTGGCACTCTACAGCCTCCGTCTGGCCCTGCGATGGCGGAGGGCGTCGGCCCGCCGGGACTGATGAACACCCGCCGTTGGCCCTTCCTTCTCTCCATAGGTGCGGCCATCCTCGTTACCGGTTTCTTCCTGGTCCAGAACATCGGAGGTGACCTCGTCTACTACCTGACCCCCAGGGAGGCA
>CAYWGY010000079.1:1849-10814 GCA_964458055.1 uncultured Acidimicrobiaceae bacterium | reverse complement strand
CCGACATGATGCTCCTGGATGTACGGGAACACGAGGAGTACGAACAGGGCGCCATTCCCGGTTCCCACCTGATTCCCCGGGGTCTCTTGGAGTCGTCGATCGTCATGCAGGCGCCTAACCCCAACGCCGAGATCGTGGTCTACTGCGCGGGGGGAGCCCGGTCGGCTCTCGCCGCCCAGTCCCTGCAGGAGTTGGGATACCGCAACGTCGTCTCCATGGCCGGCGGATTCGGCCTGTGGAAGGCGGAGGGCCGTCCCTGGTCGGAGCCGGTGACCCTCTCCTCGGACCAGAAGGCGCGCTACTCCCGCCACACCATGCTGCCCGAGGTTGGCGAGGAGGGACAGGCCAGGCTGCTCAGTTCCCGGGTGCTCCTGGTGGGAGCCGGAGGACTCGGTTCCCCGGCTGCGCTCTACCTGGCGGCGGCGGGAGTGGGAACCCTGGGAATCGTCGACTTCGACGTGGTGGACGCCTCCAACCTCCAGCGCCAGATCCTCCACAACATGGATCGACTGGGCCATCCCAAGGTGGAATCGGCCCGCGAGACCCTCACCGCCCTCAATCCCGATGTCAAAGTCGAGCCCTACGGGCATCGCCTCTCGGCTCAGAACGTGCTTGAGATCATGTCCGGTTACGACCTGGTGGTGGACGGGGGTGACAACTTCCCCACCCGTTACCTGGTGAACGACGCTTCTCTCCACCTGCGCATCCCGGTGGTGCATGGAGCCATATTCCGCTTCGAGGGCCAGGCCAGTGTCTTCCACCCCTACCAGGGTCCCTGTTACCGGTGTCTCTTTCCCCAGCCTCCCCCGCCCGAGTTGGCGCCGTCCTGCGCGGAGGCGGGTGTCCTGGGTGTGCTGCCCGGGATCATCGGTTCCATCGAGGCCATGGAAGCCATCAAGATCCTCCTGGGCATCGGAGACCCCCTCGTCGGAAAGCTCCTCGCCTACGACGCTCTCACCGAAGACTTCCGAACCCTGAAGCTACGCCGCAACCCCGACTGCCCGGCATGCGCCGACGAGAGCCGCCCACCGGCAATCGTCGAATACGACCAGTACTGTATGCCCGCCGGGTCGGTGTCCAGAACCGTCTAACCGACCCGGTTCTCCCGCCCCGGGAGGTTTTCCAATGTCTGACGAGCATTCACCCATCCACGTTCCCGAGACCATCCACCAGACGATGGTGTCGCATGCCCGCAAGTGCTATCCCGAGGAGGCCTGCGGCTTGCTGGCGGCCTCACCCGACGGGCAGTTGACGAAGGCATACCCCCTCACCAATACCGCCCGTTCGCCGGTGAACTACGTCATAAGCCCGGCCGAGCACTTCGGGGCTCTCCGTGACGCAGAGTCGAGAGGCTGGGAGTTGGTGGGGGTGTTCCATTCGCACACCCACTCGCCCGCCTACCCCTCTCCCACCGACGTGGCGTTGGCGGCGGACCCGGACTGGTTGTACGTGCTGGTCGGGATGGAACGCATGGATACCCTATCGGTGCGGGGTTTTCGCATCAGGGACCAGAGAATCACCGAGACAACACTGAGCTTCGACTCCGAATAGCGAGGACATCACATGACCCACACCATCCGCCTTCCCACCATTCTCCGGGTGCACGCCGGGGGGGACTCTGCGATCACCGCCCGGGGGGACACCGTGGGAGAGGCCTTTTCAGATGTGGGGAGGCGCTTCCCGGCACTGGCCCGCCAACTGCTGGACCCCGACGGCGCCGTGCCGGTCTTCGTCAACGTGTTTCTCAACGACGAGGACATCCGCTATCTCAAAGGTCTGGACACCCCGATGTCCCGGCCTTCGGAGATAATCATCCTGCCTTCGGTCGCCGGTGGTTGAGGTTCTTTCCCCGTCATCGACGGGACTCGCCCCCACCCCCCTGATCCGCCTGGAGACCCTGTCTCCTCCGGGGGTGGAGGTGTTCGCCAAGCTGGAGTGGGTCCTGCCCACCGGCTCCATCAAGGACCGGGTGGCGGTCGCCATGCTGGAGAAGGCCCGTTCGGAGGGGATGCTCACCCCCGACACCCGTCTCCTGGAGCCCTCCTCGGGAAACACCGGTATCGCCCTGGCCCGCCTGGCGGGGATGTGGAATGTCCCTTTCACCGTGGTGATGGCCGAAGGCGCCAGCGAGGAGCGGGTACAGACCCTTCACACGTTCGGGGCCGAGATCGTCTATTCACCGCGAGAGGAGGGCTCCAACGGCGCGGTGAGGGTGGCCGAGCAGATGGCCGCCTCGGGTGACTATCTGATGCTGCACCAGTACCAGAATCCCGCCAACGTGGACGCTCACTACCGGGGGACCGGTCGGGAGATCGTCTCGGAGTTGGATCGGGTGGATGCCTTCGTGGCCGGGCTGGGAACCGGAGGAACCCTGATGGGAGCAGGTGCGGCCATCAAGGAGGCCTTTCCCGGCGCTCAGATAGTGGCGGCCGAGCCGCCCATGGGAGAGTTGATCACCGGTTTGCGCTCCATGGACGCCGGTTACATCCCGCCCATCTTCGACCCGGACCGGATCGATAGGCGCGTACTCGTGCGCATGGCGCCCACCATCGAGCACACCCGAATGCTGCTGGCTGCCGAAGGCCTCTTCGCCGGCCCTTCCTGTGGGGCGGCTCTGACGGTGGCTCTTCGCATAGCCAGAGAGATGCGGTCGGGAACGGTGGTGACCGTCTTCCCCGACGCCGGCTGGAAATACCTCTCCACCGGCATCTACACCGGCTCGGTCGAAGAAGCGGTGGAGAGAGCATCCAACCAGATCCTCTGGTAGTGGTCTTCCAGGCCGGCCCCAGGTAGTCACCTCTCGGCAGGCTTCCAAAAGACGCTTTCTCGGAGGACAGGTCTGGCCGTCCGGTGTCACACCCGACGCGTACGATGAGCTTGGTGGAACGGACCGAAACCAAAAGGCAACCCCTGGCGCTCAGGGACGGTGGAAGGCCCTACTCGAACGGATAGGGACCCTTCGAGGCCCCGTTCTACCGGGACCGGCTCTTGTCGTGGACGACATCGTAGATTCCGGATGGACTGTGACGATGGTCGGACCCGAACTCCGGCGTGCAGGGTCGGGCCCGGTCTACCCGCTCGCCTTGGCCGACGCATCCGGGATGTCGATTAGATGAGAAACGAAGACTCTCTCGCCACCATTCTTCTCGTGAGTCCTCTCCACAGTGAGGGGCTCAAGCCGCTCAGGGCGCCCGAGTACTGGAGACTGCGGCGGCGTACTCCGAGGCTCGGCAGTCTGCTGGGTCGGACCGAGACTGATCTAGCTGGGATGGAGGGCTTCTCTACGAAAGAGGCGGCCAGGATCGTGGCGCTGCTGGATCGAGCAGGGTTGATGGCCTTTGAGTTGGAGCGCCTTGAGCATGCCGGAATCTGGGCGGTGACGCCTTGTGATGACGACTATCCCCAGCGCCTGGCTGACCTTCTGGGTTCAAGAGCGCCGACTCTTTTGCACGGAGCCGGTGATGTTGACTTGTTGAGTCGGTCTGGGATTGGAGTTGTCGGCAGCCGGAATGTGTCTACCGAGGGAGGCGAAGTGGCGAAGGCAGTGGCAGGGAAGGCGGTGGACCTTGGGCTCACGGTGGTCTCGGGAGGAGCCCGCGGAGTTGACCAATTGGCCATGAATGCAGCCCACCAAGCTGGAGGCGGCGTCGTCGGTATCCTGGCGGATTCGCTTGTCCGCCGGTTGAAGGGCCCTGATGTCCGGATGGCCATCCATGAAGGCCGGACGGCCATGTGCAGCCCCCACGGCCCGGAGGCGCCATTCAGGGTCTGGAACGCCATGGGGCGCAACAAGCTCATATACGCGTTGTCGGAACTTACGGTCGTGGTGGCGTGTGAGCCCGGAAAGGGTGGTACCTGGGCCGGGGCGACCGAAGCGCTCAAGCGAGGATTCGGGCGGGTGGCGGTCTGGAGGGGACCTGGGGAGGGTTCGGGGAATGTGAGACTTCAAGAACTGGGAGCCGAGCCCCTTCGGTCCATGGAAGAACTCGGTGACATAGCGCGGCGGGAGGGTGAACCGAAAGAGGCGGAGGAAGTCACCCGCAGGCAGGGATCACAAGGTGTGTTGTTCCCGCTCTCGTAAGCTCGCCCCGGGCATCCGGGACGCCGGCCTGGGTGCACCCTCGGCCGGGGCGCCTCCGGTTGCTCTCCGGATGTCTACATTGCGGCGAGGACGGCGCCGCCGCCGGCGGTCAGGAGGACCACCAGCCAGGAGGGGAGTTTCCAGAAAGCCAGGAGTCCGAATGCGACCAGCGCCAGAGCCAGGTCGGGAGGCTCGCGGATGGCGGTGGTCCACAGCGGGTCGTAGAGCGCCATCACCAGGATCCCGATGACAGCCGCGTTGACGCCGCGGAGGGCCGCCTGCACTCCGGCGTTGGTGCGCAGAGCGGCAAAGAACGGCAGTGTGGCCATCACCATCAGCAGCGAAGGAAGATAGAGGGCAACCAGTGCCAGCGCTGCGCCCGGTATGCCGTTGGGTTCGGGCGCCATCACCGCTCCCAGGTAAGCCGAGAAGGTGAATACCGGGCCGGGGATCGCCTGGGCGGCGCCGAAGCCGGCGATGAACACGTCCTCCTCCACCCAGCCGGGTTCCACCACTTCGGTCTCCAGCAGGGGAAGCACCACCGGACCCCCGCCGAAAACCAGGGCGCCGGCGCTGTAGAAGGCATCGGCGACGTCCAGGACCTCGGTCTCGGTGGCGCTCCGCACGACCGGCAGGGCCGCCAGCAACCCGAAGAAGACGATGGCGGAGACGACCCCCAGGCGGCGGCTGAACGAAGGCAGGCTCCTCTCCTCCACGCCGGCCTTTTCGTCTCTGCAGAAGCGCCATCCCAGCAGTCCTCCCAGCACGATCAGCACCACCGCGGTGGTCCGGGTGGAAGAGGGAAAGGCGATCAGCGCCACGGCGGCGGCAATGGCAAGAGAACTGCGGAAGGGGTCGGGGGCCAGTGTGGACCACAGTTTCCACACCGCCAGGGCCACCACCGGGACCGCCACCACCACCAGGCCGTGGATCCATCCCTGGGCGCGGTCGCCGATGGTGGCCGCACCCAGGCCCACGGAGGTGAGGATGATCGCCGAGGGCAGGGTGAATCCCAGCCAGGCCGCCAGCCCGCCCCTCAGCCCGCCCCGCACCATGCCGATGGCGAAACCAAGCTGGGAACTGGCCGCTCCCGGGAATGCCTGGGAGAGAGCCAGAAGGTCGGCATAGGCCCCCTCGTCCACCCAGCGTCGCCGCTGCACGTACTCCTCGTGGAAGTAGCCGAAGTGAGCCACCGGTCCACCGAACGAGGTGAGTCCCAGCCGGAGGGCCACCCAGAAGACCTCCCAGAAACGGCCCCGGTGGGGGTGGGAAGAGGCGTTCGGGTCCTTCGTCACAAGCCCTGTCGCGGCCGGGCCCGTCGCGTGTGCCCGCTCTTTCCGCCAGGCGTCGAAAGCGCCAACGACCCGGCCACGCAGTCGCCGACCGACTCCGGGAGAGATCTCCTTCCGGCGGACCCATCGATCTGTGTAGCGGGTCTTCCTGTCTGGTCCCCACCCGGCCCAACCGTCTTCGACGAGTTCACATCCAGACCCGGGGGACTTCCCATGACGGCAATAGGAGGGTGGTTGATTTGCTCAGAACTCCCGGTCCAGAATGAAACCAGCCAGGTCCGCCAACTCGCGGGCCGTGCCGGCGTCGATCTCCGCCGACGACAGGACATCCGTGGCACGGTCGAGTCGTTCCCGGGCGGCGGCGAAGGTTGCCGACCGGCCTCCCGCCTCCTCCACCAGCGCCGCCGCCGAGGCGATGTCGGCGCCGTCGAGGTGTTCCTTGGCGTAGAGGTGGGCCAGTCTCTCGCCTGCGCCGGTGCCCGACCCCAGGGCAAACGTCACGGGGATCGACATCTTCTTTTCCCGCAGGTCGCTGCCGGCGGGTTTGCCGGTGACGGCCGGGTCTCCCCAGATGCCCAGCAGGTCGTCCACTGCCTGGAAGCCCAGGCCCAGTTGCTCTCCGAACACCCGGAGCGCTTCGATTGTAGGGGCGGGGGCGCCTGCCAGTATCGCCCCGACCGCGCTGGCGTGGGCCAGGATCGCTCCGGTCTTGAGGGACACCATCTCCCAGCACCTCTCCAACGGGACCCGGTCGGTCGGGTGAAAGGACATGTCCAGGTGCTGGCCGGCGATCATCGCCATGGTCGCCCGGGTGAGGTCGGCCGCCGCGGCGGTGCGGGCAGCAGTGGGCTCGTCGAGCAGCACCTCGAGAGCGAGACCCATCAGCGCGTCGCCCACGATGATGGCATCACCCACCCCGAAGACCTTCCACATGGTGGCTCGGTGCCGGCGCCGGGCGTCGTCATCGACGATGTCGTCGTGCACCAGCGAGAAGTTGTGGACCAGTTCCACGGCCACGGCTCCCGGCAGTCCCACTTCGGGCGGGCTTCCCACCGCCTCGGCCGACAGCAAAGCCAGGGCGGGGCGCACCCCCTTGCCGTGGCCGCCTCCGGTGATCGGGCGGCCTTGAGCGTCGGTCCATCCGAAGTGGTACCGGGCCGGGACGGCCAACCCCGGCGCCAGCCGGTCCACGGCGGCTCGGAGGGCGGGTCGGGTCAGGGCGCCGGCCCGTTCCAGGACCTCGGGCGTTCCAGGTTTGCGGCTCATGCGACCGACGGCGCCCTGGAAGCGAACTCTGCCGCCAGCCGACCTGCCCTGGTGCCGCTGCGGACCGCTCCCTCCATGGTGGCGGGCCAGCCGGTGTCACACCAGGCGCCCGCCAGGTACACCCCGGCCAGGGCGCACTCCGGGCCGGCGCGGAGGCGATGGGTGCCCGGCGCACCGTAGAAGGTGGCCGCGGGTTCGCGGGTCACTATCGATTCGGTCACAGCGGCGTCGGCCGCGGCGGGGAGGAGGTGGGCCACCTCGTCGGTGAAGTGGGCTATCAGATCAGCCGAACTGCGGCTCATGTATGACTCGGCAGCCGAGAGGGAGATGGACAGGCACTGGCGCCCGTCGTCGAGTCCGGCCCCCTGGGTGCGGTCGAATGCATACTGCACGTCGCTGTTGACCGCGGCGAACATCGGCAAGTTGGTCACCGGCCGATCATAGACCAGATGGACGTTCACGATCGGTGACACACCCAGATCCTGCAGCCGGTCCTGTGCGGGAAGGCTTCGCGGCGGGAGCAGTGCACCGGTCACATTGTGAGGAACGGCCACCACCACCGCGTCAGCCGGAACGGACCGACCCTCCGCCCGGACTTCCGGTCGCCCCGAGGGACCGATCCCGACCCCGGTCACGGGGGCGCCTGTCCGGACCCGGGCGCCTGCGGCCTCCAGCGCCTCCCGGGCGGCATCGCCGTGAAGAGCCGAGAGAGGTACCCTTGCCCAGCCTATGTCGGCGGCCCGGGCCTCGGTCAACAGACCGGTGACGAAGACCTTTGCGCCCAGCTTGAGGGATGCCCCGGCAGAGGGGACGTTGACTGTCGGCAGCACCACCAGGTCCCAGAACGACTCCACCGCCTTGGCGTCCTGTCGGTGGGAGGCCAGCCACTCGCCGAGGGCCATGCCGTCCAGGGAGGGATCGTCGGGGTCGAGTCGGCTCAGGGCCCGGCCGGCTTTCAGCACGGCCAGCCTCTGGCGTAAGGAGAGGTGGGGATAGGCGAGCAGCGAGGGGGCCAGGTGCAGGGGAGCGGGGCCGGCGGTGCGCCGGATCCTCCCGGACCGCCCGTGGGGGGAGAGGACGGGTATCTCCAGCCGTTTCTGCAGGTGGACCTTGTCGGAGGACCCTATGCGTTCCAGGAACGCCAGGTA
The DNA here is from genome assembly GCA_964458055.1 of uncultured Acidimicrobiaceae bacterium. Lineage (GTDB taxonomy): Bacteria > Actinomycetota > Acidimicrobiia > Spongiisociales > ZC4RG35 > Bin76. Next base: position 3,027 of record CAYWGY010000079.1, on the reverse strand, counting down.
GGCGTCACAGCAACGCAGGAAGACGTGCTGGCCGTTGTCGAACCAGATGCCCCGCCGCCGGAAGGACCAAGTGGCGCCTCCCAGTCGCGGGCGTCGCTCCAGGAGCGTCACGGCCGCGCCCCGGTCGACTGCCTCCAGCCCGGCGGCCAGTCCCGACAGCCCTCCCCCGACCACCACCACCCGCGGACGGTCGCCGCTCAAGGTCTCAAACCGGATAGGCTCCGTCCCGCCACGAGGGCCTTCTCCCAGATGGGAACGCTCACCCGTTCGCTCAGCGGCCGGGTGGGATGGGAGAGTATGCGTCTCAACAATCTCAGGTAGATGCCCGCCATGGCCGCTGTGCACGCCCGGCTCCGGTGGTCCAGGTGGTCGAGCAGCACCAGTCCCCGCTCGAACCATCCGCCGGCGTATCCCGCCACGTGCCGGACCAACTCGCCCACTCTCTCGGGAGGCGCCCAGTGGCCGCCGACGATCCCGAAGCGCTCCCGCTCCTGTCGGGGCAGGTAGATGCGGCCCATGCCATGGTCTTCCAGGATGTCACGGAGCATGTTGGTGAGTTGCAGGGCCACCCCCAGGTCGTCCGCCATCTCTGGCGTTTTGTCTGCGTGCCCGCGGGCGCGCCTGCCGGGCTTGGTGCCGAAAACACCGAGAGAGAGGCGACCGACCGACCCGGCGACCAGCCGGCAGTAACGGACCGTGTCCTCCATGGTCTCATAGGTCTCTCCTCGCACATCCTGTTCACAGCCCTGGACGATCTCATGCAGGGCGGCCACGGGAATGGGATAGCGCCGGGAGGCGTCAGCCATGCCCACCATCACCGGGTCGCCGGGGTCGGGGACCTCCCCGGCTTCGAGTTTGCCGATGAGCAAGTGCATTCCTTCCAGCGCCTCCAGCTTTCGGTCGAGAGGCCAATCGCCGTCACCGATGTCATCAATGCGCCTGGAAATGGCATAGAGTGCTGCCATGGCATGCCTTTTGGGGGCGGGGAGCAGCCAGATCCCGTAGAAGAAGTTGCGAGCATTGTCCCGGGTGATCTTCTCACACTGGCTGTAGGCGGCTTCGGGGGTGATCACGTCAGGTCCTTTCCCCTCCGGGCCATGGCGCCGGCGTACAGGGGGAGGAAACGCCGGAGCAGTTGCCAGGATCCCGCCTGCCGGGTGCCGCCCAGCACCTCGAAG
>CAYWGY010000079.1:245-1829 GCA_964458055.1 uncultured Acidimicrobiaceae bacterium | reverse complement strand
CACCGGCAACGAAGCCGGCGATGCTGAGGCGGGCGTACCCTCGAAGGGATCCCGCCAGCCACCGTCCCCTCTCGATCAACTCGCGGGCGCGGTCCACCTGGTGTTCGACCAGCCTTCTCAGGGCCGGTCCGGCCACGAGCGCGGTGAGATCCGAGGTGGCGCAGCCGAACCGTTCCATGTCATCGGCGGGCAGGTAGACCCGGCCGGCCCGGGCGTCCTCGGCCACGTCCTGGAGGTGCTCCAACACCTGCAGGCCGCTGCACACCGCGTCGGATGCCTCCAGGCGAGCGGCAGTGGCCGACTCGAACACCGCCAGCACGAGATGGCCGACCGGATTGGCCGACAGTTCGCAGTAAGCCATCAGTTCGTCCCAGTCCGCATAGCTCTTCTTGCGCTGGTCCAGGCGGTTGGCCTCGAGCAGGCTGTCGAAGGGCGTCCGGGGTATTTGGAAACGGGCAACGGTGGGCGCCAACTGTTCGAAGACGGGATGGGATGCGGTCCCGGCAAAGAGAGCATCGAGTTGGCTCTCCATCCACCCGAGCGCCGCCGAGCGATCCCCGGGGTACTCGTCGCCCAGGTTGTCGACCAGCCGGGCGTACCCGTAGATGGCCTGCAGATGCTGTTGCAGGGATGCCGGCAACACCCGTAGGGCCACCGGGAAGTTCTCTCCCGAGGCCCTGGACATGATCGCCTCCAGGGAAGCGTATTCCTCGATCGCTCCCGAACCCTCACCCGGAGCGTCGGGCGGACCGCTTGGCATCTGCGGCCGGTTCGCCGACCCTTGGTCGCTCACTGAACTCGGCCTGGAAGAGGTGGCTGGCTGTGCAAGAGAGGCCCTTTCCCAAAGAGCAGGCTCAACGATACCACTCGCCGCCGGTGGCGCTTGAGGTGGGCATATATTCTGGGCGGGAGCGCTGCAGCCGATGACGGCGTGGCTTCTTTTCCGACAATGCCCTCATGAAGATCTCGATAGTCACCATCTTTCCCGAGTATTTCCCCCAGGCGACCCGGGTGGGGCTGGTCGGGCGGGCGCAGGCGAGGGGGATCGTCGAAGTGGACCTGGTGGACCTGCGGGACTATGCCAGGGGGGTCCACCGGGCGGTGGATGACGCTCCCTTCGGCGGGGGCGCGGGGATGGTGATGATGCCCGAGCCCCTGGCGCTGGCGCTGGATCCCCTGGAGGGCAGCCATCGGGTGCTGTTCACTCCCGGAGGCCACCGCCTGGACCAGTCCGTTCTGGACCGTTGGGCCACTCTCGATCACCTCACCCTGGTGTGCGGGCGCTACGAGGGAGTGGACGAGCGCATCGCCGAACACTTCATCGACGAGGAGGTGTCGGTGGGCGATTACGTGATGGCGGGAGGCGAGGCCGCGGCTCTGGCGGTCCTGGAGGGTGTGGTGCGCCTTTTGCCCGGGGCGTTGGGGAATCCCGAGTCCGTGGTGTTCGAGTCCTTCCGGGAAGGCCTGCTGGAGGAACCCGTGTACACCCGGCCTGCGGTGTTCCGGGGATGGCCGGTGCCGGAGGTGTTGCTGTCGGGTGACCACGGGAGGATAGCCGAGTGGAGGGCGGCGCAACGAGAGGAG
>CAYWGY010000079.1:0-235 GCA_964458055.1 uncultured Acidimicrobiaceae bacterium | reverse complement strand
CTGACTTGTGGGAGAAGAGAAAGTAGTCTGCGGACAGTGGTATCATGGGAGGTTGGCACAGAGCCTGCCCTTATTCTCTTCCCCATCAGACACCACAGGTTGAATCATGAACGACATACGTTTGCTAGAACAAGAATATCTGCGCGATGACATCCCCGACTTCCGTCCGGGCGACACAGTCCGCGTCTACGTTCGGGTGATGGAGGCGGGCCGGGAGAGGCTCCAGTTGTTCGAG
>CAYWGY010000078.1:4945-10955 GCA_964458055.1 uncultured Acidimicrobiaceae bacterium | reverse complement strand
CTCCGGTCAGGGCGCGGTAACACACGCCCCCGAGAGCGTAGATGTCCGTCCAGGCGCCTTGAGTGGCCCGGGTCGAGTACTGCTCGATGGGGGCATACCCCGGCGTTACGATCGACGTGACCGAGCGGCTCTTCGCGCCCATGGCTTGGCGGGCGGCGCCGAAATCCAGCAACACCGGCGCGCCGTCCTTGGCACGAAGGATGATGTTTGCGGGCTTGATGTCGCGATGCAGGAAGTCCGCTGCATGTACCACTTCCAACGCATCCAGCAAGGGATCGAGAATCCCCTTGAGCTCCTTCCCGCCCAGGGTCCCCTTGCGGTTGAAGTAGGCAGACAGACTCTCGCCCTCCACATAATCCATGGCGATGTAGGCCGTGCGGTGGGCTTCGAAGAAGTGATGGATGCGGACGATGCCGGGATGGTGGAAGCGCGCCAGGATGCGGGCCTCGTCCAGGAAGCGCTCCAGGCCCCACTGGAAGTCCGGGGCGGCCTCGGCCGTCTGGGGCACCACGGACAGGTTCCGGACGCGGGTGGCCAGGTCCGCGGGGAAGTACTCCTTGATCGCCACGGGGATATCCAGGGTGACATTCCACCCCAGGTAGGTGATCCCGAATCCGCCGTGCCCGAGAACCCGGTGAAACTCGAACTCGCGTATGCGAGTCCCTCTCGGCAGGGCCAGGCGATGCTGTTGTTCCTCGGCCATCAGTCGGGGCGGAACCAACGCCTCCATCGGGGCCCGCCCGGATCGGCTTCCGTGGCCGCGGCAGGGGCGTACAGCAGGAGGGTGGTATTGTCCTGATGGGGCTTCCCCGCGGCCTCCACGGCCTGGATGAGGGCCGCGGCGCTCTCCTCCAGGACCCCGTCCCGCGTGCTCTCGAGGAGAGCGGCGATCTGCGGATCGCCGAGAGTCATCAGACCGTCGCTGGCCAGCAGCAGCCGGTCGCCTTGCTCCACGGGAAGGGCCTGCGGCGATACGTCGATCAGGGGAATCTCCTCCCCCATCACCGCCGAGCGCAGGGAATGCCGTCTCGGATCGCGGGCGGCTTCCTCTTCGGTCAACTTCCCGGCAACTGCCAGCTCCGCGAGAACCGGCGCCATGGAGTGGTCCGCATTCAGCCGCTTCAAGGCGCCGCCGCGGAACAGCCAGAGCGGGGAATCCCCGACGCTGATCCAGTGCAGACCTTCCCTCGAAACGACAGCCGCCACCAGGGTGGAACCCATGCTGTCGAGTTCCGGGCTCTTCGCAATGGCCTCCGCCATTGCGGCATTGGCCGATTGCAGACAGCCCCGAAGGCGATCGATGATCGGTCCCGTGGCCCGGGCGTACGTGCCGACGAAGATCTCTCTCAGGATGCCGCTGGCCGCGGCGCCGCCCACGTGGCCGCCCATGCCGTCGGCCACCAGCAGCAGGGAGTGTTCCCTGCTGTCTCTCCCGAGGGCGCACGCGTCGAGGAAGCCGTAATCGTCTTCCTGGTGGCTCCGTCGGCCGCGGATCTGCCTCGCGGCACAGCGGCCGGCTGCGGTCAAGGGTGGCTCTCGTCCGAGTCCTGCCAGTCGAACTCCGCGCCGCAGAAAGGCACGAACCTCAGAACCGTCTTGCCGATGCCGACCTGGCCGTGGGGGGGCAACTCGGCCGGTGTGAGCACGGGCTCGTCGCCGAGGTAGGTGAGGTTGGTGCCGCCGCCGTGTTGCACAAAGAACTTCCGACCCCGGGGATCGTAGGTGACCACGGCATGGCCGTTGCGCGAGATCTGGTCGTCGCCGAAGTCCAGCTTGACGCGGTCGCTGGCGCCGCGTCCGAGGGAGTTCGATCCATACCCCAATTGGAGGGCCCATCCCTTTCCCGGCCCCTCGACGATCACCAGCCAACCCACCACCGGGTCATCCATGCCTCCCATCCCTTCGGCGCTCTCCCGGGGGACCCCTTTCTCCGATCGCCGGGCGCTCCCCCCCACCAGCCGTGTCCGTTCCTCCTCGCCGGCGTCGAGGGGCGTGGGGCCGGTCTCCATTCTCTTGGTGGATGCATCGAAGGGCCCGGGGGCGTCGGCCCCCGGCTTGTCGGCCTTCTCCGGCGGCGGCGCATCCTCTCCGGACTTGCCGGTTCGCTTCTCGGTGATGTTTCCATCGGGGCGGCGAAATACGGGCATCGGTTCCTCCCTCTCTCGGGACTCACTTCTCGTAGAGGCGGTTGATCAGGTTGTCCAGGCAGTACTGCCCGGACCGGTTCAGGGCCAGCTCCTCCCGGGTCTGGGCGATGTGGAGCGCGAAGACCAGGACGATCGACTGCACCAGGGCCAGCAGGGTGGTGTAGAAGGCGACGCCGAGGCGGCCCGTGATCTGGCGCAGCAAGGTCGGGTCGTGGGGATCGACGATCTTGGCGGCATAGTCCAGGGACAGGGCGATGCCGAGAACGGTGCCCACGAAGCCCATCGTCGGGAGGAGCCACACGAGGTAGCGCAGCATCGAGTACTTGAGATCGAGCTCGTGCTGGAACAACTCGAGCGAGGAGTTCAGAAGAGAGTTGGTCTGGCTCACGGAGCGGCTTCCCTGGAACTGCAGGATGCATCTCGAGATCAGGCGGGGCAGGAAGAAGGTCCGCTCCTTGGCCACGGGCATGGACCTCTGCTGCAGGGCCCCCAGCTCGTGGGCCTGGAGCATCACCTCGTCCTCCTCGGGCAGGTAGCCCTTGGAGATCTGGTCCATCTCGAGCCGGGCCTGGCTGAAGCGCACGAAGAGCTCGCCGCAGCCGAACCAGAACAACAGCCACATGAGGTTCTGTATGGTGAAGGGGTAGCTGAAGTTGCGGGAGTTCCGGTCCAGCAGGAAATCGCCGGCAATGGAATCGGGATTGTCGAAGACATGACTCAGTACCGCTATGTACACGACGCCGCCAACCAGGCTGACGACGCTGGCGATCAGGCGCTGCTCCCTGCTGAACCTCTTCGCTCTCTCCACGCTATCCTCCTGTTGGCCGGACCATCAGCCTGGCTTGGCTCCCACCACGTAGCCGCGGTTCTGCCGGGTCAGGTGTACCAGGAAGTCGATGAACTTCCGGTCGGCGGTGTAGTTCCCCACGGCTACCGCATGTATGGGGATTCTGTTCTTGTTCTCGGCGGTTACGGCGCGGACGACGGTGCGCCAGTCCTCCGAGGGCGCGCCGTCGCTCAGCAGGATGATCTCCTCCGGCTCCAGGGCGAGCGCCGCCAGCAGGGCGGCGCGGGTGGGGGTGACGCCGTCGACCCTTCCCATCCAGTCCCGTATCCGTTCCAGGAGCGGATCGTGTCCATTCTCCCTGACCTGGAAGTACTCCTTGCTCTCGGGCCAGAAGTGCAACTCCGTCTTCCGGTGGGGGGCCTGGAAACCGATCAGGCAGACCTCTATCTCGGACTTGAAGGAGGCGAGGATGTCCTGTATGGACAGGGTGATGAACTCCCGGTAGTCGTGCTCTCCAGGGTGGTATATGCTCCCCGACATGTCGACGACGAATACGAACTTCGTGGCCAGGGTCCGTATGCCGAGGAGAACGCTGGTGTCGTCGATCTCCTGTTGCAGCGCCTCCACCTGTTCCACGAGTTCGGCCTTGGTCCGCCGGGCCAGGTCCCTCTTCTGCTCGAGCCTGGCCTTCTCCTGTCCCAGCTCGACATTCCTGCGCTCCAGCTCCGCTTTCCGGTCCAGCTCCGCCGCGGCCAGGTCGAGATCCGCCTTCGTCCGCTCCAACTCGCCCCGGGTCCGGGCCAGCTCTTCCCTGATCTGGCCCAGGATCTCCAGGTTGGGAAAGAGGGGGAGAAGCACCACGGTGATCAGGATGAAGCCACCGAGGGCCGACGCCAGCAGGTCGAGGGCGGACATGCTGAAGACCGTGAGTTCCGGCCTGCGTCTCTTCATTTCGCCGTCACTCCTGCACGAGGCGCACGGAGAAAGCCACCGGGCCGATTTCGAGTCGATCCCCGTCCCCCACGGCCGCCCTCTCCTTCGGACTCAGCCGTCGGCCATTCACCTTGGTCCCGTTCAGGGCCTCCAGGTCCTCGGCGTAGAGGGTGGAGCCGCTGCACAGGAGACGGACGTGCTCGCGGGAGACTTCCTCGTGATCGATCACGAAATCGGCCACCGCCGGCCTTCTCCCCAGCGTGACCCCGGCCGGGTCGCTCAAGGCCAGGGCCGACAGGGTCAATGCGAAGGGCCGGCCCGAGCTGTCCCGGCCTTCGAGGTGGCACCGGAAGGGGGCCGGCCGCGGTGCCTCCGCCGCCGCCCGGCGCGCTGCTTCCGCCGCTTCCTCCGCCGCGCCCAGGCGGGACTCCGCGCTGCGCAGCTGCTCCCTCCTCCGGCTGGAGGCGAGCAACCAGCCGAGAAGGGCCAGCAACACCAGGCCGCCCCCGATCGGGATTCCCCACTTCAAGCTCGAGGGGACCTCCTGGCCGGACTCACTCCCGGCGCCGGCCGCCCCCTGGGCCGCGGAGTCGGCCCGGGCCTCTCCGGTCTCGAGGCTCTCCGCCCCCGCCTCCGCATCCACTGGACGGTCGGGCTCGGCGGGTCCCGGAAGGTCTGCCCGCGCGGCGGCCGCTGTCAGGCTTTCCGCCCGGGCACTGGCCGCCCGCATGCTCTCGGCGGCCTCCTTTGCCGCGGCGTCGGCTCGCGCCTTCGCCCTTTCCGCCTCCCGCCGGGCCGCCTCTCCTCTCTCCTCCGCCTCCCTGGCGGCCTTTCTCGCCGAGTCGGCCTGCGCCCTGGCCCGCTCGAGGCTGTCCACTGCAGCGAGCCTGTCGCGGTCCGCCCGCTCGAGAGCACTCAGGCACTCGGCATCGGCCACGTCGTAAGCGATCTGCCGGTCGTCGAGAGCAGCCACAATGGTCTTGCCGCTCAAGGCGTAGACGGTGCCCTTCGGTCTGGCTGCCCGGAACGGCCACGGCCCGCCGCGGGGATTCGGCATGTTGATGCCCACCACGTCTCCACATTCGTTGAGCAGGGGCATACCGAAGGCTCTTGCGGTCGTCAGTGCATTGTGCTGCACCAGGCGGCCCAGGGCACGGCCCGCCTTCCTGTCGAAGATCGTCTCATAGGCACCTATCGTCCCTTGGGAAAGCAGAAGGGCCAAGTTGGTTTCGCGATGGGCGAAGAGCTGCTCGGGCTCTACCTCGGCGCCCGTCTTCAAAGGCGATACCGTCACGCTCTCCGCCCCTTCCAGGAGGTGGGCGTTGGTCAGGACATGTCCCGCTTCATTGACGACGAACCCTCCTCCCTCGACCGCAACCTGGCCCTTCTCGTAAGCGCGAACCCGCACGATGCTCCCGGCAACATCCTCGACGTCCATCCGGGCCTGGGCGTACCCCGGGAGAAGGCTCCCGGGGATCAACAGGAGAACGACCGAGGACAAGTGTGACTTTCTCATGGATCCGGCCGCCGCCTTCATGGACCCAGGGCGATATCCCGCGGCCACGACAGTTCGGTGACGATGGTCTCGACCTGGGACCCGTCGAGGTTGGCCCGCTGGATCCTCTCCAGGACCCAGACCGACCAGTAGATCTTGCCCAGGTCGAGGGCCAGGCCCATGCTGTTCTCGGAGAACAGGGTCTCGACCTGGGAGCCGTCGAGGTTGGACCGCTGAACCCCGTCATCCGACGCCCAGTACAGCTTCCCCCCGGCCTTGTCGACGGCCAGGTCCCGCGCGCGATCCACTCCGGTGACGATGGTCTCGAGCTGGGATCCGTCGAGGTCGGCCCGCTGGATTTCATCGCCCCGCCAGCCACCCCAGTACATCTTGCCTCCGCTCAGATCCAGGGCGATGGCCTCCGATGCACCCGCTTCGGGGACGAGGGTTTCCACCGGCGAACCGCCGAGGCCGGTGCGGTAGATGATCCCTTTCCAGTTCGCCAGGTACGACTGACCCCGTGCCACGTCCAGAGCGATGTCACTGCCCGATACGGTGCCCAGATTCTGAACCTGGGAGCCATCGAGGTTGGCCCGCTTCACGCTCTCCGACTCGGTCCAGTAGACCTTGCCACCGTCCACGTCGAGG
>CAYWGY010000078.1:0-4935 GCA_964458055.1 uncultured Acidimicrobiaceae bacterium | reverse complement strand
GGCCGGAGACGATGGTCTCGACCTGGGATCCGTCGAGGTTGGACCGCTGACTCGCACCCGCGTCGGAGTCCGCCCAGTACAGCATGCTGTACGCGGATCCTCCATCGCCCGAAGCGGCTCCGCCATCTTCGCCCTCGGGACCCTGAGGGCCTTGGGGCCCTTGGGGTCCCTCGTTTCCCTGGGGACCCTCGGGACCCTCGTTTCCTTGGGGTCCCTGGTCGCCTTGGGGACCCGCGGGACCCACGGGACCCTGCGGGCCCGGGTCGCCTTTTTCGCCCTGAGGGCCTTCGCATGCGGCGAGGGCCAAGGCCAGTAACATGGAGAACGCCAGATGATTCACTGCCTGCCTCCTTTTCGCCTGCTGGATTTCCCGAGCGGAAAGCCGCTCAGTCTTGTACCGTTCCGAATACCGAGCATCCATCGCTGTTGCATGCCTCAATCCCATAGTTGTTGTCCCCGTCGGAAGCCGCCCCTGTATGGGTATAGGTTGTGTCGAGGACCTTCGAAACCAGAAGATCGCACAGACTGCTGCGCCCCCTGCAGCTGAAAAAGTCATCGTAGTAGATGTTGTAGTGGGACGCCCCTTCGACAGCTTCCCAGGCAAGGACCGCCGTCGTCCCGTCACGATTCAGGACGATGTCCGATGGAGGGGTGCAGTACGGCACCGGGGCTCCCTCGGGCATGCATCCATTCAGTGCCGCGTTTCCACTGAGATCCAGGACTTTCAGACTGGCGAGATTGGCCAGTTCCGGTGGAATCGGCCCTTCCAACGAGTTGTCCTGGAGGCGAAGCACTTCCAGGTAGCGAAGGTTGCCCAGTTCCGGTGGAATCGGCCCTTGCAGTCGGTTCCCCCAGAGGTGCAGTTCCGTCAGGTTGGCGAGGTTCCCCAGATCCGGTGGAATCTCCCCTTGCAGCCGGTTTGCGCCGAGGCTCAGCGTTTCCAGGTAGGTGAGCTTGCCCAGTTCCGGCGGTATCTCCCCCCGCAGCCGGTTTTCCCAGAGGTCCAGTCCCGTCAGGTTGGCGAGATTCCCCAGTTCCGGCGGTATCTCCCCTTGCAGCTGGTTCTCCTTGAGCTCCAGGACCTGGAGGCTGGACAGGTCTCCCAGTTCGGGCGGCAGGGTTCCGACCAGCTCGTTCTCCCTCAGTCTCAACCCGGTGACGGTGCGGCCGCCGGGGTCGGCGGTGACGCCGTACCACTCATTGAGGGCAAGGTCCCGCATCCAGTTGCTGTTGTTCTTCCAGCGGTCTCCGTTCGTGGCATTGTAGAACGCCATCAGCGCGGCCCTGTCTCCCGTGGCCGGCGGCGTCCCCCCGCCCTCATCGACTCCTCCCCCCGTGCCTGGCGGCCCTTGAGGGCCGGGGGGCCCTTGAGCGCCTTCGGGGCCTTGCTCACCCTGGGGACCTTGAGGACCTGCCGGACCGGCGGCGCCCGGGTCGCCCTTTTCGCCTTGAGGCCCCACGGGGCCTGCAGGGCCTTCGCATGCGGCGAGGGAGAAGGCCAGCAACATGGAAAGCGCCCAGTGATTCTGATTCAATGCCTGCCTCCTTTCCCGAGGAAAGCGGTTATTGCAGCTCCAGTTGGAGTTGGCTCTCAGGGAGTGCCTGATACCACTCCCCGTGATGAACACACATTGTTTGCACAGGCCAGAATCGCGTAGGAATTCCAGCCTGAGTCGGCGCTGTCGTGAGTGTAGGTCGTCTCATTGAGCTCAGGAGCTATCAGATCATCACACCAGAAGGTGCTTGTGCAACTCTGCCAGTCGTCCCAGAAGATTTTGTAATAGGAAGCCCCTTCCACGGGATCCCAGGTGAGGACGATCGTCCTGGCCTCCTCCCTCTGCATCTGTATGTTGGCCGGTGCCGTGCAAAATCCCACCGCGGACCCCTCGGGCATGCATCCATTCAGCGCGGCGTTTTCACCAAGGTCCAGGCTCGTAAGGTTGGCGAGGTCGCCCAGTTCCGGTGGAATCGGCCCTTCCAACGAGTTGCTCTGGAGTTGAAGCGCTTTCAGCAAGCTGAGGTTCCCCAGTTCCGGTGGGATCTCCCCTCGCAGTCTGTTACCCCAGAGGAACAGTCCTGTCAGGTTGGCGAGATCCCCCAGTTCCGGGGGAATCTCCCCTTCCAGCTGGTTTCCGCCGAGGCCCAGAATCTCCAGATAGGTGAGGTCACCAAGTTCCGGTGGAATCTCCCCTCGCAATTGGTTCCGGGTTAGGCTCAGAGTTTCCAGGTCGGCGAGGTTGCCAAGCTCTGGTGGAATCTCCCCTTGTAGCTGGTTATCTGAGAGGTCCAGCTTTTGCAGGCCGGCGAAGTCGCCGATTTCGGCAGGCAGGGTTCCGAACAAACTGTTTTCCTCCAGCACCAGCTCAAGGACCACATCTCCGCCGGGGTTGGTCTTGACGCCGTGCCACTCTTTGAGAGAGACCTGGTTCGCGGGCCTCAGCCAGTTGGAGTTGGTCGTCCAGGCATCTCCGCCCAAGGCATTGTAGAGCGCCACCAGCACGGCCCTGTCTCCGGTAGCGGGGGTTCCGCCGCCGGTCTGTCCCCCGCCGCCGGTGCCTGGCGGCCCTTGAGGTCCCGGATCGCCCGTCGGCCCCTTGTCGCCGGGAGGACCTTGTTCACCTGGAGGCCCCTGTTCTCCGTCCGGCCCCTGATCGCCCGGAGGCCCTTGTTCACCTGGAGGACCCTGTTCCCCTGGAGGACCCTGTTCCCCTGGAGGACCTTGCGGACCCACTGGACCTTGGCCGCCGCTCTCGCCCTGTTCGCCCTGCTCCCCTCTCTCCCCTTGGTCGCCCTTCTCCCCCTGAATCCCCTGATCGCCTTGGTCGCCCTTCTCCCCCTGAATCCCCTGATCGCCTTGGTCGCCCTTCTCCCCCTGAATCCCCTGGTCGCCCTGCTCGCCCTTCTCCCCTTGAATTCCCTGGTCGCCTTGCTCGCCCTTCTCCCCCTGGGGCCCCTGGGGCCCTTGAGCGCCCTGGGAACCTTGAGGTCCCCGCTCCCCCTGCGGCCCTGCCGGCCCCTGCTCGCCTTGCGAACCTTGAGGACCCTGCTCGCCCTGGGGGCCTGCCGGCCCCTGCTCGCCTCTCTCCCCTTGATCGCCCTTTTCCCCCTGGTCGCCCTTTTCCCCTTGGGGTCCCTGTTCGCCGACTTCCCCCTGGCGCCCTTGCTCGCCTGCGGGCCCCATGGGGCCTCCCGGTCCCGGAGGTCCCTGCGGGCCCCTGCATGCGGCGAGGCCGAAGACCACGAACAACAGCAGTGCCGAATATCTCATGACCATGCCTCCTTGTGCGATTCCCAATGATGTCAGAAGTGAAGCACCAGTCTGGCACCCGACCCGCGGCGTTGAACCACGGGATCGATCCCGAGCGTGGCGCGGTCGCCTTCAAGCTCCAGGAGATGCCCGAACTCGGGTTGCCGACCTTCCTGGTTGATTCGGTTCGCGGACAGGTTCGCGTCGATCACCGACCACATCGCGCTGGCCAGCCAGAGAGGAGCCCCCACGAGAATCGTCCAGTCATCTCCATCCTCGTCGACCCATTGGAGCGGGTTCCAGGAGGGGCTCTCGCTGTAATTCTCATGATCCTCGTAGTTGTCCCTCAGCCCCCACCACACCAACCCGGCCCCTGCCAGGGCCACCCCGAGTTGGGGCAACCCCTTCTGGTACTGGTCGTTGTAGAACTGCCCGGTCCCGGGAATCAGCAAGGACAGGCCGGAAGCAAGCCAGGGGTTCTTCTCCTTGGACTTGATGAAGCCTTCTTCCACCTTCATCACCGGTTCCCTGCCGATTTCGGCGATCTCGTATATGGTGAAATCGAGTACGCTGCCGTCCGAGGTCTGGATCTTCAGCGATTCGCCTGGAATCTGCTCGATGATGGTACCACGAACGACCTCACCATTTTTCAGGTAGATGACATCTTCGATTTTCTGGGCCCAGAGGGGCGAGTGGGTTACAAGCGCCACCAGGCAGAAGGCCAGAAGAAACCGCTGCATGGATTTCCTCACTTTGAGTCGATGGGGGAATTGCAGGGCGGCTCTAAATCGCAGGGTGAGCTTGCGGGTCTGGACGGACGCCCACGGCCTTCAGCAGCCGGTAGAGGAATACGCCGCTGGCCATGGAACGGCCCGTGTCGTCGCGTCCATCCCGGTGAATCCGCAACATCTATTCGAGCTGCCCCATGGTGACGCGTCCATTCTCGACTCTGCATCCCCCGGCAGCGATACAGGTATAAGTGGTTCCGTCCTGCAGTTGAATCTGGCCGCCATTGTTGAAAGTGATCGTCGTGGTGCCGCCGGAGGTGGAGAGACTGGCGCCGCCGGAGAGACGCGCCGGAAAGAAGGCGCCGGTGGGGACGTTCGGCAGCGCATCTCCCACTCCATACGTAGTCGTGGCCGTGCTGCCACTGGCGCCCCCGGCTCCCAGGGCCAGTCCCGATGGATCGACGAGTCCGTCGGCGCTGGTGAGCAGGTCCTCGACGCCCGAGCCGTCGAGATTGGCCCGCTGCACCTTGTTGGTGCCCGCGTCCGCCCAGTACATCTTGCCCCCGGACACGTCCAGGGACAGCCCATTGGGACTGTCCAGCCCGCTGGTGACCAAGTCTTCCACACCGGTGCCGCCCAGGTTGGAACGCTGGATCTTGTCCGTGCCCCGGTCGGTCCAGTACATCTTGCCCCCGGACACGTCCAGGGCCAGACCCGTGGGACTGCCCAACCCGCTGGTGACCAGGTCCTCGACACTGGTGCCGTTCAGGTTGGAACGCTGGATCTTCCGAGCCCCCGGATTCGTCCAGTACATCTTGCCGCCCGACACGTCCAGCGCCAGCCCGCCGGGGAAGGTCAGACCGCTGGTCACCAGGTCTTCGACCCCCGAGCCGTCGAGGTTGGCCCGCTGGATCTTGTTCGTCTGCCGGTTCGTCCAGTACATCTTGCCGCCCGACAGGT
>CAYWGY010000077.1:3807-10972 GCA_964458055.1 uncultured Acidimicrobiaceae bacterium | reverse complement strand
AGATACCGCAGGGCGGCCAGGGCGTAAATGCGAGAGGCCTCGTAGACACCCCCGACGGCCAGATGTTCGTTGGGAGAGTGGGCCCGCGGCACCAGACCGGGGCCGAAGGCAGCCACCGAGGGGATCCCGGCAGTGGCCTGGAAGCTGTAGGCATCCGTGGCGCCGGGGAAGATCGCCGGTTTCAGGCGCCTTCCCAGGACATGAGAGGAGGCGTGCTGGATGGCGCTCACCACCGGATGATCGAACGGGATCTCGGTAGCCTCGATCCCGCCCTCGATGATCAGCCTGGCCTCGAGACGGGGGTTTTCGGCCTTGGCGTCATCCAGGAAACGCTGGATGTCAGCTCTCACGCTTTCCACCGTCATCCCCGGGACCATGCGGATGTCGCAGGCGAACCAACCGTTCCCGGGGTAGACGCCGTAGAACACCCCCGATTCCGACATCACTCCCACATTTACCGTGGGGCCGGTACCACCCAGAGGATGGTCCTCGTAGGTCAGGTAGTCCTTCATCCGCTGGTGCATCCTCTGGATCAGCCAAGCCATCTCCACCGTGGCATTGACCGGGTTGAATCGGTCCGAGACGCTCGAATGCATCTGGGTACCCACCACTTCTATCTTGACCAGGGAGGCGCCCCGGGATACCGATCCGATGCTCTCCCACTCCGACACCACTCCACAGGGCTCTCCGATGATGGCGGCGTCCCCATGGAGATAACCCTCCTCGGCCAACCACTTCGAACCCACTCCGGAGCCACCCTCTTCGTCGGCGGTGAACACCAGTTGGAGTTCTCCCGACCACCCCGAGACCCGAGCGAGCGCTGCTCCTGCATAGACCATTGCGGCCACCGCCACCTTCATGTCTCCCGAGCCCAGTCCGTACAGATCGCCGTCTATGATCACCGGATCCCAGGGGTCGGTCTCCCAGCGGACCATGTCCCCGGCCGGCTTGGTGTCCAGGTGACCGGAGAGTATGAGCGTCCGACCGGCCCCGTCGCCCGGGATCCTCACCACCAAATTGGGGCGCTCAGGCTCCTTGGCCAACTCGGTGATGTCAGTGACCCCCATTTCTCCCAATCGCTTAACCGTCAACGCCGCCACCGCCCGTTCGTCGCCGGGCGGATTGGGGCTGGGAGTGGAGATCAGTTCACAGGCGAATGCCAGCTGTTCGGCTTCCGTTTCTTCCAGAAACGCCAGCACTTCTTTTGCGGAGTTGGCTGAGTCTGACACCCCTGAAACACTACTCGCCTTCTCACCCACAACCCCTCGGAAGTGGATACTCCCTGAGGCTTCAGCAACCGGAGCGCTTCTGAGGGAAAACACCTCGGAAATACCGGAGTGACTCCCCCCCCCCCGTTTGACAAACCGCCGGGTTGGGGAACCGCTCAGAGGAGGGTTGGATCCAGGGGGTAGAGAGGCCGGGGAGCGTGCTGGAAGCGAAGGTACTCGAGGCGGGGGGTGCTGGCACCCGGCAGGTCCAGGGTGATCGCGTCCGTGGCCGAAGCAGGGAAGTTGGCCCGGTAGTCACTGCAGGACCTGATCACCAGAACGTCGGCTTGATAAGGTTCCAAACCGGCGTGGCGCCAGGTGGCGGGATCGGCCGTGATGGCGGGGCGGGAGGACACCAGCAGATGGTGACTGCCCGAAGCGATGACCGCCCAGTCCCCCATGGACACCTCCATGCCGGTGAAGGACTCTCCCGTCAGCCGGTAGCTACCTGCTCCGGCGCCGGTCACCATCCCCTCAACCGGTAACGGCCGGGCCTCGGGATTGAACACTCCCCCAACCTGGACCCGGACAGGTGCTCCCACCGATCGCGCACACTCTTTGGCCGCCTGGGGATCCACCACAGAGTGCATCACCGTGAGGTCGGCGCCGTGCCTGCCGGCCTCGGCCACCATGATCGGATCGTCCCCGGAAGCCCCGGCGGTCGGGCAGTCGGCGGTGTGGGCCATCACGAAGGGACGGGTGGAGGAAAGTCGAGCCGTGGCAAAGGCGGCCGAAGGAGTCAGTATCCGAGGTGTGGTCATTCTCCCCCTCCTTCTCCACACCTCATAGGCGAACCCCTCAGCCAACAGTTCCGCCTGGAGAAGTTCGTTGTCGGTAACCACCAGCACTCCCAGGCCCAGTTCCGGAACATCCAACCAGGGCTGGACCGGGAACAGCGACACGTCCAGCACCGATCCCACGGTCGCCTGATCGGCAAGTTGGCGGACTTCCGACATGGGCCCCACATCGGTCCTCATGCCCTCTGCCGGGATAAGGAGAGAACGTTTGGCCAGAGCCATGGTCGGAGAGATCTCGCTTCGCACCGCCGACGCTAAAAGCCGGGCGATCCGCTCCCCTGTCGAGCCCATGTCGACATGAGGCTCGGTGTGGTAGCCGACGATGATATCGGCCAGTTCCACCATCCGGTGAGTGAGGTTGGCATGAAGGTCCAAACAGACGCCCACCGGAGCTGCCCCCATCCGGTGACGGGCAATCTCCATCAGCGCCGCATCCGCATCGAAACGCCATTCCGACATCATTGCCCCGTGCAACGAGAGGACCAACCCGTCCAGGGGGCCGCATTCCTGCAACCGGGTGTCCAGCAACTCTGACAAACGTTTGAATACGGGCTCCCGCACCGGTCCCGACGGCAGCGCCCAGCCGGCCATGATCGGGACGGGGCTCACGCCCTGGCGCTCCAACTCGGCAAGGGCGCCGGCAAACTCGGTGTTGGTGCCGGCCAGGGCGTCCTGGGCTTCGGAACCCTGAAGGATGGTGAAGTCATCCCACAGGGTCGGCTTTGGGCTGAAGGTGTTGGTCTCCTGTACCAGCGACACCACCCCGATCCGTGACCCGGAAATGCCCATCACCTCCTAATAACCACGGGAAAGTCGATTCCTCGGTGCCCGGCACACCCGAAACGGCTCTCCATCTCGGTCAAAAAGCACAAAGCCCCAGGTTACCAAATCCGATACCGGGAGGACGCCGAACGTTCACCAGCCAAACCCCCCGGACCGGTTGCCTTTGCTGTCGGCGGCGCCTGTGCAGGGCGGGTGCGCACCAAACCACTGCCTACGCAAGAATCGAGACCGCTTCGATGGACCGATGCAGGTCGTGCCATCAATGTTGGGAGGATAGGCGAGAGTCCGACGTGGGGTCCCGGTGGCGGGTCTCACAGCGGAGAGAAGCACAGATGGCACTCGTCTCGCTTCAAGACTCAACAGAGGATTCCCAACGGGTTTGGCGCCATCCACCCTTTGTATCTCAACGCCGCCGACCACGACACTCCGTTTCCTGGCGCACCCGCCGGGTCGGGGACAAGTCCGCACCCGTGGGAAGGATCACAGCATTTGAGGACATAACGGCGCCATCCTCAGGATCCGAAATCGGGAGGATCAAACACCCGATCGAGCGGATAGAGGGGGCGGGGAGCATACCGGAAGGGGAGGTTCTCCAGTCTGGGGGTGCTGACGCCTGGTAGGTCGAGGTTGATCGCTTCGGGTGCGGCGGAAGGGAAGTTGGCCCGGTAGTCGCTGCACGACCGTACCACCAGGACGTCAGCGTCATCAGGCTCCAGTCCGGCATGGCGCCAGGTTGCCGGATCTGCCGTGACGGCGGGAAGGGAGGTGACCAGCAGGTGGTGAATCCCGGTTGTGATCACTACCCACTCACCCATCGAGACCACTCTTCCCGTATGGGATCGGCCCGCCATCCGGTAGTTCCCCGCACCGGCTTTGGTGACCATGCCCTCCACCGTCACCGGTCGCGCGCCGGGATTGAAAGCCGCCCCAACCTCCAACCGCACCCTCTGTCCCACCAGACCGGCACAACGTCGGGCGGCTGTGGGATCCAGCACCGTGTGCATCACCACCAGATCGGCCCCGTGCAACGCCGCCTCGTTCACCATTGTGGGATCGTCCCCGGTGGCCCCGGCGGTGGGGCAGTCGGCGGTGTGTGCCATCAAAAAAGGTCGAGTCGAGGATTGCCGGGCTGTGGCAAAGGCCGCAGCAGGAGTCATCAACCGGGGTGTGGTCATTCGGCGCCGCCTCCGCCACACCTCACTGGCAAGTCCCTCCGCCAGATGGCGGGCGGCCTCCCGGTCATCGTCGGTGACCACCAGAACGCCCAGGCCGAGTTCGGGGACGTCAAGCCAGGGCTGGACAGGGGAGATGGATATGTCCAGCACCCGGTCTTCCGTCTTCAGATCTGCCATTTTCCGGACCTCGGACATCGGGCCGATGTCGGTGCGCATGCCCTCGGCAGGAATCAGGAGGGGCCGCTTGGCCAGGGCCATGGCAGGTTTGACCTCCCCCCTCACCGTGGCGGCAACCAATCGGGCGATCCGCTCCCCGGTCGACCCCATGTCAACATGAGGCTCGGTGTGGTAGGTCACCATCACATCCGCCGACTCCACCATCCGGGGGGTGAGGTTGGCATGAAGGTCCAGGCACACCCCCACCGGTATCTCCCCAACCCGACGGCGGGCAGTCTCGATCAGCACGGCATCGGCATCGGAGTGGGACTCCGACACCATGGCGCCGTGGAGAGACAGCACCAAACCGTCAAGATCTCCAGCCTGGTCGATGCTGGACTCCAGCAACTCGGACAGCCGCGTGAAAGTCGCATCCGTGACCCGACCCGACGGGAGAGCCCATGCCGCCACCAGGGGCACCGGCTCCATCCCCAGCCGCACGAGTTCGGCAGCCGCCCCCGAAAACTCCGAGTAGGTATTCTTCAGGGCCTCGAGCGCATCACTCCCCACCAGGACGGTGAAGTCATCCCACAGGGTCGCCTTCGGACTGAAGGTGTTGGTCTCTTGGAACACCGAAGCGACGCCAATCCTCGGCCCTGACTCTCTCATCGCCTCCTCCGGACCGAGAGATTCCTGCACCCTGTCGAATCCCGCCGACCATCTCTTGCCTCACAAGGTCCCGGTCCTCGCCAGGGAGAGGTCCGGTGTTCGCCGGCGCTCACTGCTGCCAAGCCAACCGGCATACACCGACAGTTCGCGGATCGGCATGAGTCCCGATAGGTGTCCATACTTGACCCCGAGGGTTGCTCTGTCAGCCGGGTGGAGGAGTCAACTCGACGGGCGCGTTGCGGGCTGCCGACCGCTTGGCGGCATCCACCATTGCCTGGGCGTGACGAGCCTGTTCAAGGGTCATCTCCGGAGCCAACCCCGCCCTGACTGAGCGTATGAAGTGGTCCAGCGAGGCTGCCAAGTCACCGCCCACCCTGTCCAGAACGATCGGCCAGTGGGTGAGATCGGGCTTCGAATAAGCGTCGGCGTCCATGATCGACAGCCCATGATTCGAACTGTCGACAAAAACGGCCCCTCCGGTCCCAACCACCTCCAGGCAGGCGTCCAGACCGGCCGGGAGACGGTTGGGCATCACCCAACTGGTCTCCAGAACGCCGATCGCGCCGTTGTCGAATCGCACCATCACCATGGCGGCGTCGTCATGTCCGTATTCGGCCAGCCGGCGAGAGATCGTCTCGGCATACACCCGGGTGACCGGCGAGTCCGCCAGCCAGGCCATGGCGTCCAGATCGTGGATGCCGGTGGATATCAGCAGGTCGGTCCAGACCCCGTAGATCTCTGCCCCCAGGTACGAGCCCCGCCGGCGGGTGAACATGGTGTGGATGTCCCCCAGCCTTCCACCGGCGGCCGCTGCTTTGGCTTCCGAGTAACGAGGGTCGAATCGCAGGATGAAGTTCACCATGGTGAGGACGCCCGTCTCTCGCAGATCGGCCACCAAGCGGTCCGCCTCCGCCAGGGTGGGCGCCAGCGGCTTCTCCAGCAACAGGTGCTTGCCTGCCTCTGCCAGGGGCATGGCGCTCTCGTAGCGATAGTGCTCGGGAACGGCAACGGAGGCAGCCTCGAAGTCACAAGCCGACATCAGATCCGACACCTGGGTGAACCAGGGTATCCCCAGAGGCTCCGCCACCGCCTTGGCCGTCTCGGGATTGGCGTCGACGATCCCCACCAACTCGGAGTGGGGGTGCTCGGCGTAGACGCGAGCGTGGAGCGAGCCGATCGCTCCGGTGCCCACCACCGCGGTGCGCAGGGCGCCCATGTCAAGTCTCCCGGGGAGCAAAAGCTCGGTCGTGGCCCGGCATTACCGTGTCCGGGCGGAGGGCCTGGAGCCGGTCCAGGCTGGCGTGCAGTTCCCGCAACTGACCGCTTGTGTACCAATGGGAGAACGTCCGATCGGTGTACTCCCCACGGGTCATTACCGTGTCTCCCGCCACTATCACCCTCTCTCCCTCTTCGTTCTCGGCCAAGACGCTGATGTGGCCGGGGGTGTGTCCGGGCGTCGAAACGGCCACCACCCCGGGCATCAACTCCAACTCCTCCCCCCTTCCCACTTCGATCAGACGACCCATCACCGAAAGCCTCGCCTCGGTGTCGGCGGCGCCGTACAACTCCTCGCAGAAGTCGGCCTCTCCCTCGCCGAGCACCATGTCGACCCCGGGTATGCAAACGGCGCTTCCCATGTGATCGTGATGGCAGTGCGTGCATACCACCAGATCCAGATCTTCCGGCGTCAACCCGTATCTCTTCAGACCTATGGCCAACTGTCCGTAGAACCCGGTGTGGGTGTTCCCGGGATCGACCAGGATGTTCTTCTCCCCCCTGATCAGCACGGTGGTGGAAACCGGGAGGAATCCGAGATTGGAGTCGAACAGCATGTCCTTTTCCGGGTTGATTCCCATCATCAACTCCATGCGATCCAAGACGGCCTCGGTATCGGCGGCGAAGAAGTAGACCACCTCGTCATCCATGAGGGTGAATCTCAGCACCACCGGCTGGATTACCACATCTATCTGATTGCCCACAATTCAACTCCTCTCAAGGTCGGGTCCGGGCAAAGGCCCCGAACCGGTGCTTCGAAGGATCGGTCATCTCTCCACCCCGGCCGTAACAACCTCGGAGATGTTGCGCTGGAAGATGGCGGTGATGAGGATCACCGGCAGGGCGGTGATCACCGTGGCTGCCGCCAGTTGCCCGATGGCGATGTCCATCGTGGAGCGGAACAAGCCGAGCGTTACGGTGAGAATGGAGAGGTCGCTGGTGAAGAGCAGGGGCGTCAAGAACTCCACCCAGGCGAGGATGAAGCCCAGCAGCAGCCCGGAGAAGATCACGGGCCGGAGCAGGGGGATGACGATGCGCAACA
>CAYWGY010000077.1:0-3797 GCA_964458055.1 uncultured Acidimicrobiaceae bacterium | reverse complement strand
GAGACCGGCGCCGTCGATCCGGGCCATCTCCTCCACCTCCACCGGTATCGCCCTGACGAACGATCCCATGATCCAGACCATGAAGGGCAGAGTAAACGCCACATAGGGAAGCACCAGCCCTATGTATGTGTCATAGAGGCCCAATTGCACCACGGCGATGAACAGGGGCAGGACAAACAACAGGGTGGGTAGGACGTAGATGGCGGCGAACCCACCCAAGATGATTCTCTTTCCCGGAACCGCCATCCGGTGCAGGGCGTATGCGGCAGGCACCGCGATCGCCACGGTCAAGAACGCCGTCGACAGCGCCACCACCAGACTGTTGACCATCGACTCCGCCACCGGGATACCCGATGCTTCGTCGAAGATTCGCTGATAGTGCTCGGTCTCGATGTAGGTGGGGACGAACGCCACATCACGGGAGCGGATATCGGGCTCGGTCTGGATGCTGGTCAGGATGATCCCATACAGTGGAAAGGCGGTCACCACCAGGACCAGCAGTGCGGCTCCATATGTCATCGCCCGTTTCAGCCGGCGCCCTGCAGACATGCGATTGGAGGCCACCATCGCTACATCCCCGCCATCTTCCTTGATCGGGCCAGCATCCAACCCAACCCGGCAATCGCCAGCACCGTCAAAAGAGAGAGGAGGTATGCGGTAGCGGCGGCGTTGCCGAAATCGAACTGCTCGAATCCCTGACGATAGGTCAGGAAATTGAGGGTGGTGGTGCCCCGGGTGGGTCCCCCCCTGGTCAGGACGAAAATGGTGTCGAACACCTTCATGGCCCACACGAACAGAAAGATCACCACCGGTACCACAACCGGAAGCATCAACGGCAAGGTCACATGGCGAAAGCCCCGCCAGATACCGGCGCCGTCGATGGCGGCCGCCTCCCGCACCGACTTGGGGACGATCTGGAGGCCGGCCAGGATGAAAAGGGTGGCGAATGGAATCCATCGCCACACCTCGGTGATCAGCACCGAGTGAAGGGCGATCGTCGAACCGCCCAGCCAGATTACTCCTCCCTCTCCTCCGAATGCTCTTATCAGTCCGTTGAGAAACCCGAATTCGGCATGGAACATCTGAACCCACAGCACCCCGGACGCAACGGGCGGCACCGCCCAGGGAAGCAGAACGGTCACTCTCAGCAGACCCCGGCCGAGGAATGTCCTGTTCAGAAGCAGGGCTATCAAAAAGGACAGCACCACTGTCACCAGGCAGAGCATCACCCCGAAGTAGATGGTTATCCAGGTCGCCTGCCAGAAGTTGGGCTCGGTCAACTGGTTGATGAAGTTCCGCAACCAGACGAAACCCTCTATCCGGAATCGGGGGGATAGGTCTATCTTGGAAACGCTGTAAAGAAGGGTGGAGATCGCCGGGTAGGCGTAAACCCCGGCAACCACCAACACGGCCGGAGCAGCCATCGCCGCCGCGATCAAGCGACCGCGGCGGCGAGACTGGCTGGCCCGTTTCTCGACCACCCGCGCCTGAGGGGTCATGGACTCGGGCGCAGTCTTACGCTTCGTCCTGCCTGCGAGCTTCCAGCGTGGCAGCCGCTGCGTCGTCCAGGGCCTGCTTGGGCGACTTGCGCTGGGCCAGGACCTCATGGATCTCGTCGGAGAGGAACTGCGTCCAGCGGGGACGGTCCTCGGACCACCCTCCTTCCACGGGATACTCGTAGGCCTTTGCCAATGCCGGATAGAACGGGAACGCTTCCACGATGTCGGGCTCGTTCAGGACCCCGCTGTAGATGGATCCCCATCCGCCCAACGCCACCACTCTCTGACCTTCGCGTGAAGAGATCAGATCCAGCAGGCGCCACGCTTCGTCCTTGTTCTCGGCATACACGGGGACTCCGAAGAACTCCGATCCGTCCACCGAACCGCTGGTGACCACCGCCGGGTTGGGAGCGAAGGCGCTGTGGCCGGCGATTCCGGGCGCTGCGTCCGGAAGGGCAGCCACTCCTGCCACGAACGGCCAGGAGATGAACATGCCTCTCGTTCCGTCGAAGAAACCGGGTGTGGCGTCGAACACCCAGGTGTAGGTGGGAACGGCGGGATCTATGCACTTGTGTACATGAAGCAGATCATGCAGCTTCTGCAGAGCTTCGACCCCTGCCTCGCTGTTGAAGGTCGGCTGTTGCTCCTCGTCGAGGAACGTCCCGCCATGCATATGGAGCATGCCGCCCCAGGTGAACAGAACGTGCTGGTCCGCCCAGGCGTCGGTGAGTCCGTAGTACTGGACACCGTCCCGCTCTCCGGTCATCGCTATGGCGTACTCAACGAAAGTGTCGTAGGAGTTGGGAGTGGAGTGCCAGTCGAGGGGAAGGTCGGGATCGAGCCCGGCCTGCTCCATGAGCTTCTTGTTCCAGTGCAGCAACTGGCTGCCCATGGTCCACGGCACGGCCCAGGTATCCCCGCCAAACTCCACTGCAGCCATGCCCCGGGTCAACAGGTCGGGTTCACTGCGAACCCGCTCGTCCATGAAGGGACCGGCGTTGGTGAGCCATTCGCCGCTGGTGAGCTCGGCCCCCAACGTGGCGGTGACGAAGACCGCATCCCATGGCGAACTCTGCGCCAGGAAAGAGGTGGTCAGCTTGGTGCGCAGGTCGGGGCTGGTGACCTCTTCGACGTTGGGAGCGAATCCCACATTGGCCTGGTGCTGTTCAAGGAGTTGCTTGATCGGATCCATGTGGGTCCCGATCAATACCCCCAACTCTCCGGTGAAGTCCTCACCCGGCTCTGCGCCCTCATCGGTGGGATCCCCTCCACCACAGGAAGCCAGCAGGCTGGAGAATCCCCCCATTGCCGCAAGAGCCAATGCCGCGGAACTGCCTCCCAGGAACTGGCGACGAGTAATTCCAGGATTGAATCGGTTGGGCTTCAAAGTTACCTCCTTGGTCCAAGGTCTTTTTCCTTGCGGTTTAACCTAACGGATCCAAACCCCCAGCAATCCTAAGCCTTTATTTTCTGGGGCCAACTCCCGCCCGGCATGCTGGCGGACATGACATTCTCGGGAATTACCGCTGTGTCGTGGACCCGTTGGGACGCAGGACCGTCTCCCAGGAGTCCGGAGAGCTGATCGCATACCTTCGCAACCGACACCAGACCAACCTTCCCTGGGGATCAGCTAACTCTCATCGAGAATCCAACGGGCCGGCGCTAGATCTCTTGGCTGGGAAGGGAGTTCGACGGTCAGACCCACGATTCTGCGCGCGGGCCACCCGTTTGTCGACACCCAGGCATCAACTCAGTTCCCGCCCGGAGATGGATTCGGGAAGAAAGAACGCCGACACGCTATTTGGACCAGACTCAGGAGTCATACACCTGCCCTCGCCAGGTGGGCCCCAACTGCGAAGAGAGATCAGTTGTCGGGGGGTGTCTCGCAGGCTTGCGTCAAAAGTTCTTCCACTTCTTTGAATAGCTCCTCGAACCCCTCCTCGCCTTCCCCCAGTTCCCCTACGTCCGACCCTTCAAAGTCCTCCATCATGCTGAAGAGATCTTCGAAGTCGAGTTCGCACTCATCGAGGAACGCCAAGCCCGGAAGGAATTCCCCGAACGGGAAGCCAGGCCCTCCGGAAGGACCTCGGGCCCCGTCCTGACCGTCTTCGGATGGGTCGGCGCCCTTCGCTGAATTATCGTCACCGGACGCGTCATATCCGTCACGGTTATTCCGCCATGATTCGCCCTTGTCTCCCCGACCCTCGGCCCGGCTGGAGAACCAGTCACCCAATCCTCCCTCCGAACCGAATCCTCCCTCCAGATAGCCTTCGACCTTGTCGATCAGGCCTTCAACCC
>CAYWGY010000076.1:6278-11030 GCA_964458055.1 uncultured Acidimicrobiaceae bacterium | reverse complement strand
CCTCTCAAGAACTTGTCAACAGCAGATATGGAAACTCAAAACCGACCACCTCTAATGCGATTGTCGAATGTCTCCAAGGCATTCGGACAGGTTCAGGCACTCCTGGACGTGAGCCTCGACCTGCATGCCGGAGAGGTAGTCGGGTTGCTGGGAGACAACGGAGCGGGCAAGTCCACACTGATAAAGATCTTGTCGGGAAACTATCACGCCGACGAGGGTCTCTTCGAGTACAACGGCAACCCTGTGACGATCAACCACCCTGCGGACGCCCAGGCCCTGGGAATCGCCACGGTCTATCAGGATCTGGCCCTGGTGGAGACCAGGTCTGTGGCTCACAACATCTACCTGGGCCGAGAGCCTCGTCGCTTCGGGTTCTTCATGGACCGCCGCAAGATGGAACGAGACGCCACCGTCATGCTGGAGGACCTCAACATCCGTCTGCCTTCCCAGAAAGTGGATGTCGAGTTGCTGTCGGGCGGGCAGCGCCAGGCCGTTGCCCTCTCGCGGGCCATCGCCATGGGTGGGAACCTCCTCCTGCTCGACGAACCCACCGCCGCCCTGGGGGTGGAGCAGACCCAGCAGGTGCATCACCTCATCAGCGGAATGCGTGAACAGGGCAAGGCCGTGGTGGTGATCACTCACGACCTCAGCGACATCCTGGAGATAACCGATCGGATCGCGGTGTTGAGACAGGGACGGCTCTGGGCCTACGCGCCGTCCGCTTCCACCACCACCAACGAGGTAATCGGCTGGATAACCGGGGTCATACCACCACACACCCGTAATGGAGCCGACCAATGATCTCGGCTTTCAAGAGGCAGGACAATTGGACCCTGATCGGTCTCTTCATCACCCTGTTGCTGATGATTGCCCTGTTCAGCTGGCAGACAGAGTTCTTCTTCTCCACCCGCAACTTCATCAACATCGGCCAGGCTATCTCCATCAGAGGGTTGATCGCCATCGGCCTCACCGTGGTGATGATCGCCGGGGGACTGGATCTCTCGATGGCGGCGGTCGCGGCAGTGGCAGGCATGGTCACCGCCAGCCTGATCACCCAGGACGTCAACAGCGTGGTGGTTGGCCTGGCGGGCATAGCAGCCGCAGGGGTGCTGGGGGCTTTCAACGCTCTTCTGATCGTCAAATTCCGGATCAACCCGATCATCGCCACGCTGGGAACCCTGCTCTTCTACCGGGGCCTCGCCTTCGTGTCGACCGGTGGCGACAACATCGTGGTCGGAGTGAACGCATGGAGTGAACTGGGCAGGGGTTCATGGCTGGGCGCGCCGATCACCGTGTGGCTATTCCTCGCGGTGGTGGTGCTGGGAATGTGCTTCATGCGATTCGCCGTGGCGGGCAATCACCTGTACGCCATCGGGGGCAACAGCGAGGCCTGCCGCAACGTCGGCATCAGGGTGGACCGCCTGAGGGGATGGACATACGTGGCCCAGGCATGCCTCGCAGGACTGGCGGGTCTCATGCTCACTTCCCAGAGCGGAACGGCACTGCCAAGCGCATTGAACGGGGCGGAGTTGGACATCATCGCCGCGGTGCTACTGGGTGGCATCGCTCTGAGCGGGGGAAGGGGAGGGCTCCTCGGGACCCTGCTGGGACTTCTAATTATCGGAGTCGTACAGAACGGTCTGATTCACCTGAATGTGCAGATCTACTGGCAGTCGGTGGTCCGCGGCGCCATCCTGATCATCGCCGTCACCCTGGACAGCCTGAGACGGGGAGGCGGCTACCGCTAGTCAAGGCCGGGCGGCGGCGCCACCGTCCCGGTCCCCGAACAAAACAAAGATGGGGGTTCCCCGGATGTGGGAACCCCCATCTGCTTGGTTGATTGCTCGGCCGACTACAGGTTGTCGTAGATCGCCGTCTCGAAGTCCATGAACCCACCCACGGATGTTGCATCGGCAAATGGGAAGATCTGGGTGGCCCAGAAACCCCCGACCCCGTTCTGGCGGTCGATCCAGTAGTACAGGTTGGCCAACCCGGCCCAGGCCAGCGCACCCGCCGGACGACCCGTGGGGGCGTCCTCGTCATTGATCATGAAGGTCAGCGCCCAGGACTTGGGCATTCCGGGGAAGAACTCCGCGTAGTTGGTGAGAGACGGGTCCACTGCGGGAAGACCCTTGATCTTCATCTCGCCCAAACCGTTCTGGACGGCCATCTCCACGGTCTCCTTGGCGAGAACCGGCCCGCCGGGGCCCATGCCATCATTCAACCACATACGGATGAACTTCATGTAGTCCTCAACGGTCGAGTACAAGCCGTGACCGGCCATGTGCACCTCGGGGTCCGGCGGTAACTCGAAGTCGAGAGGGGTTAACTCTCCGTCTTCGCCTCGGTGATGTATCAACGCCATCCGACTCCGCATGTCATCGTTCAAATCAAATGACGTAGAGCCCATCCCGAGGGGTTCGAAAATCCGCTCTTGCATCACTTCGCCCAGTCGCTTGCCGGTGATCCCTTCCACCACCAAGCCGGCCCAGTCAATGTTGGTACCGTACTCCCAATCGTCTCCCGGATCGTAGAGCAGGGGGGTCATGAGGGATTCCTTCGAGCCGGTTACCGGGCTGACTTGACCATGATCCTGGGCCAACCGGTTGTATGTCTCATTGAAGAAGAAGTAGGACAGGCCAGCGGTGTGCAGGAGCAGCATCCTGGTTGTTATATCACGTTTCGGCGGACGGAGCATGGGGTCTCCGTTGTCGTCAAACCCGTCCAGCACCTGGAGTTCTCCGATGTCGGGAGCGTAATTCTTGGCCGGTGCGTCCAAGTCAAGCCTGCCGTCCTCGACCAACTGCAGGCAGGCGGTACCGCCGATGGCCTTCGTCGTCGAGAAGATGGCACATATGGTGTCGGTGGTCATTGCCGCGCCGTTGCTCAGCGAGCGGACGCCGGCCGATCCTTCGTAGATGTTGCCCTCGCGGCCGGTAGCCACCGCCACCACCCCGGGCACCCGGGGACTTCCCGACACCACCACTTCGAGAACGGCATCCGCCGCTTTCGCCATGTTGCTCATCAGTTGTCTCCTTTCTGCCGCCACCCTTATTGGAGTAGGCGTCTACCTGGACATTCCTTAGCGTACAGGACAGTTCCGGCGCCTGTTCCCGAGGGGGGCCCCTAATGGCGTTTGCTGCGCCGCAATCGCTCCCGGGATGCCGGGAGACGGCCACCAGGGCATGCTGAGGGGTTAACATCCAAGAGGCTCTACCATCCTCCCACAAAGAAAGCGAGGTAGGACCCGGTGTCCGGAGTTACCCCGAATACCACCCCCTTCGAGAAGACCATCACAGCGCTGGAGGCGCTGGGAACGGCCCAGAATCGGAAGGTCTACCCTCGCCACGGAGTCAAGGGTCCCCTGTTCGGAGTGAGCTATGCCAACTTGCGAAAGCTCGCCAAGCGGCTGGCGCCCGACTCCAATCTAGCCGGGGAATTGTGGGCATCAGGCAATCATGATGCCCGCGTGCTGGCGACCATGGTGGACGACCCCGACCGGATCGAGGTCCATGACCTCCGCCGGAGGCTGGCTGATGTGGACAACTATGTCCTCGCCGACGCTCTCGCCTCGCTTGCCGGCCGGAGCGCTTTTCGCGACGAACTGGCCGGTGATTGGACCCTGGTCCCCGGAGATGAGTGGGCCGGCACCGTTGGCTGGTCCCTGGTGGGCGCCCAAGCCATGGACAACGGGGCCTCCCTGCCCGACAGCTACTTTCTGAAACGCCTCTCCCAAATAGAAGAGAACATCGCCGCGGCCGCCAACCGGGTTCGGCACTCCATGAACGGCGCATTGATTGCGATCGGCTGCCGTGACCCCCAGATGCGCCGAGCTGCCGAACAGACGGCCGTCCGCATCGGCAAAGTGGAGGTAGACCACGGTCAAACGTCATGCAAGACTCCCCCGGCCCTCCCCTATCTCGCCAGGGTCTGGAAACGCAAGCAAGCGCGGGGAACCTGACAGGCCATCGACACCCGCAATGCCGCCCTGGCGGCTTACAACCGAGTATTTTTAGAAGCAGGAGGCTCTAGGAAGTAAGGCGTGTTTACCGCTTCTGCTCGGCGTGGACAGGGAACTGTCTTCATTGCGATCTTGTTGACAACAATCGTGGCGGCAGCGTGCGGCACCGACGCTGACGGGTCCACCACCACGGAAGGTTCCCAAAGCGCCGAGGATGCCGCAGCCGGCTCGCCCACCACCGCGGCGGTAACCGAGGAGACCGTTCCCACCACGGCCGGAGAAACCGTGACAACGTCCTCTGAGGCCCCCACCACTGCAACCACGGTTCCCGCCGGGGATGCCCTCAATTACCTCCGCCAGTTGCTGGCCACCGAACAAGACATAGCCGACCTGTTCGCAGAAGCCCGGGACATCAACGACCGCTGGGACAACCGGACCGGGGGAGTAACTCTGGCGGCCACCGAGGAGGCACTGAGCGATGCCGCCGAACGGGCGCAGGAGTTGATTGCTGTCTTCGACCTGATAGACCCACCGCCCGGGGGCGGGATTCCGGACCACCATGAAACGGCGGCGGCGGCGGTGCGGGCCATCGCAGACACCGTCTTGGAGATGATCGCAGGTTTGAGGTCGTCGGACACCGGTGAACGTCGGCAGGCGGCCCTCCTCAGATTCTCTGCTGTCCTGGGGATCTACAGCAGAGCGCTTGAGCGGGTGGCGGAGGCCATCGGTGACGAGGGGACCGCGGCTCTGGGGGGAAACGTTGATGGACCCACCACCACAACCGAAGCCGA
>CAYWGY010000076.1:0-6178 GCA_964458055.1 uncultured Acidimicrobiaceae bacterium | reverse complement strand
AGACACCACCACCACAACCGAAGCCGAAGACACCACCACCACAACCGAAGCCGAAGACACCACCACCACAACCGAAGCCGAAAGCACCACCACCACAACCGAAGCCGAAAGCACCACCACCACAACCGAAGCCGAGACGACACCATCGGTGGGAGCACAAGCCCAGTGGTGGCGTCCCGGCTTGGCCGAAGAGGCCCTGGCACTCGTCACACCGGGGTCGGTTGGCGCCGACAACTGGGACTTGGTGGAAGAGGGGAGGGATTACGGTACCCGTGCCTTCTACCGGTTCCACTTCTTCCAGGCTCCTCTCGCCGGTGGGACCTTGACCCAGGAACACCGCCAGGAGTTGTCCGCATTCGGGGATGCCCTGGCCAGCGCCAGGGCCATACTCGAACAGAGTCCCATCATCTATTACCCCTATCGCTACGACATTCGCTGGGTCGAGCATCCAAGCGAAGTGGCCGTCTCCGCTGTCTACCCCACGGGGGAGACGCGCCAGGTCGTGGCACGACAGAACGGCGCCATCTGGAACGTCGATCCGAGCGTGGACATCCCGACAGGACCGCCAATCCGGCCGACAACGCCCTTCTCAGCACCCCGGTGGCCCGACACCGCCGGTGTACTGGGACAGAGTTGCCCACCAGTGGAGGACATCTGGACCAGGGGTTCTCCGGTTACGGACTCCTGCACCCTCGCGGCCATAGATACAGCGATGGACTATCTGTGGTCGGAATCTTCGGAACTGCGCCGGCGGGCGGTCCGCGACGGGCATGTTCTGACCGATCTCTTAAACCGCCTTGACAACCAGGACAACGCCTACCTGGCCGCCCTCTACGGCCAGGAGGGAAGGAAGGGCGTCACCACCGCGGTGAGGAACGTCCGATGGGCGGGCAACTGGGCCGGCGCCTCCATGATCCACCTCGAATACCAGAACACCCACGCCGACCGACCTTTGACCACTGCCGAAAGGGATGACGCCATCACCTACTTCAGGGGCCTGAGAGACCAGGGGGTTGCGGTGGACGACAGATTCGTGTCTGGCGACTTCACGTTGGGGTTCTCCTGGCCGTGGCAGAGCACCCTCATGGTGAGAACCGCCGACGGCACCTGGCGGATGTCCTACCGATCGTTCTGCCAGTTCCACGGCACACTCAACGTGGTCGACCAGCCCCGCTTCTCATGTCCAGGTGATCCCACTCCCCACTTTCCCGATTCCGACTTCTACGACCGCGACCTGTGGCCACCGAACCACGTTCTCTACTACAGCGACCCCCGCCAGGAGAACTCACCCCGATTCAACGATAGGTATTTGGGAACTCCGCCCTCATGAACCGGACGCAGCCCGCGGGTTGTCCCCGCTGACCAGTGAGCAAGCCCGGCCTGCGCCGCCGGGCCATCCCGCGTGGGCGGCCGCGCTCAATCCACCCCGCACGGCCATCCCCTCAGTATCGTCCGCGTAGCGTCATGGAACCTTCCGCCAGTCCTGAGAAGTCAAGTCATTCAAAGACGAGGCCAGAGAGATCATGCCGTAACGCCACCTTGGCACTGGCCTTGGCAGCGGTGCAACTGGCGTCATCCTGCGTGCTCTTCGAGCCACCCGAAGAAGACCCGGTCCCCAGCCCGACCGTCATCATCACTGCGGCCCCTCCCTCCACCGCTGCCGTCGCGACCACCGCCCCGTCAACCTCAACGACCACCGCAGCCACCACCACGATCCCGCCGCCCTCCTCCTCCACCACCACAACACAGTCGGACGGTCTGATTGAGTACCTGGACGGGATTCTGGGAGTGGAGGTGGAGATACAGGCACTGGTCACACAGATACAGGGCACCAACGAGGCGTGGGACAACCGATCCGAAACCGGAGTCCGCTACTCAGCCACCGAAGAGGCTCTCGATGATGCCGAGACGGCTGCCAGGCTCCTTCAGGAGGCCCTCGAGTTCACGGTCCCGCCTCAGGAAGGGCGCTTTCCCGAAGAACACCGGACGGCTATTGCCTCTGTCGAGGTGATAGCAGATTCGGTTGCCGAGATGTTGGTGGGACTGCAGTCGGCCGACACCGGGCAGGCTCGCGAGGCGGCACTGGTGGGACTCCTCACCGCCTCCGGCGTGTTCAGCGAGACGGTCGGACGGATAGCCGCCCTGGTGGGAGGAGAGGGCCTGGCAGCACTGGAGAGGCGCCGGGCACAGTCACCCCTTCCCGAGACCACCGCACCGGAGACCACGGTCGCCACCACTGCAACGACATCGGCGCCTCCTCCCAACCCGGGCAACACGAAGAATTGCGCCGACTTCGCCGACCAGGAGGAGGCCCAGGAGTGGTTCGAAACCTACTACCCCCACTACGGCGACGTCGCCAGGATCGACACCAATGAAAACAGGATCGCCTGCGAATCTCTGCCCCCTCGGGAAGCAGAGCCGGAGGGAGGAAACTGAAAAAGCCGACGAACACCCTATGTCGCCCCTGCAAGCCGGATCCGATGACCCGGTTTCACTGTCCGACCGGCCGGCGCACAGCATCCGTCTCCTAACCGGCAATCCGGGACAAGGACATTTCTTGGCCGATCATCCTCATCGTTCCGAGAGTCAACACGGCCACCGAACCAGAGATCGGTCCTGGGGAAGGCGGAAACCGAGAGGCCTTCGCCACCGAATCCCGCTCCAGGGGATCACCGGCAGGAAGGCTCTCCCAGGCGGGACACAGCTTAGGATTCCAATACTCCAAACTGGCCCCGCGCTCGGGTATATTGGCTTGAATGCGCCTTGCTCGCCATCATAAGTCACGGTGTTCCCTTACCTTCGGCTTCCGCGACAGTCTCCCTGGGACATTGCAGTAATGAGCAGGTTGCGCAAGGCAGGAGTAGTCCCCATGATCCTGGTGTTGGTCTTTCTGGGGGGATCGTCCTGCCTGGACCCGATAGAGTCTCCTTCGGTTACCTCCACCACCACGCAGTCCACCATTCAGACCACAACAACCCTGGCGCCCACCACCGCGCCGCCCACAACAACCGCCACGGTTCCGGCGACAACAACCACTGAGGCGTCGGTGACAACCACCACGGCCGCAACCACCACGGCCACCACCTTTCCCACCGAGGTAACCACGAGCTACCTCAAGCGAGTCCTAACCGCCGAGATGGCCATCGGCCGGCTGGTGGAGGAAATAGTCAGCATCAGCAATGACTGGGACAATCGATCGGAAACGGATGTCACCTATTCCGAGACCGAGACCGCCATGGAAGATGCAGTGGCAAGGATCCAGGCAGCCGGCTCCGACTTCGAACTGATCGAACCACCACCCACGGAAGGATTCCCCGAAGAGCACCGGACGGTCCGGGTAGCCGCCGGCCAGGTCGTGTTGGCCGGTGCGGAGATGCTGGCAGGACTGCAGTCCTCCGACTCGGGCGAGCAGCGCCGTTCCGCCCAGGTAGGCCTGAATGCCGCTTACGGGGTCTTCGTCGAAGGGATCGATCGCATTATTGCCGAGTACATCGGCGACGAGGAAATAACGGCCCTCATCGTGGCTCGCACCCTGACGGTCCCCGCTCCGGTTCCTTCAGATGACACCGACTCCGGGGAGGAGACGGCCACTACCACTACCACTACCACTACCACCGAGGCGGGCTAGCCTGGCCTCACCCGGAAGCGGGTCAATCGGGCAGACGCCGGATCCAGGAGAGCCGTCACCCGCGAGTGGCGTTGAAGCACCGAAGCGGGCACCGCGGCCGTGATGGGACCTTCCAGCGCCTTCCGAACCGCATCCGCTTTCGAGGGTCCGACAGCCAAGACCAGCAGGTGGGCCGCCTGCATTATCGTGCCCAATCCCTGGGTGATGGCCTGTGGTGGAACTCGATCCTTGCAACGAAAGAACCGGGCGTTGTCGGCCCGTGTTGACGGCGCCAGCTTCACCACCCTGGTGCGAGAGTCGAGGGGAGAACCAGGCTCGTTGAACGCCAGGTGGCCGTTCCGGCCCACCCCCAGAATCTGCAGACCCACCCTTGCCTGGCTCACCATCCGGTCGTACCGGGCGCACTCCAGGTCGAGACTGGAGGCGTCGCCGTCCGGCCCGTGAACGTTACGACGGTCGATGTCCACACGGGCCACAAGCGCGGCCTCGATGACGTTGCGATAACGCTGGGGGTGGTCGCGTCCAAGGCCGATGTACTCGTCCAGGAGAAAGCCCCGCGTCCCGGCGAAACTCAAGCCTTCAATCCGGTGCCGGCGTACCAACTCGTCGTATAGCGACTGAACGGATCCTCCCGTTGCCAGACCCAGCTTCGGCTCAGGTGTGGAGCGCAGGTATGCCCCCACAACATCGGCGGCCCGGCTGGCCAACTCCCGGGGGTCCCTCAGGACAACCACTACCAGGCGTCCCTCATGGTTTGCTGACTTCTTCATCAGGTGGGTGGACCCGGCGCCTCGGCGCGGATCAGGCGCGGTCGGCGGTGGTCTTGGCGCCTGTTATGAAGGCAACGAGATCATCCTTGGTCACCTCATCCACTTCCACCTCGGCGGTCTTCCGGCCCTGGCGCAGGACCACGGCGTTGTCACACACAGCCTCGACCCGATCCATGTTGTGGGTGATCAGAAGCACGGCCACATTCTGATCCCTGAGGGCGAGAATCAGGTCCATGACCCGCCGGGCCTGCTCGACGCCGAGAGCCGCTGCCGGCTCGTCGAGCAGGACGATCTTTTGTCCCCATGCCACGGCTCTGCCGATGGCGATAGCCTGGCGCTGACCTCCCGAGAGCAGCCCCACCGGCTTGCGAAGGGACGGTATGGAGATCTGGAGCCGCGCCAGGGTGTCCCGGCACTCGGCGTGCATACGCCTCTTGTTGAGAAACCCTACCCGGGCCCCGAGAGGGCCTCCCCGGGTGTACTCCCGGTTCAGGAACAGGTTCTCCACCACGTTCAGGCTGTCGATCAGCGAGAGGTTCTGGTGTACGGTCTCCACTCCCAGGGTGCGGGCGACATCGGGCGACGAGATACGATGCACCGCCCCGTCGACGCTGATGCTCCCTGAGTCCGGTTGGTACACACCGGCTATGCATTTGACCAGGGTGGATTTGCCGGCCCCGTTGTCTCCCAGGAGCGCTGTCACCCGGCCCCGGTTGATGTGGATGGAGACATCGTCCAGTGCCTGCACGGCGCGGAACGCCTTGGACAGGTTGCGAACCGCCAGGGTGGGGGCCGTCACTTGCCACCCCAGGTCACAGGAGCTCCGTCGACACTCCAGATTCCGGCCACCTCCGGATTCCCACCGCCGGCGCCCGCCACGGCCACCATGAGAGCCCGCGTGACGAACGCCTGGATGCGAAAGCCTGCCACGACCGTGTCCCCCTCACTCAGAATCCGACCCCCCGGAGGGTGGAGTCGGGCGTAGTAATCAATCCCCGCCGGATCGGGCATGTCCACGGGCACCGGCGCCAGTGACACATCCTCGGGACCGCCCGCCACCACCACCCTGGTCTGGTAGGGATCGAACACCGGGTCCACGTAAAACCCGCCACCGAAGCAGAGCGGCACGCCCTGATGTATGTGGGCAACCTCGGTGAGGTAGAGAACAGCCGGTTCTTCGGGAAGGTCCGTCACTGCATGGAGGGGAGTGGTCCCGGTCAGCCCATGCCCCGGTTCCACCTGGGTGGCTCCGATGTCCGCCAGGGTGTCCAGCACCGCGGTGGAAGTGGTGCCCGGAGCGTTCACCTCGATGGGAAAGTCGCTTCCCAGGTGCTTGAGGGAGATCTCCACCCCCTTGCCGAGAGTTTCCACGTTGGGGGTGGTATCCACCCGCCCGACCGCGGCGTCAAAGAGCAACGCTGGGAAGGTGGTGAGTCCGGCAAACTCGAGTCCCGCGAGATTGTTGATGAAGTCGATCTCCGCTCCGAGGCCGTCGACGTGGAACCCTCCCTCGTGCCCCGGATAGAAGACATCGCCGTGATCCCAGATCCGCAGAAGCACCGACTGGGTGCGGTTCAGGGCGGACGCCGCCCGGGACGCCTCCCTCGCCTTATTGCGGGAGAAGATCGTCCAGTACTCCGGGGCCAGCGCGGCCGCCTCCCCCGCTTCGGCTCGAGGCACCTGCACCAGGTGGCCCAGGTTGCCCAGGGTGTGGCCGTTGGCCACTATTGGCAGCGCGCATGCCATGTCCACCGCCACATATCCATCCGCTCCCCCGTCG
>CAYWGY010000075.1:10077-11099 GCA_964458055.1 uncultured Acidimicrobiaceae bacterium | reverse complement strand
TGAGTTGTCGAGCTGGCTCTGGACCGGTGTCTTCAGCTGTTACCAGTATGTGGCGCTGCTGGGACACTTTTCTACCTTTTCGCGCCGACTTTCTTCCCACTTGGCGGCGAGGCGGGTCCGAGAACGGACTACTGCGAATGGAGACGAGGGTTCGCGTAGCCGGGATATGTAATCCTCGAACCCGCCTTCCGCCGGTCTTTCTGGGGGAAGATCTAGTCTGTCGCACCTCCCGCAATGAAAGCTTCCACGGCCTCGCGGGCCGTCTCGTCCCGCATCTGGCGGGGAGGCGACTTCATGAAGTAGGCGCTGGCTTCATAGAGGGGACCCGACAGGCCCCGGTCGAGGCCCAGCTTGGCGCAACGGATGGCGTCGATCACCACCCCTGCCGAGTTGGGGCTGTCCCAGACCTCCAGCTTGACCTCGGCGCTGAGGGGAGTGTCGCCGAATCCCGTCCCCTCCATGCGAATGTAGGCCCATTTGCGGTCGGACAGCCAGGGCACATGGTCCGAGGGACCGATGTGCACGTCCTCCACCTGGACCCGGGTCTCCATCTGGCTGGTGACCGCCTTGGTCTTCGACTCCTTCTTCGAGACCAGCCGGCTTCGCTCCAGCATGTTCAGAAAATCGGTGTTGCCGCCGAAGTTGAGTTGGTAGGTGCGGTCCACCTTCACTCCCCGGTCCTGGAACAGATTGACCAGGGTGCGGTGAAGGATGGTGGCGCCCACCTGCGACTTGATGTCGTCGCCGACGATCGGGACCCCCGCCTCCCGGAACCGCTGCGCCCACTCCTCGGTCCGGGCGATGAACACGGGGATGCAATTGACGAAGGCACAGCCCGCCTCCAGGGCCTGTTCCGCGTAGTATTCGGTGGCCAGTTGCGAACCCACCGGCAGGTAGGAGACCACCACGTCCACTCCCGCCCGGCGCAACTCGGCCGCCACGTCCACCTCCGCCACCGCCGACTCCTCGATCACGTCGTCCAGGTAGGACCCGATGCCGTCCAGGGTGCGGCCCCGCTGCAC
>CAYWGY010000075.1:7643-9985 GCA_964458055.1 uncultured Acidimicrobiaceae bacterium | reverse complement strand
ATCATCTGGTCGGCGGGAGCGTCGCGGTAGAACTCGACTCCCTGAACCAGGGAGGAGGCACAGTTGCCCACTCCCACGATCGCAACTCTTATTTCTTTCACTACCACTTCCTCTGAGCGACGGCTAGACCCTCATTTTGCCGCCCCCGTTTCGATTAGTCAAATAGATGTTTCTATGCTTATATATAAGAAACTTCTATGGATATCCCCTCTCTCAACTTCAGGAGCCTGCGCTGTTTGCTGGAGGTGGAGGAGCATGGATCCTTCACCGAGGCCGCCTGGAACATGGGCATCAGCCAACCCGCTCTCTCCCATTCGCTGGCGGAGCTCTCCAAACGCCTGGGCGCGCCGCTCTTCCGCAAACAGGGCCGCCGCCGCGTGCTGACCGAGGCCGGGCAGAGGGCGGCCCGCTACGCCGATCAGGTCCTGGGCCGGACCATCGATCTCATGCAATGGCTGGAGAGCTATGAGAAGGGAGAGGTCGGCACGCTCCGGGTGGGCATGATCGACACCGTCGGGCTGTTCACGCTCCCGGCCGGGCTGTCCCGGCTCCGCGAAGAGCACTCGGCGCTCGACCTGCAACTGGTGATCGCCGAGTCCGCCGAGCTCCTGTCAATGCTCGACAGCTACCGCATCGACCTGGCCTTCGTCGTGGGACCGGCCGGCAACCGCTACCGGTCCATCCCGATCACCAGCGAACAGATGCACATCTATGCGCCCGGGGGATCCGAGCCGGATGGCTGGGCGCTCTTTCCTCCGGGCTCGCGCACCAGGCTGTTGGCCGACCAGGGACTCGCCCAGTTGGGGATACAGCCACAGGTGGCGCTGGAGTCCACCAACCCCACGGTGCTGCGGCAGATGGCGGTGCTGGGCTATGCGCGGACGGTGCTGCCCCGGGAGGTCGCCCACGCCGGCGAGGGGACCCTGGAAGAGGGACCGCTGGTGGCGCTCAGAAGGATCGAGGGCGTCTGGAGGAAGGACACCGACCTCGATCCCCGGGCAGAGAAACTCCTGACCCTCACATCCGGCGGACGGCGCTCGTGAACCGGGTCATCCCGGCCTTCAGGAACCCCTCCACCCCGGTGGCGAGGTAGCGGGCGCCCTTCCCGATCCACTCCTCGGCGGCATCCAGGTTGCCGACGTACACTCCCAGGGTCTTGTCGGAGCCGGCCACCGCCTCGGCCACCCGGTCCATGGCCTCCAACAACCTGGGATGACGGCCCTGGCCCACCAGCCCCATCGATTGGGAGAGGTCGGTCGGCCCGATGAACAGCACGTCGACGCCGTCGATCGCGACGTACTCATCCACGGCCTCCACGGCCGCCAGGGTCTCGATGTGGATCACCGTGAGGGTCTCCCGGTTGGCCCGGGCAATGAACTCGTCCATGGGGACCGAGACGGCGTATCCGCCGCTGCGGTTGCCGGCCAGACCACGCACTCCCCGGGGGTGGTACTTCACCGACTCCACGGCCTGGTTCACCCCCGAAGCGGTGTTCACCCAGGGAACGTGCACCCCGTGCACCCCGGCGTCGAGGAATCGGAGGATGTGGTGGGGAAGGTTGGCGGGAACCCGCGCCAGGGGAGTCACCCCGTGAAGTTCCACGGCGCGCGAGAGGTTGGAGATCTTCCCGGATGTCACCCCTCCGTGCTCTCCGTCGAAGATTATGAAGTCCCAGCCCAGGAGCGCCAGGTACTCGGCCAGGTCGGGAGCGTCATGGCGGAGAAAACACCCGACCACCGTCTCGCCGGCCGCGAGCCTGGCCTTGGTGAGGTTGCGGATCATCCGGAAAAGGTCGGCTCAGAGAGCCCCCGGACACCCGGGTCGAAGGCGAAAAGACCCCCGTCGATGCCGGGCTGTCTCTCCTCGGGAGCCACCGCTCCCGCACCCAGGCAGGTGACGTACATGGTGTCGAGGTCCGGACCTCCGAAGGCCGGCATGGTCGGGACGCTGACCGGGAAGGGGACCAGGCGGTCCAACTCTCCGGTGGGACTGAGGCGGGCCAGTTGTCCTCCCCGCACGAGAGCCACCCAGTAACAGCCCGATTCGTCCACGGTGGCTCCGTCGGGACGCCCCGGAAGGTCGAAGAACTCGGCGAACACCCTCCGATTCGAGGGAACGCCCTCGCGGTAGTCATAGGCCCACACGGTCTCCGCCCAGGTGTCGGCGTGGTACATGGTCTCGCCGTCCGGAGAGAAGGCAAGTCCGTTGGAGACCCCCAGGCCGGTGAGGAAGGTGGTGACGGACAGGTCCGGGTCCAATCGGTGCAGCCTACCGGCGGCCACCTTGGCGGAGGTGGGGTCGTGCATGCTGCCCGACCAGAAGCGTCCCTGGCGGTCACAGCG
>CAYWGY010000075.1:6276-7633 GCA_964458055.1 uncultured Acidimicrobiaceae bacterium | reverse complement strand
CAGCGGGAATCGTTGAGACGGTTGGCGGGCAGATCCGGCTCCGGGTCGGCCGCCAGGGGGGTCATCTCACCCCGGTCGAAGGCG
The DNA here is from genome assembly GCA_964458055.1 of uncultured Acidimicrobiaceae bacterium. Classification (GTDB taxonomy): domain Bacteria; phylum Actinomycetota; class Acidimicrobiia; order Spongiisociales; family ZC4RG35; genus Bin76. The sequence continues at coordinate 7,549 of CAYWGY010000075.1, read as the reverse complement.
TGAAAGCCCTCGTCGGTGGCCACCACCAGACCGCCGCTCTCCCGCACCGCCACCGCCGCGGGCTTCCGTGGCACGGCGCTGGCCTGGTCGCGGCCGGTGGAGGGGTCGTAGCGGTGGATGGCCCGGCCGTTGATGTCCACCCACCACAGGACCTGCCGTCGTTCATCCCACACCGGGCTCTCTCCCAGTTGGGCGTCAGCGGGTACCACACAGTCAAAGTTCACGTTCATCCATCATAGTTTCCCCGCCTCCTTCGCCAGCGCCTCCAACTGCTCAGCTGTGCCCAGGGCGATGAGCAGATCGTCGGGCAGGAGCACGAAATGACGGGAGAGGTTGGTTATGTACGAACCCTGGCGGCGCACGGCCAGCACGTTGGCGCCGGTCATGCTGCGGATGGAGCAATCCTGGAGGGAGCGGTGCGCGAAGGCCGAGCGGCCGGTGATGCTGATCTCGGCCAACCGGACCTCGAACTGGCCGTCCTGCATGACCACGTCGAGGAATTCCGCCACCTCCGGGTGCGCCACCAGGGCGGCCATCCGGGCTCCGCCGATCTGGTGGGGGTTCACCACCCGGTTGGCTCCCACCTTCTCCAATTTGGGGATGGCGGCCGGTGAGTTGGCCCTGGCCACTATGAACAGGTCGGGGTTGAGGGACCGGGCGGTCAGCGCAATGAAGAGGTTGTCGATGTCGGAGTCGAGAGCGGCGATCAGAGTCTTGGCGCGGTCCAGGCCGGCCCGCAGGAACGTGTCGTCCTCAGTTGCGTCCCCGAGCACCATGTGGGAGGCGGGGAGGGGATCCGGTTCACGCCGATCGACGACAACCACCACCTCTCCGGCGCTCATGAGTTCTGATTCGATGGCGCGGCCCACCTGTCCGTACCCGCACAGCACCACATGGTCACTTAACCGGTTGACTTTTCGTTGCATGCGGCGTCTCCTGAAGTCACCGTTGAGCCGACCCTCGAACATGGTCTCGATCAGAACACTAAGGGTATAGAGCGAGGTCCCCGTACCGAAGAGGATCAGGAGGACGGTGAATATCTGGTAGCGGCCGCCCACCTCCCCCACCTCCCGGTAGCCGACGGTGGAGATGGTGATCACGGTCTGGTAAAAGGCGTCGAGGGGTTTCAGCCCGAGCGCCGTGTATCCGCCGGTGCCGCCGAGGAGCACCAGGGTCAAGAGCCCCAACCCGGCCCGGAAACGCCTCCAGGGATCTTGGGAGCCTGACTCTGAGCGGCGGGACTTGAGTCTCATCCCTCCGAAGACTAGAGAAC
>CAYWGY010000075.1:0-6266 GCA_964458055.1 uncultured Acidimicrobiaceae bacterium | reverse complement strand
CCCCCGCCCTGGTGATCGGCTTGGCGTCGCTGGCGGTCTTCCCGGTTGGCTCGACCCTGCTGAGTTTCCTCACGGGTGGTTTCGCCGCGGTGGCCGGATCGATAGCCATGCGCGGTGACGGGAAACAAGGCAGGGCGGCGATCGGGATGGTGCTGGGACTGGTCGCCTTCCTCACCAGCGGGATGGTCGGGAGACCCTGACCGGGCAACCGTCAGGCTCTCTCACCCAGTGCCATCAGGTAGCCCACCCGGGGCTCTGTGAAGATGTACTTGGGATTGCCGGCGTCGTCGCCGAGTTTCTGGCGCAGCGTCCTCACCACTGTGCGCATGGGACGCAGATCGCCATTGTTGTCCGGACCCCACACCTCCCGCAGCAGGTGCTCATACGTCAGCACCCTCCCGGCGTCGGCAGACAGCGCGGACAACATCCGGAACTCGATGCCCGTCAGATGAACGGGTTGTCCCCCCACGGTCACCTCCCGCCTGGCGGGGCTGATGGTCAACTCGCCGAAGGCGTGATCCCTGGGCAGTTTCTTTCGCAGCAGGGCGGTCTCGATCCGTGCCGCCAGTTCCGTCTGAGAGAACGGCTTGACGATGTAGTCCACCGCTCCCAGTGCCAGTGCCCTGGCTATGACTTCGTCCTGGCCGTAGAGCGACAAGAAGATGACCGGCACTCCCGCTGCTCGAAAGACGCCATCCATCAGCTCCAGACCGTCGGTTCCCGGGAGCATCAGATCCAATAACACCAGATCGGGCTGTTCCTGCTCCATCAGCCGCGGGATCTCCGTGGGGTCGCCGGTGAGCACGGGCACGTACCCGGCCGCCGTCAGGGCGTCGCGAACGTACCTGAGCGAGTGGGGGTCGTCGTCGACGGCCAGGACCTTCTTGCCTCCGCCGGAAAAGGACGGGGACAGCCCTGCCTCCTCGACTACCGGCAGGGTGAAAGTGAACCGGCTTCCCCGGCCAGGCCCCTCGCTCTCTGCCCAGATGCGACCTCCGTGCGCCTCCACGATCCCCTTGCAGATGGCCAGACCCAGGCCCGATCCGTGATGTCCGCCCAGACCCGTGAATTTCTTGAACAGGTTCGGCATGAGATCGGCCGGACTGCCCACACCGCTGTCGGTCACCGACAACGCCACGTGCACCCCCTCCGGGCCGGCGGTGACCGTGATGACCGAGCCATTGGGCGAGTGGCGATCAGCATTGGACAGGAGGTTGCTCAGCACCTGGACGATGCGGTGGCGATCGACCATCACCGCCGGAAGGTCCGAGGGCAACTCGATCTGGAGGACGCTGCTGCCGCCGAAGCGGCTCCTGGCCTGGTCGACCAGCCCGACAAGCCTGGTGGGTTCGGCGGAGACCGCCAGCGTGCCCGTCTCGATCAGGGCCACATCAAGGAGGTCGCGGATCAGGACCCGCATGTGGTTGGCCTGGTCCAGGATTATGCGGTGGAACTGCCTCGTCTCGGCGGGGTGCAGGTCGGAGGACTCCTGGAGCAGGGTCTCCGCCGAGCCCTTGATGGTGCTCAGCGGCGCCCGCAGTTCATGACTCACCATACCCAGAAACTCCGCTCGCAGCCGTTCGGCTTCCTTCAGCGGCGTCATGTCCTGCAGGGTCACCACGAAGGTGTCCAACTCGCCGTCGTCAGAGCGCACCGGCGTGGCGTTCACGATCGTGGAGACCTTCCGGCCACCGGGACCCCGGATCACCACCTCCTCGGCGCGGACGGTCTCCTCGGCTCTGAAAACCTGCGCCAGCGACAGGTTGTCCAGGGAGAATTCGCTCCCGTCGGAACGCAGCACGCTGCTGACTCCGAAGAGAACGTCGGCCCTCTGGTCGGGCTCGTGCAGGGAACTGACGATCCTCTCGACCTCCCGGTTGATCGACAGCAGGTCTCCGGTTTTCGCGCTGAAGACCAGCACACCCACCGGCGAGGTACGGATGAGAGTCTCCAGATGCATCCGGGCCCGCCGTTCCTCGCGGTGGCGGCGAGCGTTGGCGATCACCATGGCCGCCTGGGATGCGAACATCACGAGAGTCTCCTCGTCCTCCGAGGTGAACTCGCCGCCGTTCTCCTTCGGTCCCAGGCAGATCGTGCCGAGGCGCTCGTTGCGGCGGCGTATCGGCGCTGCCAGAAAGGGGAAGGTGTCGGGCATCCGCACCGGGAGCCGGAACTCGGGCAGCCCCAGTTCGCTGATGTAGGCGCGGACGTCGGGCAGCCGCAGCGGCTCGGTCAGCGCGCCCAGGTACTTGTAGAACAGGGGTCCCTCGGACATCTCGAACATGGCCTGGTGTTCCTCGGGGGTCATGCCGGAGGTGACGAAGGACTGGATCTCTCCCGATTCGTCCAGCAGGGTGATCACCCCGTACCGCGCCGCGGTCAGCTCGCGGGCCCCGTCGACGACCTCGTCGAGGACATCGTCGTATTCCAGGCTCTCGTTGATCTGGAGGACCGCCTGGCTCATCCTGGTGAGCCGTTCCCGGAGCGCCTCGTTCTCTCTCTCCATGTCGGTCAGGTCGGGGACCTCCCGGGACCGGGCGGACCGGCATAGGCCTGGGCGATCCCCATCCAGGTGGCGGCCAGGTCTCCCTCGATTACCAGGCGGGTGTCGTCCACATGGCGACGCTGGGTCACCACCAGGCAGAAGTCGCGCAGGGGACCGGTGACACAGGCTGCCGAGGCGTCGTTCCACACCCAGTTGAGACCCGACGAGCCCCGGAGAGCCACCCGCACCCGCTCTCGGGGCACTTCCATGCCCCGGTTGCGGAAGCTCCAGGAAAAGGTCTTGACGCCCAGTTCGGCGACGTGATGGATCCGGTCGCTGGGGGGATACGCCGTCCCCAGAGCGTCGGCCACATCCTGGCCGTGCGCCCAGCATTCCATCAGCCGGGCCTGCGCGGAGGAGTAGGCCTTCATGGGCGGTCCGTACCAGGGGAGCCGGCGGTCCGGCTCCACGCTCCGCATGGCAGAGCACAACGCCTCCCGGCCAGCCCGCCACCACGAGACCAACTCCGCTCCGCTCATCTGCCTCCCCATGACCAGGATCTCATCCTCCAGGTTCTCCGACAATGCCGCCAGGTACTCGAGAAACCCATCGGGATCGGTGACCGTCTGCGCCGCCTTGTGGTCGAAGTAGGCCAGATGGCTGATTTGGTCGACGATGTCCCATCCCGCAGAGGGCGTGGGCGTCCTCCAGCCGGCGTCGTCCAGGTCCGAGACCAGACCGTCGAGGACGTCCTGCTCGGCGGCCAGATCGGCGACCACCCCCTCCATCATCTCCCCACCTCGGCGCCCACCACCTGTTCCAGAGCCTTCACCAGCGCGTGGTTGCCCTCCGCGCCCAGTCCCCGGCGCTGGAGAGCCCGGTAGAGCTGGAACACCAGGGCGGTTCCCGGAAGCGCCATTCCCAACTCGTCGGCGGCTTCCAGCACCAGTCTCAGGTCCTTTTGCTGCAGGTCGATGGTGAATCCCGGCCTCCAGTCGCGCACGATCATCTGCGGACCCCGGTTGGCCAGCATCCACGACCCGGCCGCTCCCCCGGTCACAGCCGAGAGGGTCGCCTCCAGGTCCAGTTCGCCCAACTGCGCGAACAACAGCGCCTCGGAGACCGCCAGCTGGTTCACCACCACCAGGACCTGGTTGACGAGCTTCACCATCTGCCCCGCTCCGACGCCTCCCACGTGGGTGATGCTCTTTCCCATGGCCTCCAGACAGGGACGGACCCTCTCCAGGTGCGCGGCGTCTCCTCCCACCATTATGGAGAGGGTCCCCAGCGCGGCGCCCTCGCTCCCCCCGCTCACCGGGGCGTCCAGCCACCTCCCCTCCGCCAGTTCCGCCAGCCGCCGCGTCTCCGACGGACTGATGGTGGAATGGTCGACCACCAGCGCGCCGGGCGCCAGCCCGGCCAGCACACCGTCGGCGCCTTCGGTGACGGCCACCACGTCGGGAGTGTCGGAGACGCATATCAGCACCACCCCCGAGCGTTCGGCCACCTCACGTGGCGATCCGGCCGTCTGCGCACCCAACTGCGCCAGAGGCTCCATCCGCGAGGCGGTCCGGTTCCACACCGTCACCTCGAATCCGGCGCGCACCAGGTTGGCGGCCATACCCCCTCCCATGATCCCCAATCCGATGAATCCGAGTTTCTCGTTCACTCGCTCTCTCCTTTCATAACCACCAGGACCTGCCCGCTGTCCACCTGATCTCCGGGGGAAGCCAGCACCGAGGCCACCATGCCGGGATGCGGCGCCCGCAGCCCGTGTTCCATCTTCATCGCCTCCATCACCACCAAAACGTGACCCTTCTCCACCTCCATTCCCGCCGTGACCACCTCGATCACCCGCCCGGGCATGGGCGCCCGCAGGGACCCCGCCTCCTCGGGATCGGCCGGGAGCGGGTAGCGGCCCTTCTCAACCAGCCGCGACGGACCCTCGGGACCGTCCACGAAATGCGTGCCGCCCACCCGGTTGACCCGGTACCACCCCAACACTCCCTCCACCTCCAGTCCCACCAGATCGGCGGTGCAGGGCGCCAGGGAGGTCACCGCCACCTCGGAACCGTTCACCTCCACACGGAGAGGTTCCATCGAATAGCCAACCGTGATCCCTTCCTCGAACTCCACGGTCTGCAACTGCGAGGGGTTGTTCCGCCATCCGCTGGGAATCGTCGACTGCACCTCCGCGGCCCGTCGCCTCCCTGCCTGGGACGCCAGCGCCGCCGCCACCGCCGCCAGCCTCTCATCTCCCAGGGGCTCGAGGCAGGGATGGCGGGCGAGAAAGCCGGTGTCGGTGCGGCCCGCCCGGAACTCGGGGTGCTCGAGGATCCGCACCAGGAGGTCGCGGTTGGTGACCGGCCCGTGAATCCGGGCTCCCCGCAGCGCCCGGCTCAGCCGGCGAGCCGCCTCCTCCCGATCAGGCGCCCAGGCAATGACCTTGGCCAGCATGGGGTCGTAATGGATGCTGATCTCATCGCCGTCGCGGATCCCGCTCTCCACCCGGATGCCGGGCGAGTCGAGTCGGAACCGCTCCATCCTCCCCGCCGTGGGCAGGAACCCCGCTGCGGGGTCCTCCGCGTAAATGCGCACCTCGATGGCGTGGCCCCGCATGTTCACATCGACTCCGGAGAGGTCGGCGCCCAGGGCCGCTTCGATCTGGAGCCGCACCAGGTCGAGTCCCGTGATCTCCTCGGTGACGGGGTGCTCCACCTGCAGGCGGGTGTTCATCTCGAGGAACCAGAAGCTCCCGTCCGGCTCCACGATGAACTCCACCGTCCCCGCTCCCACATAGCCCACCGCCCGAGCCGCGGCCACCGCCGCCTCCGACAGCCGCCCCCGCAGCTCCTCGGTCACGAAGGGTGAGGGCGCCTCCTCCACGATCTTTTGGTGTCGCCGCTGGATGGAGCACTCCCGCTCGAACAGCGCCCTGGTGTGGCCCGCCCGGTCGGCCATGATCTGGACCTCGATATGGCGGGGTTCTTCCACCAGGCGCTCCAGGAAGACCCTCCCGTCTCCGAAGGCCGCCTCGGCCTCGCGCCGGGCCGCCGCCATCTCCGCCTCCAGTTGGTCGGGCGAGTGGACGATCCTCATCCCCCGGCCGCCCCCGCCTGCGGCCGCCTTCACCATCAGGGGAAAACCCTCCGATCCCAGCACGGGCACTCCCGCTCGGGTCATGATCTCTTTCGAGGCCACCTTGTCGCCCATCAGCGCGATGGCCCTCGGCGGGGGGCCCACCCATATGAGGCCGGCTTCCACCACGCCGGCGGCGAAGCCGGCGTCCTCGGACAGGAATCCGTAGCCGGGATGGACGGCGTCAGCGCCCACTCGCAGAGCCGCCTCGACTATCGCCTCCCGCCGGAGGTAGGAGTCGGCGGGCGTCATGCCGCCCAGGCTCACCCCCACGTCGGCCTCGGCCACGAAGGCTCCTCCCCGGTCGGCGTCGGAGTAGACCGCCACCGTCTCGATGCCCATCTCCCGACAGGTCCGGAAGATGCGCCGGGCGATCTCGCCCCGGTTGGCGACCAGCAGCCTCAAGGCGCTTCGATCCCCAGTCGGGCCTGGAGGCGGCTCATCCCCTGGAGCCACCGGTCGTAGTCGCTTGCCTTGAAGGAGAAGTAGTCGCTCACCTCGGGATGGGGAAGGATCAGGAAGCTCTCGGCCCGGAGGCCCTCCACCACCGAGTCGGCCACCTGTTCGGGAGTGAGCCCCACCTGGTTGGCCATCGCCGACATTCCCTGGGGCAACAGATCGTCCAAGAGTTCGGTGAACACGA
>CAYWGY010000074.1:6127-11101 GCA_964458055.1 uncultured Acidimicrobiaceae bacterium | reverse complement strand
CGTGCTCCATTCCCTGCGCCAGGACATTCGGCTCGAACCTGGTGGCCTTCTCGCGGAAGGCAGCCGGGTCAAACACGGCGACATCAGCAAAGGCGCCCCGCCTCAATACGCCCCGGTCAGAGAGCCCGAGTCGGGCAGCCGGGAGACCGGATAACCTGTGCACCGCTTCGCCAGGTGACAGGACCTTCTCCCGGTTGACGGAGAAGCTGTAGAAATACGAAGCCCACGTGTACGCGCCGTGGAAGGTCTTACCTGCCAGGGGACCGTCGGGCGCCATCGTCGTGGCATCCGAGGCCGGCATCGACAGCGGGTGAGCGAAGGCGGTGCGGTGTTGATCCGCACTGTGACAGTCGATCAGGACCATGAGTGACTCCATCGTCTCGATCGCCCCCAGTAGCAGGTCGTAGACGCAGTCCAGCGCCTCTTGGCCTCTTTCGGCGGCGATCGATCCGATGGACCGCCGACCGTAACCGGGGTAGGCATTGTGGTCGAGCAACACGATGCGCTCCCAGTCGCCACCCGCACTGAGAATGCTGCGGAAACCCTTCATCCGCCGGCGTGCATCGGGGTCCCCCAGCACCGAGGCGAGCCCATCAAGGCCGTCGGCCATGGCCCATGGCGGGAGCACCGAATAGAGGTATGTGAACCCGAACAGGCGGGTGTGCAGATCGAAGGCGATGTCCAGGTCGGATCGAGCCTCATCGACCAGTTCCAGGCACTGCTCCATGTCAGCGTCACCGCTGCGGGGTATCAGATGGGAAACCTGAAGCCTCACGCCGGCGGCTCTCGCCGTCCTGATGGCCTCGGCAACCCCTTCGGGCGCCCCGGCATCGCGGTACCTGGCATGGCAGACGTAAAGGTCGTCCCTCTCGGCCAGGGGAGCGCAAATCCTGGTGATCTCCGACTCACTGGCGCCGGCCTCGGTGGCATATTCGAGGCCGGTCGAGAGGCCCCATGCACCTTCGGACAACGCAATATGCAGGAGGCTGGTCATCTCATCCACTTCATCATCCTGCGCCGGCCGGTCCGTCAGCCCCACCACGGCCAGTCGAAGCTGCCCATGAGGCACAAGGCTGAGAACATTCAGGGCGGGCGATGCTTCCTCCAGTCGGGAAAAGTACCCCGACGCTGAGTTCCAGGTGAGAGGAACCGAATCGGAGTATCCGTATATCGCCTTCAGGGCCAGGTCCCGATCCCTGATGGGAAAGCACCCGTGGCCGCAGTTGCCCACCACCTCGGTGGTGACACCCTGGTGTATCGCGCTGACCGCCCGTGGATCAGCCAGGAGGGTGTAGTCGGAGTGGCTGTGAATATCGATGAACCCCGGGGAGACCAGCAAACCGGTGGCGTCCATCTCTTCGCCTGAGCCCCCGGGCAGGTCCCCTACCGCTGCGATGCGGTCGCCCACGATGCCCACGTCGGCCTGGATCGGGTCGCTACCCGTGCCGTCCGCCACGATGCCGCCACGAATGAGGAGGTCGAACATGATCCGGCTAATCCCTTCGGATCACACTCTTGGCCGGGCAGTACCGGCGGCGCACATATTCATTGATATCAGGGTAGGGAAGAACGATCCCACGCCCGGGAGAGGCAAAAAAAATGGCGTCACCCCCTGGTCGGGACGAGTTGCTGGGCTAGCATCTTGTGATATGTTACACAATACATGTTGTGAAGGGCATCGGGAACGTCTCGGCATAACCCAAGCCATCCCTGCTGCCCGGCAACGATCCGGTGTAGCCACAACTTCGACAACTAGCTCCTGAAGAGAAAGGAACGAAACAATGCACAAGAGCCGACTACGCAATCTCATTGCTGTCACCATCGCTTTTGCCATGCTGGCGGCAGCCTGCGGCGAGGATGAGCCCGCGGCGACCACCGCCGCTCCTACGACCGCAGCGCCCACCACCGCAGCTCCCACCACCGCAGCGCCCACCACCGCAGCACCCACCACCACCGAGGCTCCCGTGGAGGAAGCACCCATCCGCATCGGGTTGGTGATTCCGGACTTCACCCAGAACGAATTGATCCTTGCCCTGAAGACCGGAGCGGAAGACGCCGCCGCCGATGCCGGCATCGAACTGCTGGTTACAGGTAGCGGCAGCGCGCAGGACCTGGTGGCGGCAATCGAGAACTATGCGGCCGCCGGTGTCGACGCCATCGTCTATGACACCATCGACGCACAGGCTCTGGCGCCCGCCATTCTCGCCCTCAATGACGCCGGCATTCCTGTGATCTGTACGGTTGCCTGTGCCTCCGAGGGAGCCAGCGCCATCGAGATCGGTTACGACTATCGCGCTGACATGGGCCGACCGGTCGGTGACTGGCTGGCAGCCCAGGACCCCGCACCTGCGAAACTCGCTTTCATCGACTCCAATCAGGCCGATGAGTCTGTTGCCGCCATCTACGCAGGAATCGAGGACGGCCTGGAAGCCGGTGGACTGGGCGGTGTCGAGAGGGTCGTCTCTCCACCCACCAACTGGGACCGCGCTGCCGGTCTGGACGTGGCCAGATCACTGCTGACCGCCAATCCCGATGTCGACATCATCGTCGGATTGCATGACCTGCTGGCCGGCGCCACCCTGACCGCCATGGAAGAGTTGGGATACAAGGAGACCACCTTGACCGGCCTCGGAGGGACCTGCGAAGGCCTCATGAACATACTCGAGGGCCGCCAGGCGCTCACCGTGATCCAACCGCTGTATCCCGCCGGCTACCTGGCGGTGGAAGCGGCCGTGAGCATCGTCATGGGTGATGCCCCCGAGGAAGACTTCATCCCGATCGGGATGGTGGTCGTTGACAAGGCGTTCGCCGAAGGTGTACTCGACGGTTCAGAACCGGCCGTTGTGAGCGGTGTTGATCTCAAGACCGCACTCGAAGCCGCCGCGGCCGGGTGCTGAGCACGAGCCGACCCCCAACCTACTGACCCCCGATGGCTCCCTTCCACCAAATCCGAGAGGATGCGGTGGGACGGAGCCATCAACTTTACCTTTGCGTCGTTAGAGTCGAGCAGGCAAGGCGCCGCCTGAAAGGTCTTTGAGTTCTGTGGCTGACACGCATCAGGCTTCACAAGCGGAGACGGAACGGCCCCCGGCGCTGCGATTCGGTCTGAGTCGACACCGGCAACTCCTGGCACTGCTGGCTGCCGTCCTCCTTCTCTGGACTGTCCTGACCTTCTCGAGTCCGTACTTCATGACGGTGCAGAACCTGACCAATATCGCTCTGCAGAGTTCTGTGGTGGGGATCATGGCGGTGGGGTTCACCATCTTGTTGATCGGCGGGGAGATCGACCTGGCGATCGGTTCCACCCAGGCGCTGGCCGGAACGATGGCCGCCCTGTTGATCATCCAACAAGAGCGACCAATCTGGGTCGGCGTCCTGATCGTTCTTGCCATGGGTCTGATCGTCGGCAGCCTGAACGGATACTTTTCCCTGTTCACCAGGGTGCCGTCATTCATCGTGACCCTCGCCATGCTGGGTGTGCTGCAAGGCCTTGCCTTTGTGATGACCAGCGGGCAGACCATCGGTGGGTTCCCGGAGGCCTTCAAAGTCCTGGGTCACGGCCGGGTAGGGGTCATCCCGTTGCCGGTGATCATCTTCTTTTCGGTCACCGTGCTGGCGCAACTGGTGCTGAGCCAGACAAGATTCGGCGTGGAACTGTACGCCACCGGCGGCAATCGCGAGGCGGCCGGCCTGGTTGGTATAAGCGTCCGCAGAGTGCTGATGCTGGCCTTTATAGCAAGTTCCATGCTGTGCACCCTGGCAGGGCTGGTCCTCAGTTCCCGGCTGAACGCCGGCCATGGGTCCTTCGGATCGGAGTCACTGCTCGATGCGGTGGCTGCGGTGATAATCGGAGGCACATCGCTCAACGGAGGCGCCGGGAACACCTTCGGGACGCTTCTGGGAATCATCCTGATCAGCACCATCAAGAACGGCCTGATTCTCCTGGGAGTGGACCCGTTCTGGCAGCAGGTGGCGGTCGGCGCCCTGATCCTGGCAGCCGTACTGGTGGACAAGACCATCAAGGGAGAACTGGCCGTCTCGGACCTGCTGCCGAGGTTGGGGAGCCGATGATGGACTCGGCGCCACAGAGCATGGGGAGAGCCAACGGGAGTGGTTGTCCGCAGACCACTCCCCCGGTGATGGTCGCCAGGGGGGTCTCGAAGTCCTACGGTCAGGTGCGGGCTCTCATCGACGCCACCTTCGAGGTATCCGAAGGAGAGACGGTGGCGATCGTCGGCGACAACGGCGCCGGTAAGTCAACACTGGTCAAGATCCTCACCGGCGCCGTGTTACCCGATTCGGGTTCTCTTGAACTGGACGGGAAGCAGGTGTTGTTCCGCACCACCCGCGACTCACTGCAGTTGGGAGTGACAGCGGTCTATCAGAACCTGGCGCTTGCCGACAACATGACCGTGGCGGAGAACGTGTTCCTCGGTCGGGTGCCGACCAGGTGGCTGCGGGTGGACCGCCGCCGGATGGAGCGAGAGTCGGCGGAACTGCTCCATTCCCTGGCCATCAATGTGCCCGACGTCAGAGCCACGACGGCTTCGCTGTCAGGCGGGCAGCGTCAGGCGGTGGCCATTGCCCGTTCGTTCCGTTCCGGTCGGCGGTTGATGATCCTGGACGAACCAACGGCGGCGCTGGGAGTCCAGGAGGGACAGAAGGTCTTGGACATCATCGAGAGTCTCAGGGGACAGCGGGTCTCGATCATTGTGGTGAGCCACAACCTCGACCACGTGTTCCGGGTGGCCGACCGGATCGTGGTGATGAGGGGCGGCCGGATAGTGGCTTCGCGATCCAAGGCGGAGACGACAACCGACGACATCGTCCACTTGATAGTGGGAACCCGTTAGGGAGGGGCAGATGTCAGCGATCAAAAAACCCCTGGGGGAAGAAATGAACCGAATGGAACGCAATCGCCAGACCGTCCGTCCTCCCTCGACCGTCGACATCGAAGAGACGGCAGCTCTGGAC
>CAYWGY010000074.1:526-6117 GCA_964458055.1 uncultured Acidimicrobiaceae bacterium | reverse complement strand
GTCCGGCATCATCACCGCGTTGGTAATGGCGGCAGGAAACGCCGACCGGTTCGATCCGCCCGAGATCGCCACCTTTGAGACCTCGCGAGACCCCGGCCGGCGGCCGTCGGCCGGTGAGGACCCCCTGAACGCTTTCATCCGGATCTGCGACGTGGCGGGCGCCGGCGAAGGTCCCCTGGCCGGTTGGCGCCTGGGGGTGAAGGACAACATAGCAGTGGCAGGGGTGCCAATGACCAACGGATCCGCCCTCAACCCGTTCACGCCGACGCTGGACTCGGTGGTCGTCGAGAGGATACTCAAGGCCGGGGGGTCCATCGTGGGGACTCTCAACATGGACGACCACGGTGGAGGAGCGACCGGGGTCATGAGTGCATTCGGTCCGGCCCGCAACCCCCTCGACCCGTCACGGACCGCCGGAGGATCGTCGGGAGGGGCAGGCTCGGCCGTTGCCTCGGGCGCGGTCGACGCCGCTCTGGGAGTTGACCAGGGCGGCAGCGGGCGCATCCCCGCCGCCTGTTGCGGGCTCTCCTGCATCAAGGCCACCCACGGTCTGATACCCACCTTCGGGGTGACACCCATAGACCACACGATCGACTTCGTAACGCCGATTGCCCGGTCGGTGAGGAAAGCCGCCATCCTGCTGGAGGTGGTTGCCGGGGAGGACTGGCGTGACCCTCAGGGGATCCACGTTCCCATCCGGATCCCCGAGTACCGACGTGCCGAGGAAGACGGAGTCTCCGGGCTTCGGGTGGCGGTAATCGACGAGAGCATCACGGGAGTCGACTGCGAGCCGGTGGTGGTGGAGACGATCGATGAGGCCAGAGACGCACTGGAGCAGGCCGGTGCGCAAGTCCAACGGATCTCGTTTCCCACCTGGAGCGAAGCCTCCGGCATATTCGGGCCGTATGTGGCCCATCTGGTGGGCAACATGGTGCGCACCGAGGGCGGGAGCCACGGCCACATGGGATACATCGATGCGGACCGGATGCACGCCTTCGCCACCAGTAGGCGCGCCCAGTCACGGGAATTGAATCCTTACGTCAAGTGCTGGACCATCGCCAGCCGGTACCTGATGGAGCGGTACATGAACGTTCCCTTCGGACGGTTGCACAACGCCCGGCTCGAGTCGCGGCGTCGGATCAGCGAACTGCTGGAATCGTGGGACCTGGTGATCACGCCCACCATCCCGTTCACAGCTCCGAAACTGCCCAAGGCCCCGACGCCGATCGCCGAACTCCTGGCGGACTCGAAGGCCTCGGTGGCGTTCAACACCTCGCCGCTCAACATGTCCGGTCACCCGGCGGTGGCTGTACCTGGACTCCACGACGCCGCAGGTCTGCCCGCTTCGGTACAGATCGTCGCCGCCCACTTCGACGAGTACACGGCTCTGCGGGCGGCGTTCGTACTCGAGGACTACTTCGCCCGGCGCAAGCCCGGACAGGTGCGAGAGACATGACCGCGGGGAGGTCCATCGAGCAACGGGCCCTCGACCATCTGTGGATCCACGAGAGCCCTCGATCGGAACTGGTGGACCACGACATGCTCAGAGTCTTCGAACGCGGCGAGGGTCCTTGGCTCTGGGACACCCGGGGTGAACGTTACTTCGACATCTGCTCATCGATGTGGCAGACGCCACTGGGGCATGGTCGTGCGGACATTCCCGCGGCGATGGTGGAACAGGCCCGCAACGTGGCAACGGCCGGGCCGATCTTTTTCACCACCCGGGGGGCGGTGGAACTGGCCGAGCGACTTGCCGCCTCGGCGCCGGGAGACATGCAACACTCATTCCTCACCAGTTCCGGATCGGAGGCCACCGAGGCCGCCATCAAACTGGCCCGGCAGTACCACCGCATGCGCGGCGATCACCATCGGTACAAATTCATATCGCGCTACGGGTCGTATCACGGCGCCGGCGGTGGAGGTCTGGCCATGTCGGGGCGTCGCCACCGCGACTACGTGTACTACCCGCTGATGCCGGGAGGCGTCCACGTCATGCCCCCGACGGGGGTCTCGGACCTCCAGTACGCCGAACAGATCCGCGACACCATCGAACTCGAGGGTCCCGAGACGGTGGCGGCGGTGATCGGCGAACCCGTGGCGATCACCGAATTCCGCATTCCCGACCAGACCTACTGGCCGCGCGTAAGAGAGATATGCGACGAATACGGTGTCCTGTTAATCATCGACGAGACGCTGGTGGGCTGCTGCCGGAGCGGTCGGATGTGGGGCATCGAACACTGGGACGTCGTGCCGGATGTGATGGTGGTGGCAAAGGCTCTGAGCGCCGGATACGCTCCCGTGGCTGCCATGATCGTCCGTGAGCACGTATTCGCTGCGTTCGGCCGAGACACCGGCTCTCCCTCGGTGCAGAGCTACGGAGGGCACGGCGCCACGGCCGCAGCGGCAGCCAAGGCCATGGAGATATACATGGACGAACGGATGGACCGGGTCGCCGAGTCCCTGGGAGCCGAACTCTCAGGAATGCTGAGCGGAGTCACCGAGCTTGACATCGTGGGAGACGTGCGCCGCTTCGGCCTCTGGATCGGGATCGAACTTGTCAACCCGGTGACTGGTCAGTCCTATGCCACCGGAATCCGGGGGAAGTACAAGGTGGCCAAGGAGATCAGCCGGCGTCTGTTGCGGATCGGATGCGCGGCGGCGCGGATGTCGGAAGGCATCCTGCATGTCGCCCCTCCCTATGTGTCCACCACCGAGGATCTCGAGTTCGTCACCGAGGCGGTGTTTACGGTTCTGGACCAGCTTTCGGATAAGCTAGCAGAGGCTGACACGTGATGAGTGATACCAGGAAAGGTGTAGAAGGTTGTACAACTGGACTATCGAACAGCGGATCACCAAGGAACTAAGGGATCTCATCGTCTCGGGCGACCTCGAACCGGGTATGCGGGTGCGCTACCGTGATCTCGCCGAACAGTTCGGGGTGAGTGTCACCCCCGTGCGTGCCGCTGTGCGAGAACTGGCGCACGAGGGACTGATAGACGCCCACCCAAACGCGGCCAATTACGTGTCGCCGCTCTCACTTGACGAGGTCGAACAGCTGTACCTGACCCGGATGGGTTTCGAACCGTGGCTGGCTCGTCTGGGAGCGCCCAGATTGTCGATTCCATCCCTACGCAAGATGGAACACAAACTAAAAAGGTCCCAGACCGCGGCGGAACAGCGGGACAGCGATGGCCTGTTGGAGATTGCCTGGAAGATGAGAGTTGTCTGTTACCAGGCAGCCGACCGGCCCGGTCTGTTGCAGAAGTCAGAAGAACTCTACGACCGCTCACGGCGCTACACCCACCTGACACTCAGAGATGCCTACAGGCACGATGAGTCGAAGGCAGTAGCCATCGCGTTCTACGGAGCCTGCCTGGAACACGACGGTGATCGAGCCGCGGACACCATCCGGCAGGCTCTCGAAGCAACCTTCGCTCATCTGCTCGACATCGTCTCTCCCTCCGTTGACGAGCGGGTACCGTCCTCGGCCTAGCTTGTCTGCTCTGTGAAGGGGGCCTGGAAGTGAAAGGAGTCCGCAATTGAGTGAGAGGCTTGGATTCATCGGGTTGGGGATCATGGGAGGTGGGATGGCCGCCAACCTGGTGCGCGCCGGGTTCGAGGTGACAGTGTGGAATCGCACCGCCTCCAAGATGGCACCGGTGACCGACCTTGGCGCGTCTGCAGCAGGATCGCCCCGGGAGGTGGCGGAACGCTCCACCGTCGTGCTGATCTGTGTGTCCGACACTCCCGACGTGGTGGCGGTCACCGAAGGGACCGACGGGATCCTGGCGGGACTGGCGCCGGGCTCGGTGGTTGTGGATCACTCGACGATCAGCCCATCCGAGACCCGCCGACTGGCCGCTTTGGCAGAGGAGGCGGGATCATCCTGGCTGGACGGTCCCGTGAGCGGGGGTAGTGAGGGCGCGGCGCTGGGCACCCTGTCGATCATGGTGGGCGGCGAGGCCCCCGATCTCGACCGGGTCCGCCCCTATCTGGAGGCGATGGGTAAGACCATCACCCACACCGGTCCGGTGGGATCGGGGCAGATGGTGAAAATGGTCAACCAGGTGCTGGTGGTGGTGAACATGCTGGCGGCCTCGGAGGCGTTGCTGCTTGCCGAGGCCGGCGGGCTCGATCTCGAGAGAACCCTGTCGGCGCTGACCGGAGGAGCGGCCAACTCGTGGATGCTTGCCAACCGGGGACCGCAGATAATCGTGCGGGACTGGCGTCCGGGGTTCACTGTCGACCTCCAGCAAAAGGACGTGCGACTGGTGCTGGAAGCAGCCGACGAACTGGGGGTTCCCCTGCCGGGTACCGCCCTGGTCTTTCAGTTGTACCGGGCGGTGCAGCACCGGGGGCTGGGATCCGAGGGCCAGCACGCGCTGGTCAAGGCCTTGGAGTTCATGATGGGCGCCAAGGTGGGGAAAGCACCGGAATAGCGGCGCCCTGTTGCGGACCGGCGTTGGAGGATCCCCCGATAAGTCAAAGGAGGCAGAAGAGACCCGGGGTGGCCGGAGTGCGTACAGCCTCTCTGGCGTAGCCAGACTCGACGCAAGGCATTGACTGCCGGAGCGCGCCCGTTGCACGGCTGAGACCTGACCTCGATCACCACTGCCATCTGCACCGGTCTTCCCTCCGCACGGCAAGTGGCCGTGATCCCTGCGGCATATGCCCTTTACCGGCGGCGCCCAGGAAAAAACCGGGCGTTTTGCGGACATGATTTGGCCATGGTGACTACCGTCTGTATACCGGATCCATCGTCCCGAACTGTGGCCTGTGTTGATCAGCGGACCAAATCCTTGCGGTGCCGCAGGGGGGGCTTTCCGACAGAACACGGCTGGAAACAAACAAGCAACACACGACCCATGCGATCGGTGCCGAGGCACTGATCGGAAAGGAGAAGGCGATTTGACTGTCAGACGTAATTCATGGACACGGGCATTGGTGGTGCTGGCTGCCCTTGCGCTGGTGACCGCGGCCTGTGGCGACGACGACGCCGATGAGCCCGTTGCCACCACTGTTGCTCCCACCACTACCGCGCCCGCCACCACGGCGGCGCCCGAACCGGAGCCTGAGCCCGAACCCGAACCCGAACCTGCCGGTTTCGACTGGAGGCAGGCCGAGGGATCAGAGGTCTCGCTCCTGTTCGTGTCGCACCCCTTCGTGGACTCGGTGGAGCCCCTGCTCCCTCAATTCGAGGAACTCACCGGCATCACCGTGAACCTGGAAACCCTGGCCGAGGTGCAGGCCAACGAGAAACTCCTGGCTGATCTGTCGACAGGTTCGGGCGTCTATGACGTGTTCATGTCGAGCCCGCTCCAGAACTGGCAGTACGCCACGGCCGGATGGCTGGAGCCGTTGGATTCCTTCCTCGAGGACCCCGCCCTGACTGATGCGGACACCTACCTGGTGGACGACTTCTTCCCCGGCATCCTGGGCGCCAACCGCTGGACGCTCGATGAGTTGAGCGGATTGGGTGAGGGGAGCCTTTGGGGTCTTCCCATCAACTTCGAGACCTACCTGATGGCCTACCGGCCCAGCGTGTTCGAGGAAAAGGGCCTCGAGGTCCCCGAGACCTACGCCGACCTGAT
>CAYWGY010000074.1:0-445 GCA_964458055.1 uncultured Acidimicrobiaceae bacterium | reverse complement strand
CAGGATCGCCCGAGGGCGCGGGCGCCTTCACCTGGTACGAGGCCCTGCAAGGGTTCTCATCCGGGCAGTTCGCCCTCTCCTTCAACGAGGCAGACCTGTTCGCGCCGGTCTACCAGGACCCGGAGCAGTCGGAAGTCTCAGGCGACGTCGGCTATGCCGTCACCCCCGAGGGACCGGCCGGTCGAGCCTCCGGTGCGTGGATCTGGTCGGTCTCGATGAGTTCGGGCTCCAACAACAAGGTGCCCGCCTGGTTGTTCCTCCAGTGGCTGACCTCACCCGGAACCATGGTCCAGACCCATCTGGGCGGGAACATGAACCCGGTGCGCGCCTCTGCCTGGGCCGATCCGGACGTGGCCGACCTGGTCAACTCCTGGGGGGCCTACACGGGGCAGTACGTGGAAGTGGTGAGCGAGATGGGCCAGTACGCCCAGATCCTCTATCCCCC
>CAYWGY010000073.1:10321-11119 GCA_964458055.1 uncultured Acidimicrobiaceae bacterium | reverse complement strand
CCTTGACGAGTTGCTCACACTGGCGGGTGAGGTTGATGAGGCAATGCGTCCCATCGCAACGCGGGCGGTGGAGGTCTTTGCCAGGTTCGTCAGGGACTCCGTGGAGTTCACGGCCCGGTCGGAGCATGAGGCTTCGGAGCGGCTGGTAGAGGCATACCAGACCATGATGGATGCCACCGGGGAGTTGTTGGCAGGACACTTCCGTCGAATTCTCCTGCAGACCGCACGCGCCTTTCTGGAAGACGCCGTAGCAAAGTGAGCCTCCTGATCCGTTCGTTTCCCCTGGAGGGAAGCGAACTGTCGCCCGAGAGCCTGCCCTGCCCTTCTTTCGCCTGGATGTCGGGCGACTTTTCCTTGGAGGGCTACGGCCGGGCATGGGCAATGGACCCAGGAGTTGGATATGGACGTTTTCGCAGGGCCGACGAGGCCTGGCGACGATGGTGGGGCATGGCGACCATCGATGATCAGGTGGAGACGATCGGGAGCGGACCGGTGGGATTCGCCTCTTTCACCTTCGATCCCGGGTCTCGGGGATCGGTCGTGGCCGTGCCGGAGGTGATCGTCGGCCGCATGGGGCGGAAGGGCTGGGTCACCACGGTCGGGGAGGTGGATCTTTCTGCTCTCGAACCCTGCGCTCACCACTTCCGGAGGCCTGATCGGCCTCGTTATCGGGGCGCCACCCACCCTGACTGGGAATGGATGGAATCGGTGGCCCGGGCATTGGAGATGATTGAAGGCGGACACCTGCTCAAGGTGGTGCTGGCCCGGGATGTCGAGGTCTGGAGCAAGGAGTCATTC
>CAYWGY010000073.1:1576-10311 GCA_964458055.1 uncultured Acidimicrobiaceae bacterium | reverse complement strand
TCGACATTCGCAGGCTTCTGCAGAGGCTGCATGCCGCCTTTCCGGAGTGCTTCACATTCCTGGTCGAGGGTTTGGCCGGAGCCAGCCCGGAACTTCTCCTCCGAATGTCCGAGAGGATGGTGGAGTCGGTGGCGCTGGCGGGCACAGCTCCTCGCCATCCCGACCCCGACCGTGACTCGCGCCTGGCCCGGGAACTCCTCGGCTCCGAGAAGAACCGCCTGGAACACCAACTGACCGTCCGGTCGGTGGAGCAGTCCTTGGGTAGGGCATGCACCCGTCTGGACCACAACGCCGAGCCAACCATAAGGGAACTGGCCAACCTGCGCCACCTGGCCACAACCTTCCGGGGTGTCCTCGATGAACCCTCCACCTGTTTCGATGTCCTGGACCACCTGCACCCCACCGCTGCCGTGGGCGGAGTTCCCCGGGACTCGGCCTTGGGAGCCATCCGCGCCCTGGAGCGGATCGATCGGGCTGGATATGGCGGTCCGGTGGGTTGGTTCGACCACTCCGGCGACGGAGAGTGGGCGATCGCTCTGCGGTGTGCTCTCTTGAGGGGAAACGAGGCGCGCCTGTTCGCCGGCGCCGGCATAGTGGCGGGTTCGCTGCCGGAGGAAGAACTGGCGGAGACGCGCCTCAAACTCAGGGCGATGACCAGCGCCCTGGATCTGCGCTAGGTCGGCGGCCAGGGCGAACTGCGGGAGACCTCCTCGGAAATCCGGGTGTGAAGCCGGTGATTGGCTTCCCGGTCGGTGCGCACCTCCACCAGCCAGACGCCGCCCTCGCCGAAGGCTGCGTCGACGGTGCCCGCCAGTTCCGAGGCCCGCCGGAGTCTCCGGTAACCAAGACCGTGAAACTCCGCCAGGGTGTGGAACTCTCTTCCATGGGGGGTTCCGAAGAGCTTCTCGAAGTGCGGATAGCGCGCCTGGGGAAGGAAGTTGAATATCCCTCCCCCGTCATTGTTGACAACCACGAAGACGCACGGGGGACGATCGTCGACCACGAACCCGTTTGAATCATGGAGGAGGGCGAGGTCGCCGATGAGGCAGGCCACCCGTCCCGAACTCTCCCAGGCTGATCCCAGAGCGGTGGAGACCAGTCCGTCCACCCCCGAGGCGCCACGGTTGCCGATCACCTGCGAGGGGGTGGTCCGGGCGAACATCTCCACATCACGGATGGGCATGGATGAGCCCACCACCAGCACATCGAGGGGTGTTGCCGCCAAGTCGCGGGCCGTTCGTGGTTCGGTCGGAGAATCGGTCGAGTCGAGGATCCCGTCGATGAGCACACGGCAGGACTCTTCTGCCCGCAGCCACATGTCCAGCCAGTCCCGGTCGACGGCCGGCTTTTTCAGCCCCTCGGTCAGGGCGCGCGCCAGGATGGGGGCTGATCCCGCAACCAGATGGGAGACCGATCTGCCGGGGTCTGCCCACTTCCGAGTGGCGCCCAGGACGACCTGGAAGATGGAGGGGTCGGCCAGCACGGCCGAGAGGCTGGCACTGAGCCCGGTGTTGCCAAAGCAGAGGGCAACCTCGGGCCGGAGCGCCTTGGGAGCATCCTTCAGGAGGTGGTGGTAGGTGGAGATCGCAGGCGGCCGGCGGGTCCCCGACAGGGCTTCGGCTATCAGGGGCCAACCAAGGTGGTCCGCGAGCCGTTCATAGGCGTCCGGGGGCCCGGCTCCCTCTCCCACCACCACGACGCCCCGTCGGCTGGTCTCCACCCTGGAGACAAAGGAGATGTCTGTCCCCGTGGGCCTGGGGGCGGTGACCCACGGCCTCTGGTTCTCCCGTCCCTCCGTCGGCGCCAGGAAGGGCCTGGCTGCGGTTCGCCCGTCGCCGGAGGCCGGCACGGTCGGTTCCCGGAAGGCCAGGTTCAAATGGACCGGTCCGGGCCGGCCTCCCCAACCGCGAGCCTCGGCGACTGCACGCGCCATCGAGGCTCGCCAGTAGGCGTTGGATTCAGGCCGGTCTTCGGCCGGGCTCGCCTCCCAGAACCACCGGACCCTCTCTCCGAACAGCTTCAACTGGTCTATCGTCTGGTTAGCCCCCGTTTCCCGCAACTCAGGCGGACGGTCGGCGGTCAAAAGGATCAGGGGAACGCCGGAAGCGTCGGCTTCCACGACTGCTGGAAACAGGTTGGCCACCGCCGTTCCCGAGGTGGTGATCACTGCTGCCGGAGACCTTCCCATCCGGGAGGCCCCCATGGCGAAGAAGGCCGCCGAACGCTCGTCGATGAGCACCGCCAGATTCGCTCCCGGATGTTCTTCCACCGCCCTGGCCAGCGCAGCCGACCGCGATCCCGGGGCCAGGGCGAAGCGGACCACCCCTCCCCGCACCAGTTCGTCCACCACCACCGAGGCCATCGCCACCGAAGGGTTGGGGTGGGTGGGGCTCATCGTCCTGTGAGCGCGTCGGCGGCTCTCTGTAAACGGGCCATCATCCGGGAGGCTACATCCATGGGGGGCCGCCATCTCTCGATCAGTTCGAGTGAGGGTTCCGGTCTGCGGCACGTTATCTCACCGAGGGCGGGAAACAACGGATCGGCGACGACATCCCCTGCCAGGAGGGAGGTGGTTGCCAGTCCGCAGGCGTAGGGCAGTTCCGGCAGGGCCGCAGCGGCCGCCACGCCGGTCGCCAGGCCTACCGAGGTCTCCAGCGCCGACGAGGGAACCACCGGCAACCCTGTCCGGGTTGCCCAGTGGAGCATGCGGGTAACGCCACCCATGGGCTGCACCTTCACAACGGCAAGGTCCACTCCCGAGTCCAGGATCTGTTCCGGGGAGGCGCCGGCGCGGATGGATTCGTCGGCGGCAATCGGCACGGTGGTGCGAGCAGCGAGGGCGGCCAGTTCCTCCAGGGTGGCGCAGGGCTGTTCGGCATACTGGAGGTCGAAATCGTCGAGCCGCTGGAGGCGGGTCACCGCGTTGGCGACGTCCCAGGCACCGTTGACGTCTATCCGCAGGAATCCGCTGTTTCCAAGGGCTTCCCTGACCGCCGCCACCCGGGCGATGTCGTCCCGGAACCCCTGTCCGGGCTCGGCCACCTTCACCTTGGCGGTCCGGCACCCTGATGCAGCCACAATCTGTGTGGCCCGTTGGGGGTCCACAGCGGGAACGGTCACATTGACGGGAACCCGTTCCCGCCTGGGTGGCGGCAGGGGACGGCGAGCCGACTCCAGGGCGGATGCCAGCCACCGGGAGGCGGTCCGGTCGTCGTATCCCTCGAACGGTGAGAACTCTCCCCATCCCGCAGGGCCTCGCAGCAGAACGGCGCGACGCTCCGTGAGACGCCGGTAGCGGAGAGCCATCGGGATCGCCACCGCCCAGGCCGAGAGTCCCGCCAGGGGTCCCCGGGTGAACTCGCGATCGGGTGGGAGGGTCATCGTCCGGCTTGGACGTCCCGGATGTGGGCGATCAGTCGGGCCACCTGGTCGTCGCTGAGATGGTCGAACGAAGGCATGGTTCCGATTCCTCGCCTTATGGAGTTGGCCAAGTAGTCGTCGGGCAGGGCCGCACTGACTGCTCCCGGCCCCAGGGCAGGTCCCACCTTTCCCTCCAGTTGCGTCCCGTGACAAGCCGAGCAGAGGTCGCTGTACAACTCGGCCCCGGTGGCGTCGGGGGCAGGCGCCGAGGAACAGGCCGTGGCAAGAGTCACCACCAATGCCAGCAGGGTCAAGACGAGGAGAGCTCTCCTGGCCGGCACCTCAGGAGAGGGCTTCCAGCCTCTTGACCGTTTCACCGGTCTTCTCCCACATGTCCCGGCCGGCGACCAGAACCCGGCCATTGGCCACGACCACAACCACGTCCGAGACTCCGACCACGGCGGTCCTGGTGTTCGGTGAATGCACCTGTACTCCGCCGGCTGACTCCACCACCGCAGTACCTCGGATCACGTTCTCGCGGTCTGTCCCCCCCAGTATCTCCTCCAGTGCCTGCCAGGATCCGACATCGGACCAACCGGCGGCCATCGGTACGGCCCGTACCCGTTCTGCCCGCTCCCACAAACCCTTGGCGACCGAGACGTTGGGAGCCTCGCGGAAGGCGGGCCCCAACTCGATGGTGCCGTCGGGATGGTGACGGGCCTCGGAGAAAGCCCTGGACACCGGCTCCACCACCTCGGGCAGCAACCGGGCGATCGCCTTTCTCATGGCATCGGCCCGGGTGAGGAACATCCCACCGTTCCACAAATAACCGCCCGACTCCACCATGCGCCGGGCAGCGGTCACGTCCGGCTTTTCCACGAAGCGGCGGATTGCCATCGGCCCGGCGCCCGGACCCCGGACGACCTCCATGTATCCCAGTCCCGGATGGGGGTGGGTCGGCTCGATTCCGAATATAACCAGGTCGCCGGTCCGGGCGGCAGGGACTCCCCGCCGGATGGCTGCCCGGAAGGCCTCGACATCGGTGACCAGATGATCTGTGGGCAGTCCCAGGAGTAGGTCGTCGGGCTCGGCCCACAGTGCCGCAGCCATGGCCGCGGGAGCGGTGTTCCGGCCCGAGGGTTCCGCCAGCACGGCTGCGGGTGCGCACCCGATCTCGGAAAGGTGTTCGGTGACCTTTCCCTGCATCGAGCGCCCGGTTACCACCAAGGGAGCTCCGACTCCGTCCATGCCCATCACCCGCAAGGCGGCAGCCTGCAACAATGACTCCCGCCCGAAGATTCTCAAGAACTGCTTGGGTGACTCGGGCGTGGAGAGCGGCCACAGCCGGATGCCGATCCCTCCGGAGAGGAGCACGGGAATGATCATCGGGAAAGAGACTACCTATGGCGCCGGGACAAACTGGCCGGCGCAGTTACAGCCGTCATTAGAAGAACAGCATGCGCACCGCCACCGTTACCGAGGCGAGGGCGAGAAGCCACCGGATCAACCTGGCGCCCTTCTCTATCGCCAGGCGGGTGCCGAGGTAGGCGCCGAGGGAGTTGCCGATGGCCATCACCAGGCCCACTCCCCAGTTAATCTGACCGGCCCACACGAAGATGAGGACTGCCAGGGCGGTGTAAACGGCGATCAGGAACATCTTGGCCGCGCTGCCCCTGACCAGGTCCAGCCCGCACCCCAGGACCAGCCCGCTGATAAGCAGGAAGCCCACTCCCACCTGGATGAAGCCGCCGTAGAAGCCAATGGCCAGGAAAGCTGCCGCTTTTCCCCACCATCCCAGGCGGGGTTCTACCTGCTCCTTGAGCCAGGCCGACGGCTTGAACAGCACCGAAAGGGCCACACCGATCAGCACCACCCCGAAGGCGGTGCGTATCGTCTCCGGGGAGACCACGGTTGCAACCCAGGCGCCCCCTCCGGTGCCGATCATCGTCGGGATGATCAGGCTGAACCCCATCTTCCACGGCACCAGTTTCTTGCGGGCGAAGTTGGAGGTCCCCAGGATGTTGGCGAACAGGATGGCCACCCGGTTGGTGGCGTTGGCCTCTATGGGGCCCAACAGCGGGACGAGAACTATCAGGCTCACAGCCGATCCCCCGCCGGCCATGACGTTGATGAAGGCGGTCGCGAAACCGGCCAGCACCAGCATGATCCCGGTTATGAGGTCCAGTTCAACAGCCAAGTAGGAAGACCTCAGGGAACATACATCCCCGCATTCTACCTGGTTGGGGGTAGCCTTCGCATGAGTGGGCTTTCCAGGGAGACGAGTTCTTGTGAACAGGTCGGTACTGAGTGAACGGCAGGAACACACGGCGTGGATGATTACAGAGGCGGGAGGATGGCCGGAGCACGGGAACCGGCGCGCCGCCAGGGACGCCGGTTGTCGCTTCGACTTCGACAATCCCGAACAAGGCTAAGGGGATGGACTCAAAAGCCGTAGACGGGGCACTGGATGCCGCTGAAAGGGCACTCGACCGCGGAGAAGGACTGGCGGGCACCGGATTCTGGAAGGCGGTGGGCGCTGTCAAATCCGACCCGGGTCTGGCCGAGCGCCATGCCTCCCGGATCGCCGGCATAGATCGCCGGGCATTTCTTAGATGGGCGCTCCTCGCGGTAGGCGCCCGCGCAGGGACGGCTGTCATGACTCTCGGAACCCTGCTCGGGGTGGCTCTGGTGGTCTGGGCCCATTCGCTGTCCGACCCCTGGAACGGGCTGGTCCTCGTGGCCGCGGGCGGCGGACTGCTGGTGGCCACGACCCACGGATTGGGTCATCTGATAGTGGGGAGACTGGGTGGGATGCGGTTTACCCACTGGTTTGTGGGCTCGCTGCTGCGACCGCAGCCGGGAGTCAAGGTGGACTACGCCACCTATCTCCGCGCGCACCCGCGGGCCAGAGCCTGGATGCATGCGTCGGGGGCCATCGTCACCAAGGTGGTGCCATTCGCATTGATGCCCCTGGCCTGGTCCGGTGGCTTTCCCCCGTGGGCCGGGTGGTTGCTGTTAGCCCAAGGCGTGTTGCAGATCGTCACCGATGCCGTGTGGTCGGTGAATACCTCCGATTGGAAGAAGTTCCGCCGGGAGATGTCCTACGCCTGATCCGGGTCAGAGGCAGGGTCGAGGTGCGGGACCCGCGGCCAGGATTCCGGAACCGATGAACCGCCACATCTCCTCTGTCAACTCTTGTGGTCCGAGCCTGCCGTCCGGGCGGTACCACCTGACCACCGCGTTCAGCAGGGAGAGAACAAAGATGGTGGCCGCTACCGGGTCCGTGCGGCTGTCGAACTCGCCGCTGCGGATGCCGGAGCGGATCACTCGTCGGAAGACGTCCTCGTAGCGATCGCGGGCTGCTAGCACCGCCTCCCGGTAGCGTTCGTCGAGGGCGCGGGCCTCGTGGAGGAAGGTGCTCGCCTCGTCGTGATGATCGAGGATCACCTGCAGGTGCCCGGTCACCAGCGCACGAAGCCTCTCCTTATCCCCTCCACCGGAGGAGAGCGCCCTCCGGGCGGACTGGCTGAACAACTGCTCGGCGCGCCTGACCACTTCCAGCAGCAGGTCCTCCTTGGAGGACACGTGGGAGTAGATGGAGGATTTGAGCAGACCGAGTTCGTTCCCGAGGTCCTGCATGGAGGTTCCGTGGTATCCCCTCGATGCGAACAACTTGCCTGCCGCCTTGATAACGGTCTCGCGGCTATGCCGGGCTGTGGTGCTCATCGCCGGTCGAAGTCCACGGTGACGCGGTCGGTCAAAGGGATGGCTTGGCAGGTGAGGACGAACCCGGCCTCCAGGTCCTCGGCCACAAGGGCGTAGTTGTGCTCCATGCTCACTTCTCCTTCGGTGACCTTTGCCTTGCAGGAGGCGCACATCCCTCCCCTGCACGACCAGGGCAACTCATGGCGGACCGCCAGAGCGGCGTCCAGCACCCGGCTGTCGGGGGACATGCGGACCGTCGAGGTACGCCCATCCAGGGTGAAGGTGAGTTCTGTCAATCCCTCGGCGTCCTCGGACCCCCGGGCAACCTCTGTCATCGGTGGCGGCGG
This sequence comes from uncultured Acidimicrobiaceae bacterium, assembly GCA_964458055.1. Taxonomy (GTDB): domain Bacteria; phylum Actinomycetota; class Acidimicrobiia; order Spongiisociales; family ZC4RG35; genus Bin76. The sequence continues at coordinate 2,899 of CAYWGY010000073.1, read as the reverse complement.
GCCGGCGAAGAACAGTTCGTCCCGGATGTCTTCTGTGGCCACTCCCCTGTCCTCGAGGGTCCGGCGAATGGCCATCACCATCTCGTAAGGGCCGCACAGGAACCACCGATCCACTGCGTCGGCGTCGACCAGGGTGTGGAATATGGCTTCCAGCCGGGGAGGGTTGATCCGTCCCGAGAGGAGGGGCGACGCCTGCTGTTCCCTGCTGAGCACATGGATCAGTTGGAAGCGGTCGGGATAGCGGTCTTTGAGAGAAGCAAGGTCCTCCAGGAACATGATGGAAGATGCCGAGCGGTTGCCCAGCAGCAGGGTCCAGGCGCACTGAGGTTCCTCTCGGAGTGTTGTGGAGATAAGGGACAACACCGGCGTGATGCCGCTCCCGGCGGCGATGGCGGCATAACGTCTCCTCGAAGCCGGATCGGGTTTGATCGTGAACTCCCCCACCGGAGGCATCACGTCGAGAGAGTCGCCTTCGGTGAGGTTCGTATTGGCGAAAGTGGAGAACTTGCCTCCCGGGAGTTGTTTGATGCCTATGCGGAGTTCTCCGGTTGAGGCGTCGGCGCACAGGGAGTAGCTCCGCCGGACATCCTCTCCGTCAATGTCTGCCCGGACGGTCACGTGCTGTCCCGGCAGATAGCCGAAATCGGACTTCAAGTCCGGCGGCACCGTGAAAGTCACGGCTACGGACTCGTCGGTCTCGCGGTTGACTGCGGCCACCCGCAGGCGATGAAAGACTGGTGCTGTTGCCATCACAACTCCTTGAACCGATCGAATGGCTCGAGGCAGGCGGTGCAGGCCATCAGTGCCTTACAGGGAGTCGAGCCGAATTCGCTCACCTGCCGGGTTCCCGGGGAGGCGCACTGCGGGCAGACAACCGGTTCTCTGTGTGCTGTTCCCAGCTTTCTCGGAGGGGCGATTCCCGCCTCTCTGAGCTTCCGGCAACCGGCGTCGGTGATGTCGTCGGTGCTCCAGGCGGGGCTGAAGACGGTTCTGATCTCGATCTGGGCAGGGGTGAACCCCGCCTCGAGAAGGACCTTCCGGATGGAGTCCCTGATGGCGTCCATGGCGGGGCAGCCCGACCAGGTGGGGGTCACCTCCACCATGGCGCGCCCCTCGCCGATCTCTGCGCGCCGGAGCACTCCCAGTTCGGCTATGTTCACCCATGGCAGTTCCGGGTCCGGCACCGCGGCCAGGCGCTCTTGGACGCTTTCGGAGAGGGTCACCACTCCATTCCCGGATATGAGCGCTGCATCCACTGCATCTCCGCCAGAAGGAAACCGAGATGCTCGGTGTGAAATCCTGACCTTCCACCTGAACGTGAGA
>CAYWGY010000073.1:332-1566 GCA_964458055.1 uncultured Acidimicrobiaceae bacterium | reverse complement strand
GCTAGGGTGCCCTCCACGGTCCTGTCCCAGGCCGGTTTGAGCGCAGCGGTGGGCACACCCACCCCGGCTTCCGCCAGAGACTCGGAGACTTCCTCCCTTTCGAACATCTCGGCGGTGAAACGCCACAGTCCGTCCGTTGCCCGCTGTGTCCTCCTGTGGCTCTCTTCGGTTCCGCCGCCGAGGCGGAGAATCCAGTTGGAGGAGTGGCGCAGGTGGTAGCGAGCCTCTTTCAGGGCCTTTCCGGCGATGGCCGAAAGGGTGGCGTCCCGGGACTCTCCCAGGCCCTCCCAGAGTCCCACCTGGTAGGCGTCATAGAGGAACTGGCGGACCATGGTGTGGGCGAAGTCACCATTGGGTTGTTCCACCAGGAGCAGGTTGGTGAACTCCCTCTCGGAGCGGAACATGGCAAGGTCGTCCTCCGACCGGCCCCTGCCCTCTAGTTCTCCGGCGTAGTCGAACAGCATGCGCGCCCGGCCCAGCAGGTCCAGGGCGATGTTGGCCATGGCTATGTCCTCCTCGAGGTCCGGAGCGCGGGATATCCACGCCGCCAGGCGCTGAGACAGCACCAGGTTATCGTCGGCGTGATAGGTCACGTACCGGAAGAGGAGTGGTCGGTTCTCCTCCCCCGGGGCTGTCAAAGCGGCTGCCGAAGCGGAGTTCACAGCCATTTGACCTCGTCGGGCACTCCATAGAAGGTGGCGTCCCGGTACGGTTTGGAGGCGGTGGGTTCGAACAGCGGTCCCGCATCGTCGACATCGGAAGCGGTTATCTCAGACGACCTCACCACCCACAGGCTTATGCCCTCACCCCGACGGGTGTAGACGTCCCGAGCCGACTGCAGGGCCATCTCCGGGTCGGGAGCATGGAGGCTGCCGGCGTGGACGTGCGACATGCCCCGGCGCTGGCGGATGAAGACCTCCCACAACGGCCACCCCGACACCTCGGTGTCATCGGACGGTGAGAAATCGGACTCTTGGTCCCCGGGGAGCCGGGGAACCGAATAGGTCATCTCAGGCCACCCTTCCGGTGGCCCGACGCTCCGCATAGGCCGAGGCAGCCTCCCTGACCCAGGCGCCTTCTTCCCAGGCCGCAAGCTTGTGGGCGATTCGCTCGCGATTCATGGGTCCGTTTCCCCTGACCACCGCCCAGAACTCCTCCCAGTCGATCTCCCCGAAGTCATAGTGTCCCCGGGCGGGGTTCCATCGGAGGTCGGGGTCCGGCACCTTGAGTCCCA
>CAYWGY010000073.1:0-322 GCA_964458055.1 uncultured Acidimicrobiaceae bacterium | reverse complement strand
TTGGACACCCGCTTGATCTTCCACTGCATGGACTGTTCGCTGTGGGTGGACTCGGAGTCATGTGGTCCGAACATCATGAGAGAAGGCCACCACCAACGGTTGAGGCCGTCCTGGGCCATCTCCTTCTGAGCGCCGGCGCCGCGGCACAGGGTCGCCATGATCTCGAATCCCTGTCGCTGGTGGAAGGACTCCTCCTTGCAGATGCGCACCATCCCCCGGGCATAGGGCCCATAGGAGCAGCGGGTGAGCATCACCTGGTTGGTGATGGCCGCTCCGTCAACGAGCCAGCCGATGCATCCGATGTCGGCCCAGGTGAGAGTCG
>CAYWGY010000072.1:0-11164 GCA_964458055.1 uncultured Acidimicrobiaceae bacterium | reverse complement strand
GGTCTGGTGACCATGAAGGCTATCTCCTTTGGGAAGGATCGAACAGATTGGGAGTCTATGTTCATTCCAGCGTATCCAGCCAAGCGATGAGGTCCTCTATCTCCTGGTGGGTGAGGTCCAGGTCGGGCATGAATGATCCGGGTTTCACTCCCGGCGGGTTGGCCAGCCACTCCCGCAGTCCATCGGATCGGGATTGGCCCTCCCGCGGCAGGATTGCCCCGGCGAAGACTCCCCGGGACGAGAAATGGGTGAGGTTGGGCCCGTTGTACAGGTCGTCCGCGACGATATTGGTTCCCGCGTAGTCCGGGCCGTAGTCGACGGTGTGGCATTGGGTGCACCCCTGCTCCTGGAAGACCCTCAGTCCCGCCGCCGCCGGGGTGTCGGGTTCCGGCGGCACTGCCAACTGCTGCTGTTCCGCCGCCCAGGCGTCGAAATCGGCTTGCGTCATCGAGATCACCCGCGCCCGCATCAGCGAATGTGAGAGGCCGCAGAACTCAGCGCAGTGTCCCCAGAACTCGGCGGGTTCGTCCGCCTGGAGCTTGAGGGTGGTCTCCTGTCCGGGAACCAGGTAGCGCTTACCCATCAGGTGGGGGACCCAGTAGTTGTGGAGCACGTCTGCCGAAGTCATGTAGGCGCAGACTTCCCGGTCCACCGGGATGGCCAAGACGCTGGCCGTCTCGATCCCCAGTTCGGGATACCGGTACTCGAACCACCACTGGTGACCGATCAACTCCACCGGCATGGCGTCGTCTCCGCACTCGGTCAGTTCGAACACTCCCCGGACGGTGGGCACCGCGAACACCGTGAGAATGAGAGCGGGGATGATGGTCCAGGTGATCTCCAGCTTGTTATTGCCGTGGATCTGCTTCGGTTCCTTTCGGCCCTTGCGGTCGCGGAACAGGATGACGATGAGCAGGATCCCGCCCTCCACGATCACGAAGATCACCACTGCCAGCCAGAAGACCTGCCAGAAGATGGCATCGATCCGCTCTGCGAAGGGGCCGGCGGGCTCGAAGGTGGTGAGGGGTGCGTCCTCGATCTCGACCAGGCTGCAGGCGGCCAGACCGAATAACGTCATGACGGCTAGCGAGCCCCATTTGACAAGGGGTCGAACGAGCCGCTTCACCTGCCGCCGAAACATACAGGCCAGATGATACGATCCTCAACGCCTCTTCCCAACCTGGCGGATTGGCAGCCGGGACTCGAAACAGGTGGAAGGACACGCTCCTGGCAGGTCTGCCGGGACGGCGGAGAGTACGCTCAGACTGGATGTTGAATGGCGGCGCCGAACCTCTGGTGAGTCTGGACAATGTTGTCATGCATTATCCGGTCAGGATTGAGGGAGTCCTCGGTCGGCGCCGTCAGCTGCGGGCGGTGGATGGGGTGAGTCTCTCCATCTCCGAGGGTGAGGCGCTGGGACTGGTGGGAGAGTCAGGGTGTGGGAAGTCCACGGTGGCCAGGCTGATAATGAGATTGCTGACTCCCACCAGCGGTCGGGTGATTTTCATGGGCCGGGACATCACCGAACTGAAGCGAAACGAGATCCGGCCGCTGCGACGCAACATGCAGATCGTCTTCCAGGACCCGTTCGCATCTCTCAATCCCGGAATGAAGGCGGGCGACATAGTGGCGGAGCCGCTTGTCGTCCATGAAGGTCGGCGCCCCGGACCCGAGCAGGTGTCCGAACTCCTGGAACTGGTGGGCCTTCACCCCCGTGACGCCGGCAAGTACCCGCACGAGTTCTCGGGCGGGCAGCGGCAGCGGATCAGCATAGCCCGGGCCCTTGCGCTGCGCCCCAGGCTGTTGGTGCTGGACGAACCGGTGTCGGCGCTGGACGTCTCGATTCAAGCCCAGATCATCAATCTCCTGATCCGTCTCAAGGAGGACCTCGGTCTTGCCTATCTGTTCATTGCTCATGATCTCTCGGTGGTGAGGCACGTGTGCGAGCGGGTGGCGGTCATGTATCTGGGGAGGATCGTCGAGTGGGGCAACCGTGATGAGGTGTTCGCCCGGCCCTCGCACCCCTATACCCAGGCGCTGGTGTCGGCCGTCCCCGTCCCCGAGCCCGTCACGCGTGGCGGGCGCAACCGGATCCTTCTCACCGGGGATGTTCCCAGTCCCATCGACCCCCCCTCGGGTTGCCGGTTTCGGACCCGTTGCTGGAAGGCTCGGGAACTCTGCGAGACCGAAACCCCTCAGCTGGAACGCCGCCTCGAGAGCAGCGGGATGACGGCCTGTCACTTTCCCGAACACCTGGCCGTATCTGGAGCCTCCCCTTGATCCGGTTGCGCACGGCCCACCTTGAGGTGGGGGTGAACGAAGGGAGGGGAGCGGAGATAGTGTGGTTGGGTGCCCCGGGCGGACCCAACCGGCTGGCCTGGATCGACTCGGACTGGCCTCTGCGAGCCTCGGCGGGTGGGTCTTACTACTCTTCCGACCTCGATTGGCTGTCGGAGCACAGGGGAGGGTGGCAGGAGATGTTTCCCAACGCCGGCGCCGGGTGCACCGTGGATGGGGTCACGCACCCCGTTCACGGGGAGGCTTCCCTGGCGCCCTGGGAAGTGGTGTGCCAGGCGGGGGAGACGGCGGCAACGCTGCGTTCCCACACCCACACGCCGCTGACCCTCACTCGCAAGATGGCCCTGGACCCGGCGTCGCCGAGGCTGGTTCTGGAAGAGGAGATCCACAACCCCTCAGATCTCGATGTCTTCTACCTGTGGGGTCACCATCCCGCCTTCGCGGCGCCCCCTGGGACCCGTCTCCTCATGGAGGGCGCCCGATTCGAGGTTCCCGAGTTAGAGGTACTCGAAGCCGACCTGGGTTCGGGTACCGGGCTGGTCTGGCCCTGGGCGCCGGGAAGGGACGGGGCCCGCGTTGATGTGGGGGTCATGCCTTCCCGGCCCACGGAACGTCTGGCCTATCTGACCGATGTTCCCCACGCGGCATGTCACATCCTCCGTCCCGACACCGGCGACCGGCTCACCTTCGAGTGGTCCCCCGACGCCTTTCCCCATGCCTGGCTGTGGATCAACCGTCGCGCCTCCCGCTTCCCGTGGTTCGGCAGGCTGAGTTCGATTGCCGTGGAGCCGGTGAACGCCTGGCCGGCCGACGGGCTGGCCGCCGCCGTGGAACGGGGACAGGCCCCCCAACTGGCGGCGGGGGAGACGCGCCATGCCTGGCTGAGGGTGGAACTCGGCAACATCTAGAGGAAGGAAAATACGAGCATGACCAACGAGGTGGAGGTTTACAGCGCAGGATTGGATCATCCCGAGTGCGTTGCCATCGATCCCGAAGGCCGGGTTTGGGCCGGGGGAGAGGCGGGTCAGATCTATGTCGTGGACCCCGGATCCCGCCGGCCGGAGGTGGTCTGCCAACTCAAGGCCATGGCCGCCGGTCTGGCCTTCGACCGCGACGGCCATTGCTATGTGTGCAGCCAGGACAACACCGTGGTAAGGGTCTCTGCCTCGGGGGAGTGGGAGGTCTTCTGCGACTCGGTGGAGGGACGTCCGCTGAGGGGTCCGAACTTTCCCGCCTTCGGCCCGGACCGCCACCTCTACGTCTCGGGTTCCGGCGACTATCCCGGGCCGACCGGTGAGATATACCGGATAGATCCTTCCGGGGAGTCCGTTCTCTTCCACCCGGGTCCCTTCCACTACGCCAACGGTCTGGCCATCGACAGTTCTGCCGAGTTTCTCTACGTGGCGCAGACCGCCACCGACGACGTGGTGAGAGTCCCCCTGGACGGCTCGGTGGCAGCGCCTGAACAGGTCTGTCCTCCGGGATCTCTGCTGCCCATGCCCGACGGGTTGGCCTTCGACGCCGAGCAGAACCTGTACGTGACTTCCTTCGGCGCAAGTGCCCTGGAACGCATTCACCCCGACGGACGGATCGAGTTGGTGGCCCGCGACGAGAGAGGACTCACCATGAACCGTGTGACCAACTGCGCTTTCGGCGGCCCCGGCCTGGAGAAGCTCTATCTGGCCAACCTCGGCGGCTGGCACATCTCAGTGTTGACGCCCGACGTCCCCGGCCAACCCCTGTTCTCCTGAATCGAGCGTTTTCTGCAGCACGGTGTCTCAGGTTCACATGGAGTACAGCCCTCGCTGAACTACGGACACTCCGGTAGACTCCTGTGCCGGTTTCCCTATATGATTTTCCCGAGCAGGTGTAGATGACGGTTTTCCTGGCTTTCCAAAGCAGCACCGCTTCGACTGCGTGCGGCGAAGATGCCGGCTTCGTCTGCGAGCGGGTCTACGAGTGGACCGGCAGCGGGCTGGCGGCCACGGTGGCAACATGGGTGGTGGACCCGGGGCTGACGGTCATTCTCATACTCCTCGCCGGATGGTTGGTCTCCCGAGTCGTCCGTCGAGGAATCGGACACTTCACCCAACGACTCGAGAGACCGTCGCTCCGGGACGTGGGCCGGGATCCATCGGTGTCCATAGAAGCGGACAAGCTCCGCGCCAGGGCCAGGGTCGAGACGCTGGCAGGAGTGTTCCGCAGCATTGCCCTGATCGCTGTGTGGAGCTTCACCGTGTTACTGGCCCTGGGGCAACTCGACATCAACCTGGGTCCCCTCATCGCCGGGGCCGGTATCGTCGGAGTCGCCATCGGTTTCGGGTCCCAAGCGGTTGTCAGGGACTTTCTGAGCGGCGTGTTCATGATGATGGAGGATGTCTACAGCGTCGGTGATGACATTGACTTCGGAAGGGGTCGCGGAACTGTGGAGAGAATCACCCTGAGGTCGACCACGATCCGCAACCGCCAGGGCGTCGTCTGGAACGTTCCCAACGGCAAGATCGACTTCGTGGCCAACTACTCCCAACTCTGGGCCAGGGCGCAGCTCGACGTGGAAGTCTCCTACGACTGCAACCTGCGAGAAGCCATGGAAGTCATCCGCCAGGCAGGCCAGGACATGTGGAATGATCCCGAATGGGGCGACGACGAGTTGTCCGAGCCGCCGTCAGTGACAGGCGTCCAGGAGCTGGGGGAGTCCGGGATATTTATTCGCGTGAGAGCAAAGACCAGGCCCTCGGTGCAGTGGAGGACCGAGAGGGAGTTGCGCCTGAGAATCAAGGAAGCCCTCGACGCGGCCGGCATAGAGATGCCCTACCCCCACAGGAAACTGGTTGTCGATCGGGGCCAGATAAGGATGGTGAAGGGGACTGCATCGGACGGGGACGGCGGTTCCGCCGACCGCTGACCGGGCGCCGTCGCCGGGCCGGTGCTTTCCGGTGTGGCGTGGGAAGGCGTCCGGGGAGCGTGCCGGCACTGCGTTTGCAGTGTCAGCCTTCGGCTTCCCGAGGGTTAGGCTCTCATCCGCCGGCCGGAGGGATCGTAAAGGGGAGAGGCCTGGATGGCGGCGTCTCGTAGCTCTCCGAGCATCTCTACCTGCAGTTGGGTGCCCGGATCGGCTATTCCGGCAGGCACGAACCCCAGGGCCAGGGATAGGTCAACAGTATGGCCATACGCTCCCGAGGTCACCCAGCCGACGACTTTCCCGTCGTGCCAGACAGGCTCGTCGCCCACCGCATCCGCGTCGTCAGCGTCGATTGCCAGCAACACCATTCTCAGGACCGGCCCGTCTTCCAGTTCCTGGCGGGCCGCCTCCCTGCCGATGAACTCCGGTTTGTCGAGTGCGACAAACCGGGAGAGTCCGGCTTCGGCCGGACCGTATGTGGGCCGGTACTCCCTGGCCCAGGAGCCGAACCCCTTTTCCAGGCGTAACGAATCGAGGGCTCGCAGACCGAAGTCACGGAGGCCGTGGGCCCTGCCCTGCCGATGGAGAAGGTCGTAGAGGCCCCGGAGGTTCTCGGGTCCGACCCAGATCTCGTATCCGAGTTCTCCGGTGTAGGAGATCCTGCCCACCAGCGCCGGGATCATCCCGACGTCCATCGTCTTAATGTCCATGAATCGAAAGGCATGTGGCCCGACGTCATCCCGGGTCACCGAGGCCAGCAGATCGCGGGAGGCCGGCCCCGCCAAAGACAGGCCGACCAGACTCTGGCCCAGCGGAGCGATGCGTGCCTCGCCGTCGGCGGGCAGGTGGGCTAGAAACCAGCGCATGTGATAGTCCTCGGCCGGGCCGGAGCCGAACATGATGTAGTGATCGCCCAGGTTGGCCACGGTGAAGTCGCCGATCAACCTGCCCCGATGGTTCAGCATGGGACATAGGGTGAGCCTTCCCGCCGGCGGCATCCGGTTGGCCAGCAACCGGTCCAACCACGCCTCGGCGCCTTCACCCTCGATCCGGTACTTGGCAAAACCGGAAATCTCGATCATCCCGACCCGGTTGCGAACCGCACGGCATTCGGCCCCAACCACCTCAAAGGCATTGGAGCGACGGAAGGTAATGTCCTCGATGGGTTCTATCCCCGGCTCCTGGAACCAGAGGGGCACTTCCAAGCCGAAGGATGCGCCCCACACGGCGTTGGCCTGGGTGTAGCGATCATAGAGGGGAGTGGCGTGGAGCGGCCGGCCGGCGGGGAGTTCCTCGTTGGGAAAGGTGATCTTGAACCGGCGGGAGTAGTTCTCCCTGACCTTGGCGTTCGTGTATGCCAGGGTGGCCCAGTCCCCGAAGCGGGAGGCGTCCATCGCCCAGATGTCAATTCCGGGATCTCCCTCGGTCATCCAGTTGGCCAGCGCCAGTCCCACGCCCCCTCCCTGGCAGAAGCCGGCCATCACCCCGACGGCCAGCCAGAAGTTTCGGATTCCCTTCACCGGCCCTATGCACGGGTTGCCGTCGGGGGAGAACACGAATGGACCGTGCACCACCGTCCGGATGCCTGCCTCGGCAAGTTCGGGGTAGTGGGCGAATCCGACTTCCAGTTCCGGCGCTATGCGATCGAGGTCGGGGGTCAGCAACTCGCTGCCGAAGGACCAGGGGGTGACCTCCGGCGACCAGGGCCGGTGGTCCTGTTCGTAGGTCCCCAACAGGATGCCACCGGTCTCCTCCCTCATGTACAACTCGCCTCCGAAGTCGACCACCGCCGGGATCTCCCTGCCGGTGGTGCGCCGGAACTCGGCAATTGCCGGGATCGGCTCGGTGACGATGTACTGGTTTGCCATGGCCAGCAGGGGAAGTTCCAACCCCACCATCCGTCCCACCTCGCGGCCCCACAAACCGCCGGCGTTCACCACGTGCTCGGCGTGTATGTCCCCCCGGTCGGTGTGGACGTTCCAGGTGCCGTCCGGCCTCTGTGACAGCTGCTCGACCATGGTTTGGCGCACGATTGCCGCCCCTCCCAACTGCGCTGCCTTGGCGTAGGCGGTGACCACGCCGGCGGGGTCGACATGACCCTCGTTGCGGTCCCACATCGCGCCCACGAAATAGGAGGGATCCATGAGTGGGAAGATCTCGGCGGCCTCCCGAGAGGAGATGATCTCGGTGTCCATTCCCAGGTACCGGCCGCGGGCATGCACCATCTTCAGCCAATCCATCCACTCCGGCGAGTCGGCCAGTTGCAGTCCCCCGCTCATGTGGAGTCCGCAGTCCTGCCCGGACACCTCTTCGAGTTCCGGGTAGAGCTCAACGGTGTATCGCTGGAGTTCGGCCAGGAAGGCGTTGCCGTTGTGGGTATGGATGATCCCGGCCGCATGCCACGACGATCCCGCGGCCAGATCGCGACGCTCCACCAGCATTACATCGGTCCACCCTGCCTTGGTGAGGTGGTAGAGCACGGAACAGCCCACCACTCCACCGCCGATGACAACAACCCGGGCTTGAGGTTTCACGTCAGACTCTTGGACAGACAATTGTCAAGTTCTTCGAGAATAGGCGGGCGCCGAGGCAAAGGCATTGTCTCCCACCGGGCGGCTGGTGGAGGATCACCCGGGAGCAGGCCTGGAAGGGTGGCCGTCAGTGAGTTCGGGCATGCCTCTGTACAGGCCGAAACCCAGCATGACAAACCAGAGATTGCCCAGGATTATCGCCAAGGCGAAGACCCAGAAGAAAGTTTGGACCAAGCCGGCGAACGGACTGATGACGGTGATGAACACCAGGGACACGAAGCAGCACAACACCATCAGGAGCGCCACTCCCCTGTAATAGTTGGACCGGACTCTGGCCAGGAGACCCACACCGATTCCCATGAGTCCCAGGAGGACCCCGTAGAAGCCCATCAAGCTGATGCCGTTCTCGGTGGCCAGAACGTTGACGGCGATGAGGTTCAACAGTTGCGACTGGTCGGTGCCTGCGCCCGCGCCCAGCCCGTATTCCAGGGTGTGAAGGACCGTGTAAACCATGCCCCTCTCGAGAACGACGATGACGGTCCCTATGGCAAGAGCCATGACGCCGAATCTCATAATCGTGTCCCCTGCGCCCTCCCCCTGCAGGTTCCGTCGAAGAACGAAGACACCATACAGTTGCACTATGAATCCGAGAGCGCTGACGATCGTCGTGAAGAAGCCGAGGGACGGGTTCTCGTCCAAGACCCGGGTCATGTCCAGGTAGTTGGTGGTGTCCACGGGGTCGATGAGGAAAGCGCCGGGCGCGAACATGTACGTGCCGAGGATCAGAACGGCGCCAACGATCAGACAGAGTCCTCCGATCCTGTTCTGAGGGGTGGCGATCATGGTCTCGTCCGAGGCCTGCTCATGTCTACCGATTCAAGAAACCAACGAATGACACTGCCAAACCGTTGCCTGGACAGAGCTTGGGTCCAGGGTTGAAGCGTCAAGGGGTTCGTAGTTGGGAGGTGAGTCCGCCGTCCACCACCAGGGTGTGTCCGGTGATGAAACCGGCGTCGTCACCGGCCAGGAAGGCCACGGCGCCCGCAATGTCGGCGGGCTGCCCGCGCCGACCGAGGGCATGCAGGGCCGACACCGAAGCGGCGAATTCCTCGGGGTCGTCCAAGGTGGCCAGCACTCTGTCCCAGGCGCCGGTGTCGATGAAACCAGGAGCTATGGCGTTCACCCTGATCCCCAGTGGTCCCAGTTCCAGGGCCAGGGTCCTGGTGAGACCGATCACCCCGGCCTTCGAGGCCGTGTACGCCGAATAGTCGGGAAAGGTGTACCGGGCCATCACCGAGGCGATGTTGATGATGCTCCCTCCCCCGGAGGCCTGCATGATCTCTGCGGCAGCCTTGGCGGAGAACGCGATGCTGCGCAGGTCGACGGCCAGGCAACGGTCCCAGGCGGCGACACTCATCTCGAAAAGAGGCTCGTTGTAGTCCAACCCGGCATTGTTCAACAAGACATGCAGGGCGCCCCATCGCCTCCCGACAGCGGCGACGATATCCGGGAAGGCGTCGGGTTCGCCGATGTCGGACTCTATGAAGAAGGCCTCCCCTCCATCATCTTCGATCCGGTCGACCACCTCCCGGCCTCCTCCTGCGTTGATGTCGATTACAGCCACCCGGTACCCGTCGGATGCCAACCGGAATGCACATCCACGCCCGATACCGGAGGCGCCTCCCGTCACCACAGCCACTCTTGCGTCGGTCATCTTATGGGCTCTCCTTTCGATCTGGGGTCGATCACGTCTCTCAACCCGTCCCCCAGGAGGTTGGTGGCGAAAACCGTTATCGCCAGGGCCACCCCCGGGAAGAAGGCCATCCACCAGGACAGCGCCACGAACTGGCGTCCGTCCTGGATCATGTTCCCCCACTCGGGATTGGGTGGGGGGATGCCCAGGCCCAGGAAGCTCAGGGCGGCGCCGGCCAGGATGGCTCCCGCAACATGGATGGTCATCATCACCAGGATGGGAGGGAACACCCGGTAGATGATGTGCCGGAACATCACACGGGCGTCGCTGGCGCCAATGGCGACCGCAGTCTGCACGAAGGGCGCCTCCTTGGCCTGGATGACCTGCCCTCGGGCCATCCGTATGTAGAAGGGAATGCCCGAGAGACCCAGCGCCAGGGCAATACTCCACAGACCCGGCCCCAACACCGCCACCACCGTCAAGGCCAGCAGGATCGGGGGAAAGGCCAGGGCAATGTCGACGAAGCGGGTCATCATCAGATCGGTCCATCGCCCGTAATAGCCGATGATCATTCCCGCCGTGGTCCCGATGATCGAGGAGATGAGCATGGGCACCACTCCCATGATCAGGGACGGACGGGCGCCATGGATCACCCTGCTGAAGACGTCCCGACCGAGTTGGTCGGTTCCCATCCAGTGATCCGGGCCGGGAGGTTGGAGAGCATTGACGGGATCGGCGTCCACCGGATCGAATGGCGCCAGCCAACCGGCGAAGAGTGCCGCCACCAGCACCAGGGAGAACAGGATTCCGCCCACCAACACCGACCGATGGGACAGGAGCCGGCGCCACAGTTGGGCTGTCTCGGTCAGTTGCGCCGGGGCGGGCGAGGCGTCGAGCATATCAGGTGGCTCCCAGTTTGACTCTCGGGTCGAGCACCTTGTAGAAGATGTCAACCAACACGTTGATCAGAACGAAAATGAACGCCAGGATGAGTATGGACCCCTGCAGCACCGCAAGCTCCCTCTGGAGGATGCTGTCCACCACCAGTTTGCCGACACCTTGCCGTCCGAACAAGGTCTCGATCACCACCGAGGCGCCCAGGAGATTCCCGACCTGGAGGCCGATCATGGTCACCACCGGGACCAGGGCGTTGCGAAGCCCGTGCCTCCAAGTCACTCTCGAGTCCGATGCCCCCTTGGCGCGGGCGGTGGTCACGTAGTCCTGCTCCAGGGACTCGATGAGGCTACTTCTCACCAACCGGGCCAGGATGGCGGCCTCGGCCAGACCCAGGGACACCGCGGGAAGCACCAGTCCGTCAAACCCTCCCGAACTGAGCACCGGGAACCAGCCGAGGTTGACGGAGAACAGAAAGACCAGCATCAAACCCAGCCAGAACTGGGGGACCGAGAGTCCCAGCACGGCGGTTCCCATGGCGGCGGTGTCCACAAGGGTGTTGCGACGCCGGGCGGCTAACACCCCAAGGGGGATCCCTACCACCAGCGCCACTACCATCCCCGCTCCCACCAGGATCAGGGTGGAGGGAATCTGGGCTCCCACCAGTCCCAGTACCGAGCGCCCGGAGACCGAGCGGCCCAGGTCGCCCTGCACAAGCCCCCACAGGTAGTCACCCAGTTGCACCAGCAAGGGGCGGTTGAGCCCCAGGGCTTCCCGCATCATGTCCTGTTGCTCCGGAGAGAGCTTGACGCCCCCCGCCATCCTGGCAGTGACGGCGTCGCCCGG
>CAYWGY010000071.1:1250-11171 GCA_964458055.1 uncultured Acidimicrobiaceae bacterium | reverse complement strand
GGTCGCCCAAGCGCGGCTCAACCTGTGCCGGCATGACCTCGGTGATCTCGGCTTTTGCTCTTCTTACTAGATCCTGGAAGGTAAGCATGGGTGTCCCGACTAAAGAGTATCCATCCTATGAAACCCCGTCCAATCCGGAAATGTTCCCACGGGCGGCCGCGACAGTGTTGGACATCAGCATAGCCCGCGTCATCAGGCCCACTCCACCGGGCACCGGGGTGATGGCGGAGGCCACTTCGCTCACCTCCGCGAAGTCGACGTCTCCCACCAGCCCCTCGTCGGTGCGGTTGATGCCCACGTCGACCACGACCGCTCCCGGCTTCACCCAGGAAGCCTTGACCATCTTCGCCCTACCCACCGCCGCCACCAGGATGTCGGCCTCCCGGGTCAGCGCCTCGAGGTCGGCGGTGCGGGAATGGGCGATTGTCACCGTGGCGTCGGCGCCCTTGGTGGCCATCAGCAGCGCCAGCGGCTTTCCCACCAGAAAACTCCGGCCGATTATCACCGCTCGCCTCCCCGAGACGGGCAGTTGGTAGTGGGAGAGAATGCGCATCACACCGCCAGGGGTGCAGGGGCGGGGACCGGGGAGTTCAGCCACCAGCCGACCGAGGTTCTCGGTGTGCAACCCGTCGACATCCTTTCGGGGATCGATGCAGCCGACCACGCTTCCCTCGTCAAGTCCCCGGGGCAGGGGCAACTGCACCAGGATGCCGTCCACTCCCGGATCGGCGCTCAACGCCTTAACTAGGTCTTCGATCTCGGCCTGGGAGGCGGTGGCCTCCAACTGGTGGTGTATGGAACGGATCCCCACCTTGGCGGCGTCGCGGCGCTTGGCTCGCACGTAGGTGTGAGAGGCGGGGTCCTCTCCCACCAGCACGGTGGCCAGGCCCGGCTGGTGGCCGGATGCGGTGAGAGAGGCCACCTCGGCAGCCACTTCCTCCATCACCGCCGCCGCCGCTTCCCGGCCGCTGAGTATCAGGGCGGCCATCAGTGTCTGAAGTGCCGTCGACCGGTGAAAACAAGGGCCAGGCCGTGGTCGTTTGCCGCCTCGATCACTTCGGCGTCGCGCACCGATCCGCCCGGGGAAATAACAGCAGTCACGCCCACTGATGCTAATGTGTCCACGCCGTCTCGAAACGGGAAGAATCCATCCGATGCGGCCACGGCGCCCCGGGTGCGGTCCCCGGCGGTGGCGACGGCCCGGAGGGCGGCGCCCACCCGGCTCTGGTCTCCGGCGCCCACGCCCACCGCGCGCCCGTCGCGGCAGATGGCGACGGCGTTCGACTTGGTGTGGGCGGCGACCACCCAGGCCAGGCGCAGGTCGGAGAGTTGGCGCTTACCGGGCTGTGCCTTGGAGACCACCCGCCAGCCCTCGGGAACCGCGGCGACCTGCTCGGCGCTCTGGACCAGGAAGTCCGGTCCCAGTGAGCGCATCCGCAGCCTGGCCCCTCCGCCGGTAGGGGTCTCCAGGACCCGCAGATCGGGCTTGTCCGAAAGGACGCCGGCCGCCCCGGCGGTGACCTTTGGCGCCGACACCACCTCAATAAAGACCCTGGTCAGCGCCCCCGCCACCGACTCATCCAGCGCCCGGTTGAACGCCACCACTCCCCCGAAGGCCGACATCGGATCGCCCTCCCAGGCGCGAGCGAAGGCCTCGGCCGGACCGGCGCCGGTCCCAACCCCGCATGGGTTGGCATGCTTCACGATCACACAGGCCGGCCCATCCAGATCGGCGACCAGGCCCACCGCCGCCTCTGCATCCGCATAGTTGTTGTAGGACATGGCCTTTCCCTGGACAAGCCTGACCTCCGCACCCCAGAATCCCCCCTGGTCGGGTGAGTAGAGCGCGCCTTCCTGGTGAGGGTTCTCTCCGTAGCGGGTGATCCGCTCTCGCCGAAGCGAGACGACCATCCGGGAGGGAAGGGTCTCGGGTGGCGAGAGCCAGCGGGCGATGGCGGCGTCGTAGGAGGCTGTGTGAGCAAAGGCCTCCGCCGCCAGGCTGCGGCGCATCTCGAGGTCCAGCGTGCCCGACTCCAGGGCGGACATCACCTCGGGATACTGCCCAGGCGAGCTGACGGTCGTCACATGGGCATAATTCTTGGCCGCTGCCCGCAGGAGCGCCACCCCGCCGATGTCGATCTGCTCCACCCCGGGAGCGTCACCGAAGGGGTACAGGTTGCACACCACCATCTGGAAGGGACCGACACCGAATCGGGTGAGATCCTCCCGATGGACGGCATTCTCGGGATCGGCCAGGATGCCTCCGTGAATGAGCGGATGGAGGGTTTTGACCCTTCCGCCCAGCATCTCGGGAGCCCCGGTCACCTCCTCCACCGTGGTGACCTCGACTCCCGCCTTCATGAGCGTCCGGGCGGTGCCTCCCGATGACACGACTTCGGCGCCCCGGCCCACCAGAAACCGGCCCAATTCGACAATTCCGCTCTTGTCGGAGACCGAAACCAGAGCTCTCTTTATCCGCACGGGACTTCCCCCTGTCATCTCACTCCCGCTGCTATATGCTTGTTGACTTCGTTAATTTGAGCAGCTTTGGGTAAAAAATCAATGAATCGCGATGCTTTACCGGCCGAGTTGTATATGAGGCTCCTACCTGCCCCTATAAGTTTTAAGTCAGCCGGCGTCATGGGAGACCCCGAACATCACCTGGCGGACAGAAAGGGGCAGGAGTGACGTCAGGTGGGGGGGCTACCGTCGGGCCTCCCGAGACGCCGGCTTCACCCAGCACCTCCTCCAACACCTCATCGGTGTGCTGCCCCATGGAAGGCGCAGGCCGGGGAGGGAGTCGACCCGAGCCGAACTCCAAGGGATGGGATGCTGCCAGGAGTTGACCGATCCCCGGTTGGGTCACCTCTCCGAACAGCGGATTCTCCAGAGAGCAGCGGGGATCGTCCTCAACAAGCTGGCGAAAGGTCTGGAAGGGACCCCAGCACAGCCGGCTGCGGGAGAGGACCTCTCCGGCCTCGGCCAGGGTTCGGGCAGAAAACCAAGGTTCCAGAACAGCCGATATCTCCTCTCTGGCGCGGAACCGACCACCTTCCTCTCCCAGGTCCAGACCGGTCCTCTGCTCGATCCGCTCCATGGCCTCGGTGGTGCTGGTGGCCGTTACCAGGTCTCGCCACTGCCGGTCGGTTATGACCACCACTATCAACCTCCTCCCGTCAGAGGTCGAAAAGTCCCGCCCGTAGGCGCCGAAGACGTAGTTGCCATGTGATCCTCGGTCCTCGTCGTTGATCGTCACCTCACCGATGTGGCCGAGGGTGGACACCGTCGCCAGCGCCACGTCGGTCAGCGAGAGCCGCACCAACTGGCCCTCGCCGGTGCGTAGGCGACGGCGCTCGGCCGCCAGCACTGCAGTGGCCACCATGTTGCCTGCGATGACGTCCCAGGCCGGCAGGACATGATTGACGGGACCGGCGTCGGCCGGGCCGGTGACCTCGGGGTATCCGACGGCGGCATTGACCGTGTAGTCCAGCGCCACCGATCCGTCGGGGTTTCCCCGCAGGACCACCATTATCAGGTCGGGCCTGACCTCGGCCAGCCTTTCATAGGTCAGCCAGCGGGGAGAAAGGTTGGTGATGAAGATCCCCGCATCGTCGCCGGGAGCGGTGATGAGGTCCACCAGGGTGGCCCTTCCCTCCTCCGACCGCAGGTTGAGGGTGACCGATCGCTTCCCCGCGTTCAATCCGGCCCAGTAGATGCTGCGGCCCTCGGCGGTCACCGGCCAGCGGCCATAGTCCAGCCCTCCTCCCGGAGGGTCCACCCTGATCACATCGGCTCCCAGAGAAGCCAGCGTCAGCCCTCCCAGGGGCACGGCGACGAACGCCGAAAGCTCCACCACCCGCATTCCGCCAAGAACACCGTGACCGGGCGCAATTCCATCGTTCATAGTTCCCATATCCGTCATCCTATGTTCGTGTGTCCAATTCTGGCCAAGCCACAGCCTGGTTGAAAGCTCCTTTTGCGGCTCCAAGGCCGTGCCCAGATGGTCCACCAAACAGGTCGAAAGGGCATCCTTGTGCGAGTCGACCCCGGTAACCATCGACTCCTTCTCCAATCGAAACCAGGGCCAATGTGGGAGGCGGATTCGCTCTCCACTCTGTCCGGCACCCAGGCAGCACCAGCGTTCACGCATCAAGGTCGCTGTTGGCAGGGACCAGGATTCAGCTGCTCAAGGGATTCCCCGGGCAAGGGGTCTGGCCTTTCCGGCGGGGTTAGGAGCCTATGGACAGACCGCTGTCTGGTCCTTCCTGGTTGCCAGGTTCAACCCCACTTTGTTCGTGCGCCTCCCAAACTTGGTCGATGATGTAAGAGGTAGCGGCCGGAATCATCCGGGAGGGGTATGCGTCCTGGACCAGCCGGTAAAGCTCTGCCCGCGTATTTATGTCCGACGCCGCCAGTAGCGCTGGTATGTCCCATTTGTCGACATCGCGGGCGGACACCAGCTTCATGGCCGGCACGTATCGGGCCGGGACAGCGTACACCCTGAGACGGGTCCCCTCGAATATGGGTATCGGATCGTCTACCCGCAGGGCGGGAGCCTTCAGTTTTGCGGCGTCGTTGAACCAGCCCGGTTCCAAGCCATAGTCCCGGGCGACCCGGGCGATGACGGCGCGCAACAGGGGAGTCATGCCTTCGGACACAACGTCCACATCGTTGGTGATGCGCTGATCGTCCCACAACAAGGCCACCGCCGCACCCCCGGCGATCATCACATCGTGGTTTCTGTCTGTGACTTCGTAGAGCTGGGCGTCGATCTCATGGAACAGTTCAATGATCCTTGGAGGGGTTAGGTCCACGGGAGCCACCAGTCGGGTGTGCCTTTATCCAACAGGCGAGGATGGAAATACACCCGATGGTGAGCACAGGTCCGGGGTGCCTGTTCCATGGCCCGCTTCCAGAAAAAGGACTCGTGTTCCCCCGGTTCGCAAAGCAGCACCCAGTCCTCGGCGAGTCTGTGTGCCCACAGCCACCCGGGAACCGTCAGGTTCGCCCTGTCTGCCAGGGCGTGAACGACCGCGGCTATGGAGGGCAGAAGATACCGGTCAGGACCTTCATAGGAAGGAGCCTCCTCGATCATGGCCAGCTTAGAGGGGGAACGGTTCCAATCAGCGACGAACTGCAGCAACGGCGTCCGATAAGCCTGGAACAGGGTTTCGCCCACCATGTGAGGCGGCAACTGGGCTGCAGTGCGACGACGGACCCGAAAGGAAGGCTCACCCCTGGTAGGCGTCTCGGATGAAGAACGGATGGGAAAGGTCAACTCGCCAGCCACAACTGTGTTTTTCTCCGCTTTTTCAGTGTAAGGACACCCAGCCCAGACACTCGGGAGAATACAATGGACCTTTGAGCAATCATGGACAGCCCCAGGCGGCTCGTGCATTCAATACCCGGGAGTGGTTGCTCGGAAGTCCCACATGCGGGGGGTTAGGTGATGTACTCGGACCAGGCTTTCATTGGTTAGCGGCATTGGAGTAAATCGGTTTGGTGTAGGTGGCTCCGGCTCTGTTCCGGATGGCGTGTCCGAGGGCTCGTTCTGCTAATTCTCAGGGGATCTGCTACTTCTCGGGGGATCCCGGTTTCGGCGCACCAGTCCGGAAGCTGGTGCGGAACCGGTGGGGCATCCAGTCGATGTCGTTTTGTTTGAGGAGTTTGGCTAGCTGGTCGCTGCTTTGAGTCTTGCCCCTGATTGATGGGAACATGAGTCCCTCGCCCGGCGGTGTGGGTGCGTGCTTCTTCCAGGATGGACACCGCGGCGGCGTTTAGGGCGACGCGGTGGGAGCGGCCTGTTTTGGTTCGGCCGGCTGGGATCGACCAGGTTTGTTGGTCGGTGTTGACTACCGTTCAGGCCTCCTAGGCCGAGCTCATGCGAAAGGCCCGCCAAGAGCCCGCCACCTGCCGGCCAACCGTCGCCGCCGCGGCCGTTAGCCTTGTCTGCCATGGTGGAGATAATCGAAAAAGGCAAATACCACACCTCGGACTTCTCCGAGGAGTTGGCTTCTGCGCAGGCCGGCAACCGCCACATCGGCACCCGCCTGCTGTTCCGGAACGACGAAGTGGGAGTGTGGGAGGTCCGCCTCCAACCTGGAGAGAGGGGCGGATTCCACCTCCATGACCGTCATTACTTCTGGACGGTGGTCAAGGGCGGGATCGGAAAGCAGCGAACCGCCGACGGCGTCTACCACATCCGCCGCTACGAGGAGGGAGACACCAGCTTCCTGCCCCACACTCCCTCCGATTCGGTGATCCATGACTTCGAGAACGCCGGAGACAGCGAGATACGGTTCGTCACGGTAGAGCTATACGACTGAGGTCATGTCCGCATCGGTAGCCGGAAGGCTGGTCGCCGGCCTCAAAGAGGGAGGCGCCAACCGGCTGTTCGGAGTTCCCGGCGGTGGTCCCAACCTGCACAAGATCGGCGCCGCCGCAGAGTTGGACATGCCCTTTGTCCTCTGCCACTCCGAGACCGCCGCCTGCATCGCCGCATCCACCTACGGCCTGCTCTCCGGCTCGGCTGGAGTGGCGGTCGTAACCCGCGGACCCGGAGTTGCCTCGGCCGTCAACGGCATGGCCCAGGCGACTCTCGACAACCAACCCCTGGTGCTGGTGGGCGACACCGTCGCACACGCCGACCGCTCCTGGGTGGGACATCAGGAGTTCGACCAGCCCGCTGTGATGCGACCGGTGACCAAGTGGAGTGGAACGGTGGGACGATCCCGCACCGCCCGCGCCGCCCAAGCCGCGGCTCGCCTCGCCGCCTCCCACCCCCAGGGCGCCGTCCACATCGACATGGACGGCACCGTCTCGGGAGAGATGCCTCCCGACCCCCCGGCCCTTCCCTCCCGGCGACCCGTCCCGGCGGCCGTAAGGGACCTCGCCCGCAGAGCCAGGCGCCCGCTGCTGATCCTCGGGACGGGCGCGCTCGGCTGGATCGAGGACGTGCGGCGGATCGTGGCGACGACCGGTTGCCCGGCTCTCACCACCTATCACGCCAAGGGACTGATCGACGAGGCCACCCCCGAGTTCGGCGGCCTCTTCACCAGTTCCATTCTCGAGGCGCCGCTTCTCGAGAGAAGCGACCTGGTATTGGCGGTGGGAGTCGATCCGGTGGAACCCCTCCCCCGGCCCTTCGGATACGAGGCGCCCGTGGTGGAGATCAATCCCTGGCCGCACTCCCGCCGGTTCTTCCCCGGAGAAGCCGTCGTCACAGGTCCCGCCGGTCCCCTCCTCGAGTCGCTGGCGCCCGACCTCTCCCGCAACCGCTGGGAGCCGGGAGCGGGACAGACAGCCTGGCGCCTGGCCCGGGAGTCGCTGTGGCAGGACGGTCCCGGGTTCACTCCCCACCAGGCGGTGCAGGCGGTGGCCGAGTGGACCGCAGCACGGGACGGCGCCACGGTCACCCTCGATGCCGGCGCTCACTTCCTGGTGGCGATGCCCTTCCTGGAGGTCTCCGAACCCCGCCGGACACTGATCTCCAACGGCCTCTCCACCATGGGATACGCCCTCCCGGCCGCCCTGGGCGCCGCGCTGGCCCGACCCGGGACGCCGGCGGTCTGCCTGACCGGCGACGGAGGACTCGGCATGGCCCTCGCCGAGTTGGAGACCCTGGCACGGACCGCCGCCGACGTGGTGGTGGTTGTGTTCAACGACGCCGCCCTCACCCTGATCGAACTCAAACAACTCCCCGGGCAGGGAGGATCGCCGGCAGTGCGATACCTCACCACCGACTACGCCGCCGTGGCCCGCGCCTCCGGCATGGAGGGAGTGATCGCCGAGAACCGGGAAC
Source organism: uncultured Acidimicrobiaceae bacterium (assembly GCA_964458055.1). GTDB lineage: Bacteria > Actinomycetota > Acidimicrobiia > Spongiisociales > ZC4RG35 > Bin76. Next base: position 3,370 of record CAYWGY010000071.1, on the reverse strand, counting down.
AGTTCCGCCGAGCCCTCCGGGGACCGCGTCCCAGGCTGATCGATGCCCGGATAGATCCGACCGCCTACGGCCCGGTCATAAGGGCCGCACGCGGCTGATGTAGTCTGGCGGTAATCATCCCAGAGAGGAGCACTCAAATGTCCATCACAGTGGCCAGATTCCTGGATGTCGCCAGCGGCCTCCAGCCCAACCAGTTCTCGATTGGAGACCGCGTCCAGGTCTCGGGGCTGAACGACATCGATCCCATGTACAAGCAGTTGATGGACGGACAGGTCACCGCCGTCATGGCCGTCATGGGAGGCGACGGGCGCCCCAACCTCTCGGCGATGTGGTTCGACTACGACGGCGACGCCGACCGGGTGCTGGTGAACGTCGCCTCCCATCGCAAGAAGACCTCCTGGATCAGGGCCAACCCCCAGATCACGGTCCTCCTGATGAACCCGGAGAACCCGTACCACTGGATGAGCATGAAGTGCACGGTGGAGCGTGAGGTGTCAGAGGACGATCCCGAAGAGGGCGCCATGGTGACCGCCCAGGTCGACAGGATCTGGACCAAGTACACCGGCGCCGAGCCTCCGTACGGTCTCCGCGACCCGGCGATAGACGAGCGGCGGGTGCTGTTCATCTGCAAGGTGGACCGGATCGCCACCTTCGGGAGACCTGCTTGAGTTGACCGGGAGCCGCTGGCCCCGGGTTGCGGTGATGGGAGGGTCGATCGGCGGCCTCACCGCCGGTCTCCTCCTGCGTGACCTGGGCTGCGACGTCGACATATACGAGCGCTCGTCGGAGGCGCTGCAGGACCGCGGAGCGGGAATCATCCTGTTGCCGCACACCCACCGTTACTTCGATGAGTACAGCCCCCTCGACACCAAGGAAGTCTCGATAGCGCCGTATTGGTGGACTTTCCTCGACCCCCGGGGACGGGTGCTGTCCCGAAAGCCCCTGGGGTCTCTGATCAGTTCCTGGAACACCATCTACCGGGGACTGCTCTCCGACTTCGGTGACGACCGCTACCACCTCCGCAAGGAGGTGACCGGCTTCACCCAGACGGAGGACAAGGTGAGGGTGACCTTCGCCGACGGCGCCGAAACCCGTGCGGACATGCTGGTGGCGGCCGATGGGATCAACTCCCTGGCCAGGTCGGTCCTGAACCCGGCGGTCTCGCCCTCCTATGTCGGCTACGTGGCCTGGAGGGGAACATTTCCCGAGTCGGAACTCACACCCGCGGCTCGACACGAGATGGCAAACGCGATGGTGTACTGCCTGATGCCCTCGGGACACGCACTGGCCTATGCCATTCCCAGCCGTGAGGGAAGCCTGAAGGTGGGAGAGCGGCTCATGAACCTGGTGTGGTACTACAACTGTCCGGAGGGGCCCCCTCTCGACGACCTGCTGACCGACCGGGAGGGCGAGAGGCGTTCGGCCACGGTCCCGCCCGGGTTGGTCCGCAGTGAGTTCCTGTCCCGGGTGCGGGCAGAGGCGCGCGAGCACATGGCGCCGGTGGTGAGAGAGGTGGTCGACGGTTCCGACGACCTCTTCATCCAGGTGATCTTCGACGTGTCGTCCGAACGGATGGCCCGGGGACGGGTGTGCGTGATAGGAGACGCCGCCTTCTCGGCCCGACCCCACGCCGCCGCCGGCACCGCCAAGGCCTGCGACGACGCCTTCGCTCTCCGAGACGCCATGGCAGCGGCCGGGGGTGACGTCACCGCGGCGCTGCGCAACTGGGAACCGGGCCGCCTGGAGGTGGGACGCAACCTGATCGCCCGGTCACGGTGGATCGGAGAGTCCTACCAGGTGCGATTCGACGCCACTCCCGGCGATCCCCGGCTCCAGTACGGCCTGTACGGTCCCGCCAACTGAATGACCCTCCACCGGAGAGGCGCCGCCGCAACCCCGTCGAGACCCCGTTCAGCCCGGCGCCGGGCGCTTTAGGCCCTAATCGCTGTCCGCCGACCTCTCCGGGACACCCTCGCCCCCGGGCGCGGGCATTATCCAGCGGAACAGCGTGGGCGCCACGGTGGTGGTCACAATGGCCAGGAGAATGATGCTGCCCTCCTGGGAGGTGGTCAACAGCCCCAGGTGGCGACCGATCTCGGCCACCACGATGATCAGCGACA
>CAYWGY010000071.1:0-1240 GCA_964458055.1 uncultured Acidimicrobiaceae bacterium | reverse complement strand
GCGGCCGCCACCAGCCGCACCCGGTGCCCGCGCAGGAACAGCGCCAGCGCCGATGCGGTCTTCACCGCGAAGGCGGCGATCACCAGTTGGCCGGTGAACACCAGCGCCTCGACATCTGTGACCGCCGTGAGATCGAATCTGATCCCGACGTCGATGAAGAAGATGGGAATGAGGAAGCCATAGGAGAAGCCCGAGAGCTTGCGATCGAGAGCCCCCCGCTCGCGGAATACCACCGCGATGATGCCGCCCGACAAAAAGGCCGCCAGAACGGCCTCGATCCCCAGGAGGCTGGCGACTCCCACGAACACGAACAGCAACGCCAGCGAGGCGCGGATGCCCATCTCATCGGTGTCCTCGGCGGCGAAGAGCACACCGAACCGTTCGGGGTGCCACCAGGCCGCCCGCTTGACCGCAAGGAGCACCACCGCCACGATCAGGAAGAACCCGGGAATACCCAGGAGCCGCCAGCCCGGGTCATCCTGCACCAACAGGGCCAGCACGGTGACGCCCAGAAGGGTCAGGAAGTCGGCCAGCAGGGCGCCCAGCAGGATGTCCTGGCCGATGGGACGGGAGGCCACACCCGCCGAACGGAGACTGGGTACCACCAGGCCCACCGAGGTGGTGGCCAGCACCATCACCATGAAGGGATCCGTGCCCAGGACCCTGGAAGCCAGCCAGGAGGCTCCGAGGGTGGCGCAGAAGCCCAGCAGCCCCACCACAACGGGTCCCGCTCCCTGACGACGGAAGAACCCCACGTTGATCTCGAAACCGGTCAGCAGCATCAGCATCAGAAACCCCAGTTGGGCCAGCGATTCCAGGAGAGTCGAGGACACCACCCCCAACACCGGACCCACCAGCACCCCGAAGAGGATCTCAAGGACCACCGGCGGCAGGCGAAGGCGCCCGGCCGCCAGGGGAAGCCCGAGAGCCGCCAACCCCACCAGGATCAGCGTGGTCGCTTCTGTCGGCGCCACCGCCAGGGTCAGTCCCGCGTGGGGATCAAGATGACCGAACAGTCGACCGTGGATGCCATCAGGCCGGCTATCCCCGGGCGCAGATAGGTGTAGGGATGCCCGCCGATGCCCATGACCACCAGTGAGTCGGAGGAGAGTTCGTCAACCGCCCTCACCGGATTGCCCCGCTGGATGATCTGGCGGAGGCTCACGCCGTGGATGGCGGCTTCCTCTCGCACCCTGCTGATCTGCGTGCGGACATCGGCCAGGGTCTTCTCGCCTGGCAG
>CAYWGY010000070.1:0-11185 GCA_964458055.1 uncultured Acidimicrobiaceae bacterium | reverse complement strand
TCCTGTCCGGCGAGAAGCAAGAACCAGGGCCCGAGCCTCCCCTTGTTGGACCGGATGCGATAGTGGACATATCCGTTGCTGGCCATCTGGGTGAGCACATACACGTTGTTCCAGATGTGGCCGGGAGAAGCGAATTCGACGCGGTAGTTGACCGCCAGCAGGCAGGTGACGAGAACGAGCCAGCGCACTCCGATCATGGTTGTGCCCGGGTATCGCAGATCGTGGGGGTCGCCTTCGGATTCGCCCCGGCCCACCTCGGGTCCGGCTCCCGGCGCCGGCGAACCCAGAAGGCGAGCCAGGTAACTCGACTCACTTGACGATGAAAAATGGTCCAATGGAATCACCTCGCTTAGGCAAGGATGTTAGATGGACACCGTTGCCCTGGCGCCGTACCGGGGTGGCGGCCGACCGGTATTATAAGCCCTCCGGGGAGGGTTGAGAGAGACCCTCCGGCGGTGCGCTCGGGACGCCCGTCGCGAAACGCCTGCAGGTGGCCGGACGCGGGGTTCCCGGCATCCTTCATCCATCACATCGCAGGGAACACTCCCCTGCGTCGGCGGCGATGCTCGATGCGCCGGCCCCGAGAGCCGATCACATCTCAGAACCGGACCGCCCGGGGCCTTGGCGAACCGGCGGGACCGCAATCATCACGCGTTGATCCGGAAGGGCGCGGTGGCCTCGGCGAAGCCCCGGGGGGTGCGCTTGGGCTTTCCCTCGGGGCTGGTGAAGGCGGCCTTGATCTCGAGAGCGGCGACGGGTTCCGATCTCACCTCGGCTCTCTGGCTCCAGCGGGTGGAGGCGCGGCGCACCTGCCTGACCGAGGTGGTGATCTCCACCTCGTCGCCCAGGCGAGCAGGGGCGAAGTAGCGGATGTTGGCCTCGACCAGCACGATCTGCAGACCCATCTCCGCCAGGCGGGCCATGCTGAATCCCATCTCGTCCAGCAGTTCCACGCGGGCGGTCTCGAAGTAGCTGAGATAGCGCGCGTGGTTGACATGGTTGTAGGAGTCGAGATCGGAGAAGCGCACCCGCAGGCTGGCACGATGGGCCATGGCGGAAAGGCTAGTGAGGCCGAGGGGGCGTCTCGCCTTTTTGACTAACCCCCGAACATTCGTAGCCTTACGGACAGTGGCAAAGATAGCCCGTTTCCCCCTTGTTCGCCTGGTCTATTTCGTCCTGGGACTGATCTGTCTCGGGTTCGTCTTCCTGAGTTGGCTGCCCGGGATTCCCACGGCCGACTTCGTGATCCTGGCGCTGTTCTTCTTCGCGCGGTCGTCGCGGCGTTTCGAGATGTGGCTCCGCAACCATCCGGTGTTCGGCAAGATCATCCGCAGCTACCAGGGGGGTCTGACCAAACGAGCCAAGGCCATCGCACTGGCGGGGATCACGGTCTCCATCGGCATCTCCGCGGTGCTGTTGACCTCCAACACCACCCTGCGGGTGATCCTGGTGGCGGTGGCCGCCGTGGCCTGGTGGTACGTCCTCTCCCGGCCCAGCAAGTCCCTTCACGCCAGCGCCTGAGCGCGGGCGGTCCTCCGCGTCAGCGGGCCTGGCGTCGGGGTTCGATCACCTCCGAGACGATCCTCTCCACTGTCCTGTGCTGTTCGGGACGGGGTTGTTGGAAGATGAACTCGTTGACACCCGCCCGGGCATACCTTCCGGTCACCTCGCAGAAGGCGTCGACACTGGACCACGGATCGGGAAGGCCCTGGACCTCCATGGCGGGGGGCCCTCCCAGGTGGGAGCGGATTATCTCGGCCGGGTCCCTGCCGATCCTCCGGCAGGCCTCGTCGAGGAGGCGGTTCCTGCGGGCCATGCCCTTCACCGTCCCGGTGGAGTTCCACCGGTCGGCATGGCGGGCGGCGATCGCCAGCATGCGCGGGCGGTGGGCGCCCAGGGTGAACGGCGGGCGGGGCGACTGCACCGGCCGGGGACGGAGCCGGGCCTCATCCAACCGGTAGTGCCCGCTCGGGCGGGTGACCGTCTCACCCCTCAGCAGCGAGTCGATGATCTCCAGGGCCTCTTCGAAGCGGTCCACCCGCACCCGGGGCTCGTGCAACCGAATCCCGAAACGGTCATGTTCCTCCTCGAGCCATCCCGCGCCGATCCCCAGTTCGAGGCGTCCCTGCGAGATGTGGTCGAGGGTGATGGCCTGCTGTGCCAGCAGAGCCGGGTGGCGGAAGGTGTTGCTGCTCACCAGCACTCCCACGCGGATGCGCTCTGTCTGCGTGGCGAGGGCCGCCAGGAGGGTCCACCCCTCGAAGTAGGGACTCGTGGTGTCGGTGGGCTGGAGGAGGTGGTCGAAATCCCAGATGCTGTCGAACCCCAACTCCTCGAAGTACCGCCACCTCTCCGCCAATGTCCCATAGGGCGGCACCTGGGGAGTGGCGACACCGAAGCGCAGGCGGTCGCTCATCCGTGGATGGTGCGTCTGGTCATCGCCACAAGGCTATCGGGATTCCCCGCGGCTGGGCTCTGTTGCGCGGGTGGTCCGGCGCGCCGGCTCGATCACCTCGGACACGATTCGTTCGGCGGTCCGGTACTGCTCGGGCCGGGGCTGGTCCATTATGAACTCGTTGACGCCCGCTTGTGCGTAGCGGCCCACAACTTCGCAGAAGGCGTCGACGCTCTCCCAGGCGTCGGGCAGACCCTGGGCGGCCATGTTGGAGGCCCAGCCGTAGAAGGAGCGGACGATCTCGGACGGGTCCCTGCCGATGCGACGGCAGGCCTGGTCGAGGCGGCGGTTGCGCTCTGCCATCTGCTCCACCGTCCCGAAGGAGTTCCACCGGTCGGCATAGCGGGCACAGATCGCCAGCATCCTCGCGCGGTGGGCGCCCAGGGTGAAGGGCGGCCGGGGTGACTGCAGCGGCCGGGGGCGCAGGAGCGCGTCTCTGAGTTGGTAGTGACGACCCTCGTGGGTGACCCTTTCTCCTCGCAGGAGCGCGTCGATGATCTCCACGGCCTCGGCGAAGCGGTCCACCAGCACCGCCGGGCGGTCGAAGGGTATCCCGAAACGGTCATGTTCCTCCACGAACCACCCGGCGCCGAAGCCGAACTCCAGGCGCCCGTCGGAGATGTGGTCGATGGTGATCGCCTCCTGGGCCAGGAGAGCCGGGTGGCGGAAGGTGTTGGAGCCCACCAGCACTCCCACGCGGATGCGCTCTGTCTCCGCGGCCAGGGCGGCCAGCAGGGTCCACCCCTCGAAGTAGGGACCCGAGGGATCGGACGGGCGGAGGAAGTGGTCGCAGTCCCAGATGCTGTCGAACACCAACTCCTCGAAGTAGCGCCACCTCTTCGCCAGGACCGGATAGGGATCGGCCTGGTCTGTGCATATCCCGAATGTGATTCCTTCCAAGAGAGCCTTACCTCCTTCTCACCGCAAGATTATCCGAACTTCGCCCCGGCTCATGCGCTGTCGGGGCAAAGAGACCAAAAAGACCGCCCCGCGGTCTCGGCTCCGGTTGGGAGCCGACGCCGGGGGGCGGTCGGTAGGAAATTGAAGGTTCTCTCTTACAAGCCCGTGAAGAGAGCGATCACGCCGGCGATGCCGACGATGACATAGATGATCCGAGAGATTACGTTTTGTTCGCCGAACTTTCCTGCCTTGGTGATGGCCGCTACCAGATCGAAACCGAACAAGCCGATCAGTCCCCAGTTGATAGCGCCGATGGCGGCTAGCACGATGGCTAACGTTTCCATGACTCTCCTTTCAAGTCGTCGAGCCCGGATCGGCTCTATGGCAAAATCGTAGCAAGATTATGGCGGTATACAACGGAATGGGGGGACATAATCGGCGCGGGTTTCCCCGTTTCCCGGAACCGAGGACCGCGACTTTTGCGGATCACCCGCCATCATTGTTACCCATGGCCGATCAACGCCCCCCTGTCGCCGACGACCGGGCGCCGACGCCCGTGCGCTTCGGGATCTCGGGACCGCCGCCGGGCGCCGACGAACGTGACGAGAGCTTCCTCGACGACCTGTCGGCACAGGGCGCCTCCTGTTATGAGTTCTCCTTCGTCAAGGGCTTTCCCTGGAGAGAGGAGCGGTGTGCTCGCTTCGGCGCCGTCTCCTTTGATCGGGGGTTCCGGGTCACCGCTCACGCTCCCTACTTCGCGGTCCTGACCGCCGAGGAGCCCGACAAGGCCCGCATGTGCCTCTCGGCCCTGGAGCACACCATGAAACTGGGACGGGACCTGGGCTCGCCTCTTGTGGTGGCGCACGCCGGCCACCTGAAGGGACGCCCGCCACGGGAGGTGATGGACCTGATCCGCCGCCGCCTGGACCTGCTGGCGCCCAAGGTGGAGAACCTGGGCGTTGGCCTCGGGCTCGAGACCGCCGGGAACCTGCGCTCGTTCGGGAGCCTGGGCGACATCGCCCTGCTGGCCGCGGAGTTCCCCTTCGTCAGGCCCGTGATCGACTGGGCGCACCTGCATGCTCTCTCCGGCGGCGGACTGGTGGCGACCGACCGGTTCGCCACCGTGCTGGAGTTCCTCCGCGACTCCTTCCCGCCGTGGATGCTCTCTCCCCTCCACACCCATTTCACCGACAACCGCTTCGGCGCCGCGGGCGAGATCAGCCATGTTCCCTACGGGCAGGGGACCCTGCGGGTGGCGCCGCTGGTGGAGGCCGCCTTCGAAGCGGAGATGGAGATGGTGGTGATCTCCGAGGCGCGCGAGCCCGAGAGCCATGCGGCCATCGGCGGGGAGTTGCGCCGGACGGCGGACCGCCTGCGGGGAAGACGCCCCCCGGGTCACCGGGCCGCCTCGGGACTGGTCTCCTTTCCCGATCCCGTGCCGGTGGAGGCCGTCGACGACCGTTTCCGGCCCCTCGGCGCGAAGAGGGCGCTGGGTCTCTCCAACCTCTCCAAGCCCTTCTTCTCCGAGGGCTACACCAAGGGAGACCTCATCGCCTACTACGCCTCGATCGCCGACACCCTCCTTCCCCATCTCCGCGACCGTCCCCTGTCGATGTCCCGGTATCCCGACGGGATCTCGGGGCCCTCCTTCTATGAGAAGCGGGCGCCGGGCCACCAGCCCTCCTGGATGCGCACCCTCCCGGTGGGATCGCGGTCGATGGGCGGAGAGATCGACTTTCTCTGCGCCGACCACCCCGAGTCGCTGATGTGGTTCGCCAACATGGGATGCGTGGAGGTCCATCCCTTCCACTCGCGCCACCCCGACCTGGGCCATCCCGACTGGGCGGTGTTCGACTTCGACCCATCGCCCGAGGCCTCCTGGTCGCAGGTGGTGGCGGGCGTACGCCTGCTGGGGGTGGCGCTCGAACAACTCGGGCTGCGGTCGGTGCCCAAGCTCTCGGGGAGCCGGGGCATGCACGTCTACCTGCCTCTGGCGCCGGTGCACGACTACGGGAGGATCCGGCGTTTCGTCCATGCGGTGGCCGGGTTGCTGGTGGCCGCCAACCCCGACGACCTGACCCTGGCGTGGGACAAGTCGCAGCGTTCGGGGAAGGTGTTCATAGACCACAACCGCAACGCCTCGGGACAGACCGTCTGCTCGGTCTACTCGGTCCGGCCCCGCGCCGGCGCGCCCGTCTCCGCACCTCTCCTCTGGGAAGAGGTCGGCGACCTGCGCAACGGCGACATCGACATCCGGAACCTCTGGGACCGCCTCTCCCGCTACGGCGACCTCTTCATGCCCGTCCTCTCCGGAGACCAGACTCTCGAGGCCGCCGAGCGCGCTCTCGACCTGGCGCCGACCGGCTGACACGCGGGCGGACCGGATGCATACGGAGTGAATAACCGAAGGTATCCTTGGGCTTGATGGATGTTTACGGGCGCATCAACATTCTGGGGGGAAGGTCGGTCCGCCTGCCGGCGCTCGACGTCACCGAGGCCATCATCCTGGACAACGACCCCCTCAACCGCGCTCGCAGCTGGGCGCGCCAGGGCGCCGACTACCTGCACGTGGTGGATCTAAACGCCGCCGCGCTGGGCGACTACCAGAACCGGCCCCTCATAGACGAGATAGTCGCCGAACTCGACTGTCCGGTCCAGGTGGCCGGCGGCGTGCGCTCCCACATCGAGGCGGCCCGGCTCATCTGCAACGGCGCCTGGCGGGTTGTGATGGGAACGGCGGCGATCGAGGACCAGATCATGGTCTGGGACCTCTGCCGGGACTATCCCGGAAAAATCGCGGTGGCCGTCGACGTTCGGCCCGATCAAGAGGTCGTCACCCAGGGTTGGACCGAACGCAGCGGCCGCTACCTGGAGGAGGTACTCGTGGAGATGTCGTCGGCGGGGGTGGCCGCCTTCCTGGTCGCCGAGGCCGGGCGCAATCCGCTCACCGAGCCGCTCGACCTGGACATCTACACCGAGACGCTGGAGTTGGTCCCCGAGCCTGTGATCGTCGCCGGAGGGGTGGGGACCCTCGAGGACCTCCGCACCCTGGCGAGGCTGTCGGTGGGCGGGCACCAACTGGACGGGGTGATCGTCGGCAGGGAGGTCACGGTGGGCCGTTTCAGCCTGGCCGACGCCAAGCGCACCGTCATGGCCGGGAAAAAGGCGCCCTCGCTCAGTCCCAGGGGAGGCATGAACGTCTTCGTCTGGGCGGACGATCTCGATGAGATGTCCCACTTCTATGCCAAGGTGCTGGGTCTCCAGGAGGTCACCGCTCCCATGATGGCCACCCGCGGGCATGTCTGGATGGCGGTGGGCAACTCCTATCTGGTCCTGCACAAGCGTCATCCCGAGTCGCCTCCGCCGGGAGGCGCCGAGATCGTCCTGTGGGTGGACGACCTGAGGACGTGGCGGGACTACCTGGCCGGCCTGGGCATGGGCGTCGTCAACATGCCGTCGGACCGAAGCGGCCTCCCCATCGACCTGGTGGGCGTCAGGGATCCCGAGGGCAACATGGTGTGGGTGAGCCGCCAGCCCCATTTCATGTAACTCCCCCGGCCGCACAGGCCGTGGCCCGGGTGGGCGCCCGGCGGTGACGGATGCGGGCTCGGTTCGGCACACCTCGGGCTTTTTGGGTTGTTTGCCGAGCGCATTCCTGCCAGAATGGGGCCGGTAGCGTCACCAGACGCCCATCCAGAGCGGTGGAGGGATCAGGCCCGAGGAAACCGCGGCAACCGGTCGGCCACCAAGCCGATACGGTGCCAACGCCTGACCGATGAGAAAAGGAGAGTCGGTGACAAACAGCACGCCCGGCCGGCCCACCGGCGACCTGGCGCCCACCGAGACCAGCTTCCTGACCCTCGAGGGTTCCTTCACCACCCTGAGCGGGCGGTTCATTCCCGAGGTGACCCTGGCCTATGAGATCTACGGGGAACTCAACGAGGCCCGGGACAACGTCATCTTAGTGTTCCACGCTCTCACCGGCAGCCAGCATGCCGCCGGTTTCACCGCCGAGGTGCCGGGGGTGGGTTCGCGATGGACAGAGGAGATGCAGGTGGGCTGGTGGGACGGGTTCATCGGCCCGGGACGGGCACTGGACACCGACCGCTACGCGGTGGTGTGCGTCAACTACCTGGGAGGGTGCTACGGCTCCACCGGTCCCTCCTCGACCAGCCCCCTCACCGGCAGACCGTATGGATCGTCGTTTCCCAACCTCACCATCACCGACATCGTCGACTCACAGGTCCAACTCCTCGAGCGCCTGGGGATCGAGCGGATCCACGCAGCCACCGGAGGCTCGGTGGGCGGCCTGATGGCGGTGGTGATGGCGACCCGCTATCCCGACAGGGTGAACGTGGTCATCCCCATCGCGGCGGGTCTCGACGTCACCACCCTGCAGGTGATCCACAACTTCGAGCAGATGTTCGCCATCATCTCCGATCCCAACTTCCGCGGCGGCGACTACTACGACGGCCCGCCGCCCGACCTGGGGCTGGCGCTGGCGCGGATGATCGGACACAAGACCTTCGTCTCGCTGTCGGCCTTCCGCGAGCGGATCCGCCACGAGATCATCGAGCGGGACTACCTGGCCGGATTCCGGGTGCAGCATCCGATGGAGTCCTACATGCTGCACCAGGGCGAGAAGTTCGTGGCCCGGTTCGACGCCAACACCTACCTGCGGGTGGTGAGGATATGGCAGAAGTTCGACCTGGTGAGAGAGGTGGGGGGAGCCGGCGTCGACGAGTTGTTGAAACGCTGCCGGGACCAGCAGTGGCTGGTCTTCACCATCGACTCCGACGTCTGCTTCTATCCCGACGAACAGGAGGACATGGTCAAGCGCCTCCGGGCGGTCGGCGTGCCGGTGTTGTGGCACACCGTCCACTCCAACAAGGGCCACGACGCCTTCCTGCTGGAGCCCGAGAAGTTCAGACCGGGCCTGCGAACAGTCCTGAGCTGAGCCCGCGACCTTCGAAGAGACATCCGAACCCGCCTTCTCCCGGGCAAGCCGGGAACGGGTCCGTTCCAATCGCCGAAGCCGTGCGAGACCGGTGCGCGAGCGCGGTCTCCGACAGCATCCATCTGCCGGACAGCAAACGCCGTCCAATGAGAAGTCGACGCTGACCCACCGGGGTCGGACCGGAGGCAGCGGTCGTGCCACCGGTGGCAGCCTCGGGACTGCCTTGGGTGTACGTGCTGGAAGCCGACCGAGGACTGTGGAGGTGTCTCGGACAGCCTGCGGCCGTCGTTTCAGGTCAGTTCCACGGACGGGTTTCCCCCGATCACCTCTCCGATCGGCGTCCCCTCCGCGCCCTCTCCCACCAGCCGTTCCAGCAACTCCTCCGCCTTGGCCGCGGGAACCGAGATCAGGAGTCCCCCGCTGGTCTGCGCGTCGCACACCACCCGGCGCCACTCGCCGTCTCCGCCGCGGAGCCCCGGACGGGCCGCCTCCAGGTTGCGCAGGCTCCCCCCCGGATAGTGCCCGGCTGCCAGGAGTTCTCGCACCCCCGGCATGAGAGGCAGCGCCGAGGTCTCCACCCGGGCGGCCACACCGGATGCTCTCATCATCGAGAGGAGATGTCCCGCCAGGCCGTAACCGGTGACGTCGGTGGCGGCCCGCACGCCCACCGCGGTCATCGCCCGCGACGCCGAGTCGTTGAGAGCGGCCATGTGCTCCACCGCTTCACCCAGCACCTCCGGAGGACAGCGGCCCGCCTTCTGAGCGGTGGTGATTATGCCGCTTCCCAGCGGCTTGGTGAGCACCAGGCGGTCCCCCTCACGTGCGCGGGAGTTTCGGGTGAGGTTCTCCGCGGCGGCGGTCCCGGTCACCGCGAAGCCGTACTTGGGCTCGGGATCATCGATGGTGTGTCCCCCCACCACCGTGCAGCCGGCGCCGGCCATCACGTCCGCTCCGCCGGCGATGACCTCTCCCAGCATCTCCAACGGCGCCGACCGCGACGGCCAGCAGACCAACTGGAGAGCGGTGAGCGGGGTCCCTCCCATGGCGTAGACATCGGAGAGAGCGTTGGCGGCGGCGATCCGGCCCCAGTCGCGGGGATCGTCCACCACCGGTGTGAAGAAGTCCACCGTCTGGATGAGGACGCGCCCGTCTTCCAGGCGGTAGACGCCTGCATCATCGAAGGTGTCGACTCCCACCAGCAGATGCGGCGAGGAGAAGGCGGGATGATCCTGCAAGGGGCGCAGCACCTGCGCCAACTCGGTCGAACCGAGCTTGCAGCCTCAGCCGGCGCCGTGACTGAAGTGGGTGAGCCTGGTTTCCATCGCCTTCAAAGCTACCAAATCGCGGGGCTCCCCCAGCCGGTCGGCGCTCCGGCGGGGCGGCTGGGCGGTTGCTCCCGGGCGATATCCTTTGCTGGGTGACAGCCGAGACACCAACCACCTTCCTGACTCCCGAAGCTCATCGCCGGCTGGTGGCCGAACTCGACGACCTCAAGGGTCCCAAGAGGATCGAGATCTCCGATCGCATAGCCGAGGCGCGTTCACACGGCGACATCCGGGAGAATGCCGACTATCACGCCGCCAAGGACCAGCAGGGCCTGATGGAGGCGCGCATCGCCCACCTGGAGCGTGTCCTCAGAGACGCCGAGGTGCGAGAGGTCAACGACACCGGACGTGTCGAGATCGGATCGATGGTGACGGTGGTGGACGGCGACGGTGACGAGATGGAGTTCTTGCTGGCGCCCGCCGAGAACCGTGGATCGGCGCGGCTGGTGGTCTCTCCCACCAGCCCGTTGGGAAGCGCCGTGCTGGCGAGCGTCCCCGGCGACCGGGTCTCCTATGAGGCGCCGGGGGGACGCTTCGAGGTGCAGGTGCTCTCGGTCCGTCCCTTCTCTCCCTAGACACCCTCCGGCTTCTCGGTCTCCGGGCCGCGCCGCCCTTTACTCCCCTGGGAGACCCGAGCGCGGGTGCACTGCGATGGCCGTAATCTCTTGATCTATGAGGTTGCGACCACGGCGTCCCCGCGAGCTTGCCCAGCGTGTCCGCAGAGCCGCCCGGCGGCGTCCCTCCGAGGTGGAGGAGTACCTGGGCGCCCACACCGAGGTCTGGTCGGCGCTGGTGGATGCCTCGCCTCACGACGCCGCCGACATCCTGGAGTCGGTCTCGCCCGAGATAGCCGGCGAGTTGCTGGGTCCCCTCGACCGCCGGCAGAGCGCCGAGGTCCTCGAGGAGGTGCGCGACGACCTCGCCGCCACCCTGTTGGTGGACCTGCCGATGGAGGAGGCGGCCTCGGTGCTGGGAGAGATGCCTTCGGAGGAGGCGGTGGACATCCTGGAGAAGATGCCCGCCGAGACGGTGGGAGACCTGCTGGAGCTGATGGACGATCCCGCCAGCACCGAGGTCGAGGACCTCTTCGGCTATCCCTCCGACACCGCCGGCGGGTTGATGACCACCGACCTTGCGGTCCTCCCCGTGGGACTCACCGCCGGAGAGGCCATAGAGCGGATCCGCATCATCCGCGAGACGGTCGAGGATCTCACCTACATCTACCTGATCGACGACTTCGGCGCTCTCAGAGGGGTGCTGTCCTTCCGCGACCTGGTGTTCGTGCGCCCGTCGGTGGGCCTCGACGAGGCGATGGAGGCCAACCCGGTGACCGTGCAGGTCACCGCCGACCGCGAAGAGGTCACAGAACTCATGCAGCGCTACCGCCTGAAGGGCCTCCCGGTGGTGGACAGCGCCGGCCACCTGATGGGGATGGTCACCTACGACGAGGTGATCGACGCCGTCCAGGCGGAGGCCTCCGAGGACTTCGCCGCCTCGGTGGGCGCCGGCGCCGAGGAGACCATCTACACCAACGTCCTCTCCTCGGTG
>CAYWGY010000069.1:10531-11295 GCA_964458055.1 uncultured Acidimicrobiaceae bacterium | reverse complement strand
GGGATAATCGTCCTGTTCGTGGCGGTGCTGCCTCTGTTGGGGGTGGGAGGGGTGGAGTTGGCCCGGGCGGAGTCTCCCGGCGCCAGCCCGGACCGGCTGACCCCCCGATTCCAGGACACCGCCAAGCGACTCTGGCTCATCTACGTGGCGCTGACGGTCCTGGAGGTCCTGATGCTCCTGTGGGCGGGCGACATGAACCTCTTCCAGGCTGTCAACCACTCTTTAACCACCATGTCGACGGGAGGATTCGGCACCGAACCCACATCCATCGCAGGTTTCGGACCGTACACCCAATGGGTGATCATCTTCTTCATGGCGATGGCGGGCATCTCTTTCGCCCTCCACTTCCGGGCATTGACAAACCCGAGCCGATACTTCCGGCACGAGGAGTTTCGCGTCTATCTCCTGATCATCCTGCTGGCCGCCGCCAGCTTTGCAGTCGTACTGGCCAACGAGGGGACCGCATGGGAGCAAGCCGTTCGGGACGGGACTTTCACAGCGGTGTCGATGGTGACGACCACCGGTTTCAGCACCGCCGACTTCGGCGCCTGGATTCCACCCCTCCATATCGTTCTCCTGATCCTCATGACGGTGGGCGGAATGGCCGGGTCCACTGCCGGAGGCATCAAGAGTTTTCGCCTCAAGATCCTGGCCCACACCGCCCTGACGGAACTGCGCCGGGTGATCCATCCCCGGGGAATGTTCCTGATCCGTCTCAACAAGCAGGTGGTCTCCTTCCATTTCATAAGAGGGATCTTCTCGTT
>CAYWGY010000069.1:10202-10521 GCA_964458055.1 uncultured Acidimicrobiaceae bacterium | reverse complement strand
GCTCTACATGTTCCTGCTTGGGGTGGGGGCGGTGCTCTTCACCGGAATAGAACTCTTTTTCGGATCCACCGACATCGTCACCTCCCTGTCGGCGGTGGTGGCCAGCCTGGGGAACATAGGCCCCGGTTTGGGGGAAGTGGGACCGGCCGCCAACTACGCCACTGTTTCGGCTCCCGGCAAATGGATGCTGTCACTCCTGATGATCGTGGGGCGTCTCGAGATCTTCCCGATCATGGTGTTGTTCATACCCTCGGTGTGGCGCAGGTAAGGCCCAGCAAAGACGGTCGGGTCGCCCATCCGAGAACACTGTGAGTCGCCA
>CAYWGY010000069.1:0-10192 GCA_964458055.1 uncultured Acidimicrobiaceae bacterium | reverse complement strand
ATCGTACCCCCGGATTTCAGCGATCAGGGATAGCCGAACTGCGGCTGGAGGCCCACTATCTTGGGACCTTCTTCCTCCATCTCCATGAATACCAGCCAGGTCGACCAGTCAAGCCCGCCCAGGGTCTCGTCGTCACCGGGATCGTGTATGGCCACCCAGGGAAAGTTGGCGAAAGCCGAGGAAACCGCATCATCGGGCAACACCGAGTTGGATCCCAGGGTCAAGCCGCCCACCTCGATCTGCACGTCCTGGTCGAGGTAGTCGGACAGGAAGGCGTCGCCGATGACCTCCTTCCATGTCCCGACCGTGGCGTCCGCCTCGCCGGCAGAGGCGCCGGTATTCGACCATCTCAACTCGGTGCCGTCATCGGCCAGACCCGCCAGGTCCTCCTGGGGCCAGCGGCGCAGGTTCTGGTCGAAGTAGATGGCGAACAGACCCCGCCAGGAAACCGATTCCTCCAGCCCCTCGCCCAGGACCAGGGCATTGGCGAAGTCCTCGAGGGCCGCGTTCCAGTCCCACTCTGCCTCGATCTCCGAGGGAGTCCACGTCTCGGTGAGGTAGTAGCCGTAGACCCACCCAAGGACCACCCCGGTGTCGACCTCATGCCAGATCCGTCCGTCCAGCACCTCGATGGCGCCACTGGGCGCCAGCCCTGTCTGGGCGGGCGTCAACTCGTCGATGACGGCATTCCCGGTTCCCGGGCCTGCCCTCACATTGAGTTTGTTGTCCGCCTCCCCGGGAGCGAGCAGCACCACCCCCATCGAGCGAGCCGGAGGGGCGGTGGTGGTAGTGGTAGTGGGCGCCGTGGTCGGAGCAGAGGTGGTGGCGGTGTCCTGGTCGGCCCCTTCAGATGCCGCGGGTTCATCGGAGGCAGCCGTGGTCTCACCATTCGAGACATCTGTTTCGGTTTCCGACGCCTCATCTCCTCCGCAAGCCGCGGCGCCGGCAAACAACGCCAGTGTCAGCACCCACAACAACAGACGGCGGACAGTGAGCGCTGCGGCACCGGACATACGACATCAGACTAGCAAGCAGTCTGTGAAACCTGCACAATCCCTCCCAGGTTTGCTGCCGGTTTGGGGCGAGACTTACCTACCGCCGGCCATCATGGTCTCTCGCCCCGCTCGAGGCGCCGGTTGACGTCCCCCACCACGGCAGGCAGATCCAGGGGCTCGTCTATTACATAGTGGGCCCCGGCGCCCGCCAGTCGCTGTCGAGTCCGCTCAAGGCGACGTGCCGCCTCTTCTCCGGTCCACAGTCGGGCTTCTTCCGTCGAATCGGCGTCCATGTAGTTGCTGTATCCGGCGATCCCCACCGACCAGCACCCCGCCTCCAGACCTTCCCGGACCCCGGAGACGGTGTCGTCCACTTTCACCACCGACTGGATCGGATGGACGTCAAGGAGATCGAGGTTGCGATACAGCATGAAGGGGCGAGGACGGGCGCCGTGGGCGACATCGTCGGCCGCCACCGTGGCATCCGGACAGAAACCCTGCCTCCGGGCATGGCGCTCAACCACATCCACCACCGCGCGGGGAAAGCCGGTGGTCACCCCGATCTTGACGCCGTGATCGGACCGCAAGATGTCGGCCATCTCCACCACCCCCGGCAACAGACCCGCGTGCTCGGCGATGCAGGCGATCTGGCGAGGGATAAATCCTGCGAAAAGAGACTCGGCGTCGGATCCATCCGGATCCCGGCCGTGAACAACCCTCCAGCGACCCCTTATGGCCGGGGTCTCCAGCAGCCGCCTGATATGCACATCCTTGGGCAGTCCCATGGGCACGCGGGCCTCCGACACACTAATCTCCACCCCCGCCTCGGCGAACACCTCCACAAACGCCCGTGTCGGCGCCAACACGTAGGCATCACACACCGTTCCGCTCCAATCCAGGATCACACCCCGGACCGGTCCTTCGTATCTCCAGGTTGTCTGCCGTTCGATCTCACCATCCTATCGACGCTTCCCCCATGGGAACATCTCGGCGCCTACTAATGTGTACGCCCATGCCGGAAGCCGTCCAGTTGTTCGTGACCTGCGTCATAGACGCCATCTTCCCGCAGGTGGGCCGCGATGTCGTGGAGGAGTTGGAAAGAAACAACGTGGACGTCCGGTTTCCGAGGGACCAGACCTGTTGCGGCCAGCCGGCCTACAACGCCGGGCACCGCAAGGAGGCCGCCGACGTCTTGATTCACAACCTGGAAGTGCTGGACCGCACCGAAGGGGCCATCGTGATCCCGTCGGGATCCTGCGCCGACTTCATCATGCACCATGGACCCCGGCTGGCAGCCGACGTACCGGGCAAGGCCGGGTTGGCCGAGAGGGTGGCGCGGCGGATCCGGGAGTTCACCTCCTTCGTGGCGGAGAAGAGAGCCGAAGCGGAGAGCACCGCGGTAACCGGTGACGGGGTCGGCGAGACCGGAACGAAGGCCTTCTATCACCCCTCCTGCCATGCTCTCAGGGGCCTGGGCCTGCGCCGGGAGGGAGAGAGCCTCCTGGAATCGGTCGAGGGCGTGGACAGGGTCGACCTCGAAGGCGCCGAGGAGTGCTGTGGGTTCGGGGGACTCTTTGCCTTGGAGATGCCCGAGATTTCCACCGAGATCATGAACACGAAGCTGGACCGGCTGGAGGAAGCCGACGTGGAGATGCTGGTGGGCGCAGATGCTGCCTGCCTGATCCACCTCGAGGGAGGCCTCCGTCGCCGAGAGAGCCCCATCCAGGTGTTACACATAGCTTCCGTACTCTCCCGGGACCGCGCCCGCAAAGAAGAAGAGGAAGGATCTCCCTCATGAGCCAACCGGTTACCTTCCGCCGCCTGGCAGTGGAGCAGATGTCCACCACCAAGCCGGCCGCCGTCGGACGGGCAGCGCGGCGTTTCACCGGCAAGCGCCAGTGGGCGGTGGACGACTTCGCAGCCATGGAGGAAACCCGTGATCGGGGCCGCCAGATCCGGTTGCACACCCTGGCGAATCTCCATCACTACCTCGGCCGGTTCGCCGACTCGGTGGAACGCGCCGGCGGACAGGTCCTCTGGGCGGCGGACGCCGCCGAGGCCAACGAGATGATCGGCCGGCTGGTGGGGAAAAAGCCCGAGTCGCTGGTCATCAAGTCCAAGTCGATGGTCACCGAAGAACTGGAACTGCTTCATTACCTGGAGAACCAGGGCCACACCGTGGTGGAGACCGACCTGGGGGAGTTCATCGTGCAGATCGCCAAGGACCACCCCTCACACATCATCGCCCCGGTGATGCACCTCACCCGCCAGGATGTCGGCGCCCTGTTCGAACAGGAACTGGGAGTCCCCTACACCGACGACCCCCCGCAACTCACCCAGATGGCCCGCCGGCACCTGCGCAGGTTCTTCCTCTCCGCCGACGTCGGCATCTCGGGGGTGAACATGGGGATAGCCGAGACCGGTTCGATCGTCACCATCACCAACGAGGGGAACGGGTGGCTGACCACCGCCGCTCCCCGGATGCACATCGCCGTCATGGGCATGGAGCGCCTGGTGCCCACCTTCGAGGACGCCGCCACCATCATCGAGATACTGGCCCGCTCCGCAACCGGCCAGAGGCTGAGCGTCTACACCAACTACGTCACCGGACCCCGGCGGACCGGCGATCCCGACGGACCGGACGAATTCGTGGTGGTGATCGTCGACAACGGCAGGAGCCTGGTGCTGGAGAGCGAATCATCCGAGATCCTGGCCTGCATCCGCTGCGGCGCCTGCCTGAATGTGTGCCCCGTGTTCCGGGAGGTGGGCGGCCACGCCTACGGACAGGTCTACCCGGGTCCCGTGGGCGCGGTGCTGGCGCCGGGACTGGCCGATTTCAAGGAATGGGTCGATCTTCCGTACGCGTCCAGCCTGTGCGGGGCCTGCCGGGAGGTGTGTCCGGTGCGGATCGACATTCCCAAACTCCTGGTCAACCAGCGGGTTCGAGCAACCAAGGAAAACGATCCCTTCCGATGGATGGGTCCGGGGTTGGCAGCATACCGGCAAA
Organism: uncultured Acidimicrobiaceae bacterium; assembly: GCA_964458055.1. GTDB lineage: Bacteria > Actinomycetota > Acidimicrobiia > Spongiisociales > ZC4RG35 > Bin76. The sequence continues at coordinate 6,190 of CAYWGY010000069.1, read as the reverse complement.
TGGGGAAGCGCCCGGCGCTATGGAGAACGGCCCTGGCCGCCGCCCGGCTGGCGGGGCGGGTCAAGAAAAAGGGCGAGTGGTTCCACCGACTGCCGTTCCACAGCAAGGGGTGGACCGACAGCCGGGACTTCCCCGCTCCGGCCACAGAGTCCTTCCGGCAGTGGTGGAAGGAGAACCGCGATGGAACGTAGCAGGTTCCTGCAACGGGTCGAGCGGTCCGTGGCCGCCGACACCGTCCCCGGCCATGTCTCCGACCATCCCCAACCCGCACTCCCCGACCTACCGGACGTCGACCTGACGGCACATTTCATAGCCGCCTTTCAAGACCTGGACGGGATCGTCCATCATGGACCTCCCCTCGACGTGATCACCAAGATCATGGCCGACCTGGGTGTCGACGAGTACGTGTCCTGGGACCAGGAGCACCTTCCCGCCGACGGCCTGCTGGACGAACTCGCCGAGCGCGGGTACCGGCGGGTCGCCACCGTCTTGCCGAAAGACCCGGCCGACCGGATGACCCACCAGATGGGATACATGGACATCAAGGTGGGAGTCTCCGGCGCAGTGGCGGCCCTCGCGGAGTCGGGTTCGGTGGTGGTGGCCTCGGGACCGGGGCGTTCCCGGTTGGCGTCGGTGATCCCAAAGGTGCACGTGGTGCTGGTGCCGACCGGCCGGATGTTCCGCTCGCTGTCCCACTGGGCGGCGCAGGTGGAGTCTCCCCGGGATCTCGCCAACCTGATGGTGGTGAGCGGCCCGAGCCGCACCGGCGACATCGAACTCACCCTCACCAAGGGGGTACACGGACCCGGAGAGATCCACGCGGTCCTGGTGTAGCGCCCCCGCGGTAGCGCCGCCGGGTTCGCACAGCATGCCTAATCTCATCTGATGATGGCCGTTGCCAGCCGACTCCGCCCCTTTGGAAGCACCATTTTCACCGAGGTGTCCGCCCGCGCTCTCGAACTGAATGCGGTCAACCTCGGACAGGGTTTCCCCGATTTCGAGGGTCCCGAGTTCGTCAAGGCTGCCGCCAAGGCGGGAATCGACAGCCAATCCAACCAGTACCCACCCTCGATGGGGCTTCCGGTGCTCAGAGAGGCCGTGGCCGCCCGATTCGAGGAACAGACCGGGAGAGCCGTCGATCCCGACCGCCACGTGACCATCACATCGGGATGCACCGAGGCTCTCGCCGCCTCCTTCCTGGGATTGGTGGAGCCCGGTGACCGGGTCATCCTGCTGCAACCCTGGTATGACGCCTATCCGGTGGGTTGTGCCCTCTCGGGCGCCGTCCCCCTGTTCGTAACCCTGCGACCCCCCGATTTCCGGCTGCCCGAGGCCGAACTGCGGGCCGCCTTCGAGGACGGCGCCAGGGCCGTGGTGGTGAATACCCCTCACAATCCCACCGGCCGGGTGTTCAGTCGTGACGAGATGGCGCTCCTGGCCGACCTGTGCGTCAGCCACGATGTCATGGCGCTGACCGACGAGGTCTACGAACACATCCGCTTCGACGGCCTCACCCACCTGTCCCTGGCTGCCTGGCCGGGTATGTGGGATCGCACCGTGACCATGTCGTCGGTGGGAAAGAGCTTTTCGGTGACCGGATGGAAGACCGGGTGGGCGGTGGCCCCTCCCCACCTCACTGCCGGTATCCGGGCCGCCCACCAGTTCCTGACTTTCACCACCCCCAATCCCATGCAGTACGGTTCGGCCGCCGCCCTGGCTGCTCCCCCGGAGTACTTCGAGGGGCTCCAATCCCTGTACGCCGCCCGGCGGGACCTGCTGGCAGAGGGCCTGGACCGGCTCGGTTTCGGGGTGCACCTCCCGGAGGGCACCTACTTCCTCATGGCTGACCACCGCCCCTTCGGCTTCCGCGATGACATAGCCTTCGTCCACCACCTCATCGAAGAAATAGGAGTGGCGGCCATCCCCCCGTCGGTGTTCTACGAAGATCCTGCCGACGGCGCCGGGTTGGTGCGTTTTGCCTTCTGCAAAAGCGAGGAGACTCTGCGGGCCGCCCTCGACCGCATGGAAGCCCTAAGAAGGCGACGGTGATCCTCAGGGGGTGAGGATCACCTTGCCGGTGGTGGCTCTCCCCTCCAGCATGCGGTGGGCGCTGGCGGCATCGCTCATCCTCAGGCTATGGCCGATTCTCAAGCTCACTTCGCCCGTGGCCACCATCCCGAAGACATCGGCAGCCCGATCCAGCAGTGCGGGGCGGGTGGCCACGTAGTCGAACAGAGTCGGCCTGGTGAGAAACAACGAGCCCTCCTGGGTGAGGCGGAGCGGGGCCATCGGAGGCACCGGCCCGCTGGCGTTGCCGAAGGTGGCCATCATCCCCCGAGGCCTGAGAAGCGACAGGCCGCGGTCGAAGGTGGCTGCCCCGACACCGTCGTAGACCACGTCCAGTGGCCGGGGGCCGGCGATCTCCTCCACAACATCCCCGAAGTCGGTATCACGGTAGTTGATGACATGATCAGCCCCGGCGCGGGCGGCCAGGTCGGCTTTCAGGTCGGAGCCCACCGTTGTGAACACCTCGGCGCCCAACCGCTTTGCCATCTGGATCAGAAGAAGCCCCACCCCTCCGGCGCCGGCGTGCACCAGACAACGATGCCCCGCTCGCAGAGGGAAGGTGTCGTGGGCCAGGTAGTGCGCCGTCATTCCCTGCAGCAGCACCGCCGCTGCCGACTCCACCTCGAGGTTCCCGGGCACGGGGACCATACTGTCGGCGGGACCGGCAAGCTGTTCGGCATAGGAACCCTGGCAGGCAGTCCACGCCACCCGGTCGCCGACCCGGAATTCCGTCACACCCTCTCCCAGTTCCCGCACGATGCCCGCCCCCTCCATGCCGAGGGTGAAAGGGGGCGCCACCGGGTAGAGACCGGTCCGTTGATAGGTGTCGATGAAGTTGACCCCGGCAGCCAGCACCGTCACCAGAACTTCGCCCCGGCCTGGACGGGGGTCGGCGATCTCCTTCCACCGCAGCTGCTCCGCCCCTCCATAACTCTCGACCCTTACTGCGAACATCTCACCTCCGAGTTGGTGTTTTCCTTCCCTCAGTGTATTGGCGTGCCGTACCGCGACATCGGTGATGGCAGGCGGGTCGCGAAGGACTCGAACGGCGGGATGATCGTCTATGCTGGTTGGAAGAATGCCAAGAGTACGACTGTTCGCCGGCCTCAGGGAGGCTGCCCGGGCTTCCGAGGTGGTCATCGACGGCGCCACCGTGGGCGAGGTGTTGGAGGCGGCCTCCTCCCGCTTCGGATCCCACTTCGCAGCCGGTGTCGCCACTGCCAAGATCTGGCGCAACGGAGAGGAGGTGGACGATCTCCAGCCGGTGGACCCCGACGACGAGATAGCACTGCTGCCTCCCGTGTCGGGCGGAGCCCTCGCATGGGGAAGGGACCTAGGAACGGGGGCCATCGCCACCCTGATAGTCATGGCGTCGTTGATCCTGGGGAATCTGGCTGTCGACATGGACCTGTGGGCGCCCATCCTGGCGGCAATGGTGGGCCTGTGGACGATGGACATCACCGCGGCCGCCGCCGAGCGCGGGTACCAGATTCCGGTGGCGTCGTTGCTGGCGGGCGAGGTGGTGGCGATAGTCCTGGTCCACCTGCTCGGTCCCCCGGGTCTCCTGCCGGCCCTGGCCATGGGGGTGCTGTTTCCCCTGGCGACGGCGGCGTTCGTGCCCCGCCGCCGCAGTCTCGCCTCCCTGGCCATATCGGCCGGTGTCGGAACGGTGGGCTGTGGCGCCCTGGCCTCATTGATGCTGTCGAGAGCCGGGTTCGAGCCCGGATCCCGAACGGTCGGGTTCTTCCTGGCGGTCACCCTGGGAACGGTGATCCTGGCCGAGGTGAGCCGGAGATTGGGGATCAGCAGATTGCTGAACCGCCAGAACACCGTGGTGATCGGGGTCGTGGTCCTGTCGCTGTTGGGGGCATGGTTGTGGGGATTCTCCCTACTCGGGTTCCTCCTGATCGGGTTCGGCCTGGCTGCCTCCTACCTGGCAGGAGAGGGCTTTGGCACCCTGGTCCGATCAGGACGGATGTGGTCCTCGCCGCTGCCCGGGATACTGTCCAATCTGGACGGCCCCCTGTGTGCGGCGATGATGTTCTCCACCCTGCTGACTCTCGTCCTTTGAGGCCCCGGGCCGTTAGCGGCGTTGCTGCCTTAACCTATTCCCTATGGACAGGCGACCGAGACTCCCCGGGATTCGGTTGGTCGTGACCCATCTGACCCTATTGGCAGTTGTGGCCGGCGGGACCGCCCTCTCGTTGGCCCAGGAAGCGGAGGGAGAACAGGAGCAGATTCAGATAGACAAAGAGGAGGTAGATGAAGCCTGTGCCGTCTCAGAGATCCAACTCGCCGTCTACGAGGATGCCCTGAACGCCTTCCACGAGGCAAACGCCCAATGGGACGTGGTTCTGGAGGATATCGAGATCGCCCGGGGTCGCCAGGATGTGGCGTCTGCGGTGGCAGCCCTGAAAGCCGACGAAGTGGAGGCGTTGCGGGCCGATTTGGAGCAGGCGGCCATCGAGATCTACATGCAGCAGGGGGCACTGAGCATCACCCGCTTTCTGGGGGACACCCCCGGGGATGTGATAGTGGGTCGCCAGTACCTGGAGAGCGGCACGGACAACAAGCTCACCGATGTCAACAACTACCTGAGTTCTCTGAGGGATCTTGATCGCCATCGAGACGAGATAGCCGATCTGCAGGCCGAATTGGCGGCCCTGGAGGAGGAGCGACAGGACGGGATGGAGAGGCTGGCGTTGGCAGCCCGGGATCAGCACGCGGCCTGGGGAGAACTCGAGGGCGAGTGCCGGGAACTGGTGCGACAGTGGGAGGTGCAGGAAGCCAAGCGCCTGGCGGAGGAGGCCCGGAAGAGGGCGGAGGAGGCCCGGAGAAGGGCCGCAGCCGCCCGGGCGGAGGCCCAGCGGAGAGAACAGGCCCGCATCCAGGCGATCGCACTGGCGTCCCGCCAGGGCGAGGGAGTGGGAGAGATTCCCGGTTTGCGGTGTCCTTTCCCGGGGTCGGCCTTCGTGGACTCCTGGGGGGCTCCCCGCTCGGGAGGAAGGAGTCACAAGGGAGTCGACATGTACGGCCCGCTGAATGCTCCGTTGGTGGCGGTCGCCGGCGGGACGATCACGATAGTCAACGGCGGCCTGGGGGGAAGGGGCATCTGGCTGCACTCGAACACCGGCGTCGACTACTACTACGCCCACCTGAGCGGATGGGCGGTGAGCGAGGATGACACGGTGACGGCCGGCCAGGTGGTGGGATACAACGGCGCCAGCGGCAACGCCTACGGCGGCCTCCCCCATCTGCATTTCCAACTTCATCCCAACGGTCGGGGCACCGCCGCCTACAACCCATACCCGACCGTGCGAGCGGCCTGCTGAACCGTATGCTTCTGCACCAGGACTGGGACACCGCCGCCTTTGGCCTGCCCACCGTAGCCGACTACCTGGGTCCGTTTCCCGGCCGGGAATTCCTGCGGGCAGTCAGCGAGTCGACCAACGGCGCCACCACCCGGTTGGAGTTCGCGGAGACCGACGACGGCCTGCTGGCCCTGGAGTGGGAGGACCGCAAGGTCCGCATGGCGGGCCGGGCGTCGCTCACCGACTACCACAGCCCTCGCGGTGGAAGGGTCCCGGATCTGGTGGCCCAGTGGTGGACGAGCCTGGGACCCGGAGTCGAGATGGTGTGGGACTCTCTACCCCTTCGGGCCGCCCAGGTGACCGAGGAAGGACTGGCGATGGCCGGCGCCGAAGCGCAGCGGCGCCAGAGCGAGGTGGCCGCAGTGCTGCACCTTCCCTCCACGTTCGCCGAGTACCTCTCGATGGTGGGCAAGAAGGAGCGCCACGAGATCCGTCGCAAGAGCCGGCGGTGCCAGCGGGGATTGGGAAGGCTGAGCCTGGTAACCCAGATGGAGCGCAAGTGGGGATTCGAGGAGTTCGTGCGACTCCATAAACTGGCCAGTGGGGCCAAAGGACAGTTCATGGACGCACAAACCACGCCGCTGTTCCGCCGGCTGGCAGACCTCCCCGGTTGGAGGGTCGACCTGCTGGAGGCCGGGGACGGCCGGGCAGCCGCCTGCGTGTTCGGATACTCCGACGCCCACACCTACTACCTGTACAACTCCTCCTTCGACCCTGCCTACTCCTCTCTCTCGCCCGGGGTGGTGCTCCTC
>CAYWGY010000068.1:6110-11351 GCA_964458055.1 uncultured Acidimicrobiaceae bacterium | reverse complement strand
GAAGCGCTCCACGGAAGCTCCGGCCAAGGCAATCGCTCCCAGAAACTGGGCGTGGCGATCCCTGGCTGTTACCTGGGTTGAAGCCGGCTCGAATTGAATACCAAGCTTTCGACACACATATTCCTCTATCGCCGGAGGGCACTGCGCATAGGTGCCCACCGCTCCGCTGATCTTGCCCACTGCCACTGCATCCCGGGCAGCGCTGAGCCGCTGGTGGTCCCGGGCCAACTGGAAGGCCCAGTTCGCCAGTTTCAGACCCCACGACGTCGGTTCGGCCCACATACCATGGGTGCGACCCAGGATCAGGGTGTCCCCGTGGGCGAGCGCCGCTTCCTTGACCCTCCTGAAAAGGTGCTCCACCCCATCCACCACCAGCCCGGCCGCCTCCGCCATGATCACCCCGGAGGCAGTGTCGATCACGTCGGACGAGGTGAGTCCGTAGTGGACCCACTCGCCTCCCTCCTCCATTCCCGCCGCCAGGACATCGACAAAGGCCGCAAGGTCATGGTGGATGATCGCCTCCCGTTCCGCCACCTGTTCGGGAGTCGGGACCGGCGCCTCCCGGATCGCCGACACCGCCTCGAAGGGGACGACCCCCGCCTCGCACCACGCTTCCAGGACCAACTCCTCCACTCGCTTCCAGGTTGCCAGGCGTCGCTCGGCCGACCACAACTCGGCCATCTGCGGATGCGTGTAGCGATCAATCATGGCGTCGACCCGGGTTAGGAGATCCCACTGCCCAACGGAGAATACCCACCAACCGAGAATGCCTCGGACACGAATAGGTTGAAGAGCGTTGTTCCCAACAAATGAGATCGGAGTTCACGGTTCCTCCCGCCCGGTCATCTTCCCGGCTGCGATTGGGGACCTTGCCAAAGAAGCCGGCTCGCGCATATAGGCTCTTCTCGGATGTGCCCTTCTCTCCGGCTTCCCAGTCTTTTGAGACACCTCCGACCACCGCAATGAGGCACCTCACCTTGGCCCAGGCCCGCCGGATAGCCATATCCGCCTCCGGACTGGGCGCCTCTCGGCCTTCGGGAAGGGTGGATGTCCGTCACTACCGGAAGGTGCTCCAACAAACCGGTCTCGTGCAACTGGACTCGGTCAATGTGCTGGCAAGAGCCCACTACGTGCCTTTCTTCTCACGGTTGGGCCCATACTCCCGCTCACACCTGGACCGCTGGCTCTGGGAGTCGCGAGAAATGTTCGAATACTGGGGGCACGAGCGATCCCTGATACCAATCGGCCAACGCCCACTGTTCGTCCACCGCATGCAGGGACCGGTGCGGGGATGGGTCGAGTCGGTCAACTACGACAATCCCGGGTATGTCAAGCAGGTTTACCGGGAAGTGGAGGAAAAGGGACCCCTCCGCCCCTCCGATTTGAAGGAACCGGGGGAATCCGGTGGATCGTGGTGGGGACATTCAATGGGAAAACGCGCCCTGGAGTGGCTGTTCTGGAAGGGAGAGGTCACTGTTTCTCACCGGTCGAGCTTCATCCGTTGGTACGATCTGCCTGCCCGGGTTCATCCCCCCTGGATCATGGATGAGCCACCACCCGATCGATCCCGGGCATACCGGCAGCTTCTCCGGCTGGCGGCGGGCCACCACGGCGTGGGAATGGCCGCCGACCTGGCCGACTATTACCGCTTGGAGATGCGACCGGCCCGCGCCGCTCTGGCCGACCTCGTCGCCACCGGTGAGATCCGGCAGGTGGAGGTGGAGGGCTGGAACGAGCCTGCCTACCTCGACCCCGCAGCAGTCGTTCCCCGCCGGATCCGGGGCCGGGCACTGCTCTCCCCTTTCGACCCCCTGATCTGGCACCGGCCCCGGGTGGCAAGACTCTTCGACTTCCGCTACCGGATCGAGATCTACGTGCCGCAAAGCCGGCGTGTGCACGGTTACTACGTTCTTCCGTTTCTCCTGGACGGGGAACTGGTGGCCAGGGTTGATCTGAAGCTGGACCGCCGGGCCGGACGCCTCGACGTCCTGGGTGCCTGGGGAGAGCCCGGCGTCCCCACCCACCGAGTTTCTCGGCAACTGGCGGAAGAACTCGTGGAGATGGCGGGATGGCTTGAAGCCGGAGAGGTCGCCGTCTCCACCAAGGGTGATCTCGCCGCTCCCCTGGCGCGATGGTTGTAGGCGGCCGGTCCGGAAGCGGCTAACGCACCACCAACTGGCTTCTCTCCGGACCCACCGAAACCCATCCGACCGGGACTCCAACCGTCTCTTCCACGAAACGGATATAGCGGCGGGCCGCCGGCGGCAAGTCTCCGAAGCGCCGGGCGCCGGTGATGTCCTCGGACCATCCTTCCAACTCCTCGTAGACGGGAGAACACTTATAGAGCACCCGGTGCTGGCGGGGGAACTCCGCATGGCTCTCCCCCCCGGCCTCGTAACCCGTGGCAACCCGCAGGGTGTCGAGGCCCGACAGTATGTCGAGTTTGGTGATGAACAGGTGTGTCAATCCGTTGATCCTGGCGGCATAACGCAGGGCCACCAGGTCGAGCCACCCACACCTTCGGCGCCGGCCGGTCACCGTTCCGAACTCCTTCCCTCTCTCCACCATCCAGTCTCCCGCCTCGTCGAAGAGCTCCGTCGGGAACGGACCGCTCCCCACCCGGGTTATGTATCCCTTTGACACGCCCACCACCGAGTCGATGGCGCCCGGTCCGAGACCCGTTCCGATCAATGTGCCGCCGGCCGTCGGATTGGAGGACGTCACGAAGGGATAGGTGCCGTGGTCAATGTCGAGGAGCGTTCCCTGGGCGCCTTCGAAGAGCACGTTGCGACCCGAGGAGGTCGCCTCCCACAGGAGCAGTGAGGTGTCGGTGACATAGGGCAGCAGACCCTCGGCATACTCGAGGTATTCGGAGACGATACTGTCGGGATCCATCGGCAGGCGGTTGTACACCCTGGTCAGCACCTTGTTCTTTTCGGCCAGAACCGCCTCGACCTTCTTACGGAATATCCGGGGGTCGAAGAGGTCCTGGACTCGGATTCCCACCCGGGAGTACTTGTCGGTGTAGGCGGGCCCTATCCCCCGCTTGGTGGTGCCGATCCGGTTCCGTCCCAGGTAGAGTTCCATCACCCCGTCCAGCACCCGGTGATACGGCATGATCAGGTGGGCATTGGAGGAAATGCGAAGCCGCTCGCAGCTGATGCCCTCCCGGTCCAGCATCGCTATCTCTTCCAGCAACACCTTGGGGTCCAGCACACAACCCGAGGCGACCACCGGCACGCACTCGGGGTACATGACCCCGGAGGGAACGACCGAGAGCGCGTATTTGCTGTCGCCGATGATTATGGTGTGTCCGGCGTTGTTCCCTCCCTGGTAGCGGACGACATAGTCGGCGGATTCCGCGAAGAAGTCGGTAACCCGGCCCTTTCCTTCGTCTCCCCACTGTGCGCCCAACACGATGGTGGCTGTCACAAGCCGTCATGTTAGCCCACAGACTCCGGTAGGGTAAAAGTCCATGAAAACGCCGCTCACCCGGAACCTGGAAGGCGACAGCTGCGCCGGCGGGCAACGGGGAGACCGGGGGAGATGACACCCACCCGGCGCACCGTCCAGGTGACCGGCGGCACACGTCTCAGCACACTGATCCGCCCCGGTCACCGGCCCACGGCCTTCCTGCTGGTGCACGGGTTGGCCTCCAATGCCCGCCTCTGGGACGGAGTGGGCGATCACCTGGCTGCCAGGGGATTCGCCTCGGTGGCGGTGGACCAGCGTTCCCACGGACAATCCCAGACAGTCGACGGTCCCTTCGACTTCGCCACGCTGTCCGACGACCTCCTCATGGTCGTCGAGGAGACAATCCCGCCCGATCAAGCGGTTGTGGCCGCCGGACAGTCCCTGGGCGGAAACGTGGTGCTGGAGTTGGCGCTCCGCCACCCCTCGCGGATCACCGCCGTGGCCTGCATAGACGGCGGCTTCATCACTCTGAGCAATTCCTTTCCCGACTGGGAGACCGCGGCCCGCAAGCTTGCTCCCCCCTCCTTCGACCAGGTTGCGCTCACGGATCTCCAGAAACGACTCCGCCGGCGTCACCCCGATTGGCCCGACAGCGGAATCTCCGGCCAACTCGCCAACTTCGCGGTGAACGACGATGGTTCGGTGCGGCCCCATCTGGAGAGAGCCCATCACTTTCGACTGCTGAGGGAGATGTGGAGGCACCGGCCCGCCCGGATCGCCCCCCGGATCGGTTGCCCGGTGCTGGTGGTGGCCACCACCCGGACTGCCGCCGGTCGGGCCGCCAAGCGAGAGAGTGTCTCGAACTTCGCGAGCCTCCTTCCCAGAGGTCGAGTGATCTGGCTCGACGCTCACCACGATCTGCATGCCCAGTATCCCCGCCTCACTGCCGGGTGGCTTGAGGAACTGGCCAGGGAGGCGACCTGATGAGAGCGGGACGCCTCATTCTCATGGGCTCCGGTGAGACCACCACTCGGCTGGCCGCAGTCCACCGGTTGGGACTGGAACGAGCGACGGCCAGCAGCGTCCTGGTCCTCGACACGCCCTACGGGTTCCAGGAGAATGCCGGGCTACTGTCGGAGAAGCTGACGGCATTCTTCCGCAACAGCCTCTCCGTGTCCGCGGCGGTGGCCTCCTACCGGTCCACCTCCGACGGGGAGGTCGCCGCCGAGAGAATGCTGTCCGAGGTCCGGAACGCTCGCTACCTCTTCGCGGGGCCGGGATCGCCGGGCTATGCCCTCGGAGTGTGGAAACAAGCCGGGCTGGAGTCGGTTCTCCGTTGCCTCCTCACTGAAGGCGCCACCATCACGCTCGCCTCAGCGGCGGCTCTCACCGCCGGGGTGAGGACCCTCCCGATCTATGAGATCTACAAGGCCGGGGCGGCACTCGGATGGCTGGAAGGAATGGATCTCACGTCGCATCTGGGTCTGCGGGCTGTGGTGGTCCCCCACTGGAACAACCAGGAGGGACAGGGATTCGACACCACCCGCTGCTACATGGGCCGCCACCGCTTCGGACTGCTCAGGGCCATGCTCCCCGAGCGAACCGGAGTGATCGGAGTGGATGAGCACACGGCCGCGGTGATCGATTTCGGAATGGGGGAGTTGAGCGTGATGGGTCTTGGAGCCGTCACCCTGAATGGCGCGGAGGACATTGTGCTTGGCCCGGGAGAGACTCTCGGCCTGGAAGAGGTGTGCGCCGCCCTGGAGAGCTTTGCCCCCCTCGTCACAACACCCGTCGATGCCGTTCCCGACATCGACGATCCCCTGG
>CAYWGY010000068.1:0-6100 GCA_964458055.1 uncultured Acidimicrobiaceae bacterium | reverse complement strand
TGCTGGCCCTCGAGTCCGAGACGGCCGCGGGTTCTGAAGACGCACGCCGGCGCCTGCGGGCCACCCTGGTGCAACTGGCCGACCTGGCAGCCGCCGGGTTGGTGGACCCGGCCACCCGGGTGGGAGGTTACGTGGAAATGCTGGTGGAGGAGCGGTCACGGCTCCGCGGGGAAAGACGCTGGGAGGCCGCCGATCGCATCCGTTCCGGCCTGCAGTTACTCGGAGTCACCCTCCGGGACACCCGCTTGGGAACAGACTGGACACTGGAGAACGGCCTACTCCCACCCGGCGAATAGGATTGGCGCCATGAACTCCGGCCACTTGCTCTTGGCGGAGGACGACCTCAGAGTACGCGAATCGGTTAGTCGCGCCTTGGAGATGGAGGGATTCGAGGTGTCGACGGCGGTCGACGGTCTGGCCGCCCTCGAGAAGATCGAAGGCCACCGCCCCGACGCCGTGATCCTGGACGTGATGATGCCCCGTCTTGACGGCCTTCAGGTGGCCAGAAGAGTCCGGGCGGAAGGAGACACCATCCCGATCCTGATGCTCACCGCCCGCCACGAGGTGTCTCAACGAGTTCAGGGGCTTGACGCCGGCGCCGATGATTACCTGGTCAAGCCTTTCGCTCTGGAGGAACTGCTGGCCCGCATCAGGGCTTTGCTCCGCCGGGGAGCGGTCTCCGGCGACAGCCGACCGTTGTGCCTCGCAGACCTGTCTCTCGATCAGGGCGCCCGGCGGGTGTTCCGAGCCGACCGCGAGGTCATCCTGACCAAGACGGAGTTCGACCTGCTCGAGTTGCTGATGTTCAACGCCAGGATCGTGCTCTCCCGTGATTTGATCATGGAGAGGATATGGGGATACGCCTTCGAGACGAGTTCCAATCCCCTGGAGGTGTACATCGGTTACCTTCGCCGCAAGCTGGAGGCGGCCGGCGAGACCCGCCTGATCCACACGGTGCGGGGCGTGGGATACGTCGCGAGGGAACCTTGAGCCTCCGCTGGCGATGGGCGCTCAGCCTGGGACTGGTGGCGGCTCTGGCCATCGGCGTCACCGCCTGGGCGGCCACGTTGGCGGCAGGGCGCCAACTCCGGGGAGCGGTGGACGCCGATCTTCGCCAGCGGGCCGTCCAGGTCAACGCCGCCCCTGGCGCCCTGGCGGTTCAGGAAACCCTGCAACGAAGGCCCAGGAGAACGGGAATCGTCGATTTCGACGCAGTGCTCCAGGTCTTCGACCGGGCCGGGAACGCCGTTCTGTTCATAGGGCCCGAGGGGGTGGTTCCCCCGATAGCCGACTCCGACCTGGCCGTCCTTGAGGGTCCGGGCCAACCGTTCATCAGGGATGTGCGCATCGGGAGCGCCCGGTACCGCATGATCACCGCACCCCTCCGCAGGGCGTCCGACGATGGTGGTCCACAGCTTGCGTTCCAGATCATGAGAGACCTCTCCCCCGTCGAGGACAACCTGCGAGGCCTGGCCGGAAGGATGGTCCTGATCGGCGCCGTCGGAGTCCTGCTGGTTGCTGTCACCGGTTGGTTCCTGGCATCCCGGGCGGTGCGGCCGGTGACGGATCTGACCGAGGCCGCCGAACACATAGCTCGGACCGAGCGCCTGGATGGGGGCGGCCGTCTCAACCGTTCGGCTCCGGGAGAGATCGGGCGCCTGGCCGGGGCATTCGCCGCCATGCTCTCGGCACTGTCGGCATCCAGACGGGAACAACAACGCCTGGTCGCAGACGCCGGCCACGAATTCCGCACACCCATCACCGCTCTGAAGACCAACCTGGAGACATTGGATCGCCAGGGAGAACGGTTGTCGGACCGACAGCGTGACGAACTGATGAAAACGGCCATCGAACAATCCGACCAACTGGCCTCACTTGCCAACGAGTTGGTCGACCTTGCCACCGACGTCCAACTCAGCCACGAGGAATTCGCTGATGTGGACCTGGAGGAACTGGCCCGGGAGGTGGCACAACGCTACCGACGGGTGGGCGGAAAACAGGTTGTGGTCTCCGGTGAGGGCGCCGTCGTCAGCGGGAGGCGATCCCAACTGGAGAGAGCTCTCTCCAACCTGGTGGACAACGCCGCCAAGTGGGCCGTGACCCGAGTCCGGATCCAACTCGACGGCCCGACGGTGACGGTGGTGGACGACGGCCCCGGCATCGCCGAACAGGATCTTCCCCACATTTTCCGCCGCTTCTACCGGTCCCCTGGAGCCCGCTCGACTCCCGGGTCGGGACTGGGACTGGCCATAGTCGACCACATGGTGGCTGCCCACGGGGGAACGGTGTTTGCAGGGAACTCTGCAGACGGGGGCGCGGAGGTGGGGTTCACGATCCCTCGGTAGGTCTCCCCATCGAGGGGCCGGCATGGAGATCATCCGCCCCACACCCCCAGCCTTGGTACACAAAGTGATCGGGCCCCGGGGAGAACCCCCGGGGCCCGATCCTCTCGACCGAGTGGTCGAAGCGGTCTGTGCGCAACCGCTCACGCTGGAAGTGTCGAAGCTAGCGACCGCCACCTCCGAACCCTCGATGCCCGGCGCCCCGGTCGAAGCCCCTCGGATGGAGACCAGACCGGAGTCCATCCATCTCCTCGGTGGTGATCTCCCCATCCTCCAGGGCATCCGCCACCCCCTCGGCCTCAAGAATGCGATCCGAGAACGGCAACTGCCCGATCTCATCCCGGGTCAACACACCGTCATCCCACAACGACCGGAACTTCTGCCACGAACCCAGACCCCGGAGTCCGGCGCGCCACAGGTGCGACCCTGACCGGAGTCCATCCAACTCCTCGGTGGTGATCTCGTCATCCTCCAGGGCATCCGCCACCCCCTCGGCCTCAAGAATGCGATCCGAGAACGGCAACTGCCCGATCTCATCCCGGGTCAACACACCGTCGTCCCAGAACGACCCGAGTCGCTCCCGCATTGTTTCCAGGTCCTCGGCTATCTCCGCCGCCCTGTCCTTGATGGCAGTGAGAATGGCGTCCGACTGGGCTTGGGTGATGGTTCCGTCCGCCACCAACTCCCCCAGAACCTCCTCAACCACCCTTCCGGGATGGGCTCGAACTCCCTTGCCTGCCTCCTCGTCGCTTCCCGCCAGGGCAACAGCCCCGGCGCCCAGCAACAGCACCGCCAGGACCGCCACCGGAATAAATACTCTCTTGTGCACGCCAGATCTCCTTTCCTTCTGTCGGCCATGCACCAATCAGCATGCGCTGCCAACCTGAGCCCTTCCTGAAGCCCTCCTGAGGATTCCATGAGAAACGGGCTCGCGATGTACCCCGCCCCTACCCTCCCGTAACCGGTTCCTCGGAGCGATCCGAGCTAGAAGCTGCCGATCTCGCCGAATCTGACGCGGTCGACCGCCATGATCAGAACTGTCACCAGTGCAGCCAACACCACGGCCATCGCCATCGCGGCCGTGTAGCTGACCGCGCCGGGCCGCCCCAGGAGCCGGAAGATCAGAGCCGGGATGGTGATGGTGTCGGGCCGGGCTATGAATGCGGTGGCCCCGAACTCACCGAGCGACACCGCGGCCGCGAATCCCGCCCCGACTGCGGTGGCCCGGGCGGCAATGGGGAGGTCGACCTCCCGGAAGACCCTCCAGGGGGTGGCCCCCAGCACCGAAGCGGCGTCCCGCAGGCCCGAACCCACCGAGCGCAGGATGGGAGTCACCGTGCGGACCACGAAGGGAGTTGCCACCAATGCGTGGGCGAGGGGAACCAGCACCACCGTGGCCCTCAGGTCGACGGGCCAGTCGAGAGCCACCAGCATCCCGAAGCCGATCGTCACCGCCGAAGCGCCCAGGGGCAGCATCAGCACAACATCGAACCAACGCGCCGCCCGCCCCCTGCCGGAAACTATCACCGTTGATGCGCACAGCCCCACCGTCACCGCCACCACCGCCGTGGCCAGGGCGTACAGCAGGGAGTTGGCCATTGCGCGGCCGGGGGTGATCGCCAACGCTCCGGGATCCACCAGAAAACGCCAGCCGGCCCCTCCTCCCCGCAGCGACCGGGCCACCAGCATCAGCAACGGCACCGAGACAGCGGCCAGGGTCCCCCCAACCGCCACCAGCACCCCCAGTCGCTGCCTGCGTGTGCGGGGTGGCTCCAGGTTCCGGTCCTCCGCCGCCAACTCCAGCCCCACCGACTTGCGCTCCTGGTACCGGGAGTACCAGGCCAGCACCGCGGTTACCCCCACCAGTTGCAGGATGGCCAGGGCGGCGGCAGCCGGGAGATTGAGAAACACCACGGTCTGTTGCCAGATCTCTACCTCCAGGGTCCGGTAGCGGAGACCTCCCAGGATCAGCACCACCCCGAAAGACGTGAAGGTGAACAGGAACACGATTGCCGACGAGGCGGCCACTGCCGGACGGAGAAGGGGAAGGGTCAGGCGCCAGAACACCTGGCGAGGACTGGCCCCCAGGGTCCGGGCCGCGTCGAACAGCGACCGATCGATCCGGGCCCACACGCCCCCCACCGTCCTGACGACGACGGCAAGGTTGTAGAAGACGTGGGCCGCCAGAATGGCCCAGACGCTCCCACCGATGCCCAACGAGAGAAACGCCGACGCCACCACCACCGTGGGCAGCACGAACGGCGCGGTCACCAGGGCCTTTGCCACCGAGCGCCCCGCAAAACTGAATCTCGACACGGCCCAGGTGATGGGCGCCGCGGCCACCAGTGTCAGGGCCACCGAGGCGGTCGACTGCCACAGCGAGAACCACAGCGCGTTCCTGAGTCCGGGATTGGAGATCACATCTGCGAAAGCGCCCCAGGCTCCCTCCACTCCCAGGGACAGCCCCAGGATGCGCCCCAGTGGATAGAGGAACAGATAGCCCAGGAATGCGGCCGCCACCCCCGCCGCCAGCCGGCGATGGGTCATCGGTTACTCCTCAAACCCGGCGCTTGCTGTCAAGACCCTTCCGGGGCGGGCCGTCTCACCCGAGAACCAACTCCGACCATTCCCTTATCCACCGCTCGCGATTGGCATCTATCAACCCAGGATCCAAAGACGCCGGCTCATCGGGCAGGGCGGTGTGCTCGACGAACTCGGCTGGCAGGGAGGCCTCGGCGTTGGCCGGGAAAACAAACCAGGTCAGGGGGATCTGCTCCTGAAATTCCACGGACAGCATATAGTCGATCAACTCACCGGCCGCCTCGGGGAATTCCGCTCCTTCCAGGATCCCGGCGAACTCGATCTGGCGGTAGCAACCGGCGGTCACGACCCCGGTGGGCGCCACGTCCGTGGGCGGATCGGAGAAGATCACCTCTGCCGGCGGCGATGATGCATACGAGACCACCAGCGGCCGGTCTCCGCCCCATCGGCTGAACGAGGAGTAGTAGGCCGTGTCCCAGTCGGGCACCACCTCCACGTCGTTGTCCACCAGGGCCTGCCAGTATTCCTTCCACCCGTCCTCTCCGAAGACTGCGATGGTGGTGAGCAGGAAGGCCAGGCCCGGAGAAGAGGTGGCCGGACTCTCCACCACCAGCTTGCCGCGGTAGGGCTCGTCGATCAGGTCCTCCAGACTCCCGGGCGCCTCGCCGTCTGCCATCACCTCGCGGTCATAGTTGAGGCACACGTCGCCGAAGTCGATAGGAGTGACCCGGTTCTCGGGGTCAAGACGGATGTCTTCGGGGGTCCTGTCCAGCAGCGAGGACCGGTAGGGCAGGAAGACACCGGCGTCGAGTGCCCTCGACAGGAAGGTGTCGTCCACTCCGAAGAGAACATCTGCCAGGGGGTTGTCCTTCGTCAGTATGGCCTGGTTCACCAGCGACCCGGTATCACCGGCAGGCAGGACCTCAACGCCGATCCCGGTCTCGGCGGTAAACGAAGCGAAGGTCTCCCCGGTCACCCCTCCGGCAAAGGAATCGTGACTGATAATGGTGAGCGTCTCCGGGCTCGGTGCTGTCGTGGTCGAGGGCGCCTCCGTGTTGGCGGGGGCTTGTGTGGCGGCTGGCGCAACCGTCGTGTCGGAGGGGACCTGGGTGTCCCCGCCTCCACAGGCTGCCAACGCCAGCGCCGCCGCGATGATCGGTATAGCCGGTCTCTTATGCATTTCAGGCTCCTCGTCTCTGTTGGGGAGCCCTGGAAAG
>CAYWGY010000067.1:2432-11372 GCA_964458055.1 uncultured Acidimicrobiaceae bacterium | reverse complement strand
CCCCCTTCTTCACCCCTAAGCCCAAGAGGGCGTTGGCAAAACGGCAGACCCGGGCGTGAAGGTCGCGGTAGGTGACTGTCAGGGTGTCCCCAGGTTCCCCGATCCAGTGATACGCCACCTGATCTCCGTGCTCGGCCAGATGGCGGTCCAGGCAGTTGTGGGAGAGGTTCAGTTCCCCGTCTTCGAACCACTTGAAAAAGGGAGGATTGTCGTCGTTCAGCACCCGTGTTGGCTCCGTGAACCAGTCGATGCGTTCAAGGGCCTGGGTGCGCCAGAATCCCAACCAGTCCTCTTCGGCCTCGGCATGGATGCCCTCGCGGGCGTTGGCTTGGGCGGCGAATACGGCGGAGGGAGCAAAGGCCCTCTCCTCGATCAGCAGGTTCTCCAGGGTTTCCGCCATGGTGCGCTCCTTGTTCGCTCTGAGACTCGCTCCCGAATTTAGGCAGAGCCGGACAAATCGGTAGCCCGGTGGTCTTCGATATCAAACATGGTAGGTATGCCGGCAGGGCCGGAATGCTACCGGGAAGCGAACCCGACGGGGTTCCCGGGGGAGGGGGACGCTCGCACCTCTCAATCGTTAGGCCCGTCCCGCCGGCGGCTTTTCACGGGACCGTTGGTGTCGTGCCGACAGTTCATCCGTCCATCGGGAGCCGGCCGGGGAACTCTGCCCGGCTGTCCGGCGGATGACCAGGGCAAGGGAGAATATGACCGCCGCCAAGAACGCGATGTACATGGTCGGCAACATACTCGTGGGGTGTGACACCCGATCGCCAGAGGGGGCGGAGGGACCGAAGGCCGATACTCAGAGGCGGCGAGGGTTCGAGTAGCGACGGCGGTACAGGGAGTGGATGATCTCGGACGCCAGAGCGGCGATGGCCAGCATCTGGACCCAGTCACCCAGCCGGACGTAAAGGGTGGGGCCCTGATCGGGAGCCCGCGCCTGGACCTCGCCCACGAGGAGGGCTTCCTCGGCCAGGGGTGTCCGAGCGCCGGTCTCTCCCGTGGGTGATATCAGGGTGGAGCGGCCGGTAACGGCGGTGTGAATCAGGGGCATGCCCAGTTCGGCTGCCCGCATGCTGGTGATGCCGATAAACTGATCGGAGGCCACCGAGCGCGGATAGCTCTCCTGGCTGGTGGCCAGGATCAGCATACCGGCGCCCTCGCGGGCATTCTCCCTGCCGTAGCGGGCAAAGGACCCCTCGAAGGAGATCACCGAGCCGAACGGTCCGAACCCCAGGTCCCACAGCACCGGCCCGTCCCCGCGCAGCATGTCGCGGCTGGGAAGGTCGGGGTGCAACTGCTCCACCCACCTGAACTGCTCGCGGGCGGGGATGTACTCTCCGTAAGGGACCGGGTGTTGCTTGTGATACTCACCGACGATCGCTCCGGTCCGGTCGAACACCACATTGGCGTTCACCCAATCGGTGTCGTTGAGGGGACGATCCCCCCCTGCCAGAAGGACAGCCCCGATCCTCTCAGCCTCCGCACCCATAGCCTCCGCCACCTCGGGGGCGTTGACGGGATCGGCCGTCCACGAACCCGTGGAACCTTCTGGCCAGATCACCAGATCGACGGTGCCCGGCTCCAGGGTACCGGTGAGACGCAGGTGGTTCTGGTATGTCTGGAAGCGCTCGTTGGGACAATGCTCACCTGGACAGGGGTTGTTACCTTGAACCACGGCCACCCGAACCACTTCCCCCTCAACCCGGGTCGGCCAGAGAGTACCGCCGATCAGCAACAGCGCCACGAGGGTGGCCACCCCGCCGGCCAGTCGAAAGGTGACGGTATGGCGGGTCTGGCGCACCGCTACCAGGACAATGACCGCGGCGGTCGCAACCACCATCACCATCCAGCCGGAAGAGCCGATCCATCGTGCGGCGCCGCGGGGAGGAGACCACCCGCTCAGCGCGTACCCGGACATGCCCCACTCCAGTCCCCCCAAAGGCCATCGCACCCGTATCCATTCCATGAGCGCCCATCCTCCCACGGCTCGAATGAACCAGGCAGAAGGGGGCAGTTCGGCGCTTCCCGCCATCAACATGGCATAGAGAGCGGGGTAGAGGGAGAGCACTATGACAGGTGGAAAAAAGGCGATGACTCCCAACTCCGATAGCCAAGGCATCAAGAAGCCGAAGAAAGATCCGCCAAAGACGAATCCCGCCAATGCCGCCCACGGAAGGGATGGCAGGCGCTTGGTCTGGAGGAGAAACAGCGCGATGGCGGGAACTGTCATCAACCACCACCCTCGAGGGGGAAAGGCTGTCGACAGGGCGGCTCCGGCGACTGCGCAAAGCAGGATCGGGGCGAAGAGTTGCATCATGGGTCTACCTTCCCCGTCAGGCTACCCCCACTCCGGCCGCCATTATGCTCCGTCCGGTGAACAACGGCTCCAGCGTTTACAGCGACCTCGATCTGGCAGTGGCGGCGGCTCGCCAAGCCGCCACGGTCCTCCGGGAGGCCCTGGGGAAGAGCGCGGAGGTGGAATTCAAGGGAGAGGTGGATCCGGTCACCGAGGTGGATCGACGGGTGGAGGCCGAGATACGGCGTATGCTGTTCCGCCAGCGGCCCGGTGACGGGATAGTGGGTGAGGAGGAAGGGGGGGTCCTCCCGGAGCGGGGGCGCGTCTGGATCATCGATCCCTTGGACGGGACGGTCAACTTCATTCATGGCTTGGCGCCCGTGAGCGTCTCGGTCGCTCTCTGGGAGGACCGATCACCTCTCGTGGGGGTGGTGATCGAAGCCATCCACGGGGAGGAGTTCACAGCAGTGCGCGGCCGGGGAGCCTGGTTGGGAGACTATCCGATCTCGGTGAGTTCCATCGCCCGCCTGCCCGAGACGCTGGTGGGCACGGGCTTCCCCTATGATCGCCAGGAAAGAGCACAGGAGTACGCTGCGGTTGTCGGTGCAGTGCTGGCCTCATGTCAGGGGGTGCGCCGGAGAGGTTCGGCCGCGCTGGACCTTTGTTACGTGGCGGACGGGCGGCTCGACGCCTTCTGGGAGCAGGGACTGGCCGTCTGGGACCTGGCTGCCGGGGTATTGATCGTCGAGGAAGCGGGAGGCACCGTGACCGGCTTGACGGGAGGGCGGGTTCCCATGGACGGATCGCTGGTCGTTGCCACCAACGGCGCCGTACACGAAGAATTCAGCAAGGTGCTCACCCGGGTGGTGGGCTCGGAGACCAAGGGAGAGTGATCATGGGAAGTCCGCCGGCACAGATATTCGACTACACGGGAATCACCGCAACGAAGATCGAGGAGATCACTTCCCGGGCCATCGAGGAGGCAGAGACCCTCCGGTCCAAGATCCTGGACGCCGGATTGGCGCGCACATACCTGAACACTCTCGGTCCGCTTGAAGAGTTGGGGGAGGTGTTCGGTAGGGCCTTCGGCCAATCGGGTTTCATGGGATATGTCCACATCGACCCGGAGGCAAGGGCAGCCGGGCGGGCCAGCGCCGAAAGACTCTCGAAGTGGCACACGGAACTGTCCTTCCACCCGGGTGTGTTCCGAGCCGTTGAGGACTTCGCAGCAACCGACGAGGCCGCTGCGCTTTCGGGAGAGCAGGCCAGGTTGCTGGAGTTCGTTCGCAGGGACCTCAAGAAGGCGGGTCACCATCTTCCTGCCGAGGCGCAGGCCCGGGTGAAGGAACTCACCCAGAGGCTGATCGAGCTGGGGGTTGCCTTCTCGAAGAACATCGCGGAGTACGAAGACGCCCTTGAGGTCACTCGCCAGGACCTGGACGGCCTGCCGGAGCCCTACATCAATTCGCTTCCACCGGCAGGGGAGGGGGAGCGGCTCCGTGTGACGATGGCCTATCCCCATGTGATCCCCTTCATGGAGAACGCCCGGCGCCGGGACCTTCGCGAAGCACTGATGAAGAAGTTCAACAACCGGGCCGTGGACAGCAACCGGCCGATACTGGAGGAGGCGGTGGGAATCCGCCTGGAGATCGCCGCCCTCTTCGACGAACCGTCCTGGGCGCATCATCGCCTTACCGAGAGGATGGCCAAAACGCCGGAGACGGTAGAGAGCTTCTATGAATTGCTGCTGGACCCGCTTCTGACCGCCGGCCGCCGGGAGGTAGATCGAATCACGGAGATGCTCGAGGCCGACGGAGAGGAAGGCCCCACCCAGGTGTGGGACTGGAGATACTACGACAATCAGATAAGACGCACCGCATACGGGGTCGACCAGATGGAAGTGGCGGGCTATTTCCCGCTCTTCCAAGTATTGGAGGGAATGCTGGATCTGACGGGGGAGGTCTTCGGTGTGGACTACCGGAAGGTGGAAACGCCGGTCTGGCACGAGGACGTGATTACCTATGCGGTCGTTGATCGGGCTTCAGGAGACCTTATCGCCCACTTCCACATGGACCTCTTTCCTCGGGAGGGGAAGTTCAGCCATGCCGCAGCCTTCCCCCTTGTGTCAGGACGCCTGCATGAGGACGGGTCGTATCAGCGGCCTCGCTCATGCATTGTGGCCAACTTCACGCCGCCGTCGCAAGGGAGTCCGGCTTTGCTGCAGCATTCTGAGGTGGTGACGCTGTTTCACGAATTCGGTCACATCCTCCATCAGATTCTCACCCGCGCCGAGATGGGGAGGTTCTCGGGATCCAGCACGGAGTGGGACTTTGTGGAGGCGATCAGCCAGATCATGGAGAACTGGGCCTGGCAGCCCGAGATCCTGGCGCGGTTCGCTTTCCATCATGAGACTGGCGAACCCCTGCCCGGGGGACTGCTCGAGAGGCTCACCGGCGCCAAATTGCTGAACATCGCCATCTCCAAGCTTCGCCAGGCCAGCTTCGGGCTGTTGGACATGGCGTTGCACGGCCCCGGTCCCGACAAGGACCGCCCGAACTACCAAAGTGTCGCTCTTCCCCCGTCAGGAAGGGACATTCTCCCCGGCCAGCTTCGGGCACCTCATGGGCGGGTACGACGCCGGGTATTACGGCTACCTGTGGTCGGAGGTTTTTGGGGACGACATGTGGCGGCGTTTTGAAGAGGAGGGTATCACCAATCCGGAAGTGGGCATGGAGTACCGCCGGGAGGTGCTGGAGGTCGGGGGTTCCCGCGACGCCATCGACACGCTCCGCGCCTTCCTGGGCCGAGAGCCCGACAACGGCGCCTTCCTGCGCAAGCTGGGAATCGGCGGG
Organism: uncultured Acidimicrobiaceae bacterium; assembly: GCA_964458055.1. Classification (GTDB taxonomy): domain Bacteria; phylum Actinomycetota; class Acidimicrobiia; order Spongiisociales; family ZC4RG35; genus Bin76. The sequence goes on along the minus strand of CAYWGY010000067.1, from coordinate 6,221 downwards.
TAACCGGGTTCGTTCCCCCGGGACCGACCGGGTGGGGGAGGGAAACAACCCGGTCGTCGAGGGACCGGCCCCGCTTCGCTCCGGCGATCAGGATTCCAGTTCGATTCCTCCGAACAGGCAGGTTCCGGTTATCGTGAGGCGGCCTCCGCCGTCGCCGGGAGAGGGCCGGGAACGGTCATCGTCCACCCCGCCGAAGAGATTGACCGTCCGGACGTCCACGATCCAACTCTCGGGGACTCGTATCTGCGCGCCTCCGAAAACGAGCGCTAAGTCCAGGGTCGCCTCTCCGCCGGCGAGGTCGGCGTCCACCAGGTTCAGTTTGACTGCGCCGAACACGCAAGTGATCCGACCGCCCGAGAAGTGCTGGTCGGTGACGTGGCGTTTGTCCTCTCTGAATATGGTGGTGACGTCCAGTTCGCCGGGGCTGGACCTGTCGTCAAGATGGGGACCGAGCTTTTCCTGGGAGGGCTTCTTCTTCCGGCGAAACAGCATCCTTGCCCCTATCAGGATCAGGGCCACGGGCCAGAACCGCCAGATATCACCGATGGAGTAGTCCCAGAGGTCCTGGGTACTAAGAAGGAAGAACGCGCCCACAGCGATGAGCACTAGAGCTCCGATCCACGAGGAGGGCTTGGTCACCAGGTTCCAGATACCTATCACAACCAGGATTGCGGGCCACCAACCTCCCCAGGGGATCTCCCAGTCGGTGAGGTTCTCCAGCAAGAATGCCACACCGACGGCGAGAATTGCCAGACCTATCAGTACTCGGCTGCCACGGGCTGAAACCGCCATCTTTTCTCCTTTGAACTTTGGGTCTCATGGAACATGCTAGAAGCTTCCCGCAGGCATGGTTTTTGGGTGTGTCCTTCCCTTGGCGGCAAGGGCAGGAGTCCATCCGTAACTCGCCACAGATCGCAACGCCCGGACAAGATTCACTCCGAGAGTGGGAAAACTCTTTAGTAAAGGTATTTGACAAATAGGCCGCGGCGGGCATACACTCCGAGGGAGACGGCGGGCGGCAGGCCGCTGGGGCAGGTCGAGACCCGGGTCGCTGGAACCTCAGAAACGGCATGCGTATGATCGAAGAAACCGGCGCTGCGATGCTACGGCTGCGAAACGGGCAAGTCGTCTTCGAACGTTTCATGGAAGCAGGCACCCAGTCGGCCTCCCGCGCCGACATCGCCCGCCTCACGGGACTCTCCAAACCTACTGTGAACGCCTTGGTGGCCGATTTGGAGGAGTCCGGGGTGGTCAAGCGGGTTTCCTCCCCGCAATCGCAGGGAAGGGTCGGCCGGCCCCCAGCGGCCTACCGACTGGTGCCAGACGCCGCGGTAGTGGTGGGTGTGGACATGGGCGCCACCAAGACCCTGGTGGGAGTGGCCGATCTCTTGGGAGAGGTGGTCGGAATCCGGCGCATTTCCACCCCGCCCAACGCGGTGGCGGCGGTTGACGCCGTGGTGTGCGCCGCGGACCGGCTCCTGGGTGGACTCGAAGGCCGACGCCCCCGCCTGGAAGCCGCCTGCCTGGGGGTCCCGGGTGTCTACCGGCCTTCGTTGGACCGGGTGGAGATGGCGCCCAACCTTCCCGGGTTCGGCGACCTGGCGATCAGAGCCGAACTCTCCGGTCGGCTGGGGGTTCCTGTGACCATCGAGAACGACGTGAACCTGGCCGCCGTGGGGGAAGCCGGCGCCATGGCCGAGGAAGCCATCACGGACTTCGCCGCCATCTCGATCGGGACGGGCATCGGCATGGGGATGGTTTTGGACGCAAAGATCTACCGCGGGGCCCATGGGGCGGCTGGCGAGATCGGATCGGTGAAGCTGCCGCGACTGGGGGGCGAGGTATTCCACGCTCTCACGCTGGAAGACGTGGCGTCGGCGCCCGCCATCCGCAAGCTTTTTCACCGGTCGGTCGAGTCGGGGCGGCGTACCGGTTTGGAGGGAGATGCGGAACTGCCGGCCATTCTCGCGGCCGCTTCCCGCGGTGACCCGGCTGCGACAGAGGCATTGGGCATCGCCGCCGACGCAGTGGCATTCGCCACTTCATACTTCTGTTGGGTGAACGATCCCTCCCTGGTGGTCTTCGGCGGCGGGGTGGGCGCGAATCCCATCTTCGTGGACGCCGTCAAGGCCAGGATCGGCCGCTATCTCACAGTCATCCCCGAGATGGTGCCGTCCACCCTGGGTGGCGAGGCGGCCTTTCTGGGAGCGGTTTCCACCGCGCTGGCGGAAGCCAGGAACTCTGTGGTCACGAAGAGGCTGGCAAGGAGAAACGTGGGATGAACAGCCCGCCGGACATGGTCGCGGCCGCGGTGGACGGGGACTCTCTGGTTGACCTTGCGCGGCAGGCGGTACGAATACCCAGCGTCACTCCCCAGGAGGGGGCTTTCGCCGCCTGGGTGAAGAGGCAACTCGATGAAGAGGGCTGGAGCCGGGTCCTGTTGGTTGACGTCGAGCGGGGACGGCCGAATGTGTATGCCCACACCGGGGATCCGGCGGCGGGAGGGCGGTCGCTGGTGCTCGCGGGCCACCTTGACACTGTCCATGCCGACGATTGGACGGAGGAATGGGCCGGATCGGATCGGGCCGATCCCTTCAGGGGGCGGGTGATCGATGGCGACATCTGGGCTCGGGGGGTCACCGACCAAAAGGGCGGGATATGTTCCGTCATAGAAGCGGTCCGAGCGATCCATCGGGCGGGATACCGGCTGCGGGGATCGGTAACCGGACTCTTCGTGTGCGACGAGGAGTCGGGCCAGCCGGGGAGCGGGACTTCCCTGGGGATGCGGGATGCCGTGAGCAAACTCTTCGGGGCGACGGGGCAGAAGCCGGAGTTTGCCGTCTACACCGAACCCACCACCGGGGCCATCTACACCGCTCAGATGGGGTTCCTGATCGCCGATATCACCATCACGGGAAGATCGGCCTATTTCGGCACCCCACACCTGGGGGTGGACGCGCTGAAAGCGGGGCATGCACTGCTCAGTGCCCTGTGGGACTACAACGAGACGTTGGAGGGCGGAGAGGCGCATCCCCTGTTGGGGAAGAGGTTCCTTCTGGTCACTCACGTGAGGTCGGGCGGGAACATAGCGGTGCCCGGACACTTCGAACTGTCGCTCATCCAGAAACTCCTGCCGGGAGACGACCTTGACATGGCGGCAGCGAAGCTGCGCCACATCATCGAGGATGTGTCGAAGCGAAGCGGGGTGACCGGTGAAATAGTTTTCTCCGCTCCCAGAGATCATGCGGTGGGGGGAACTCCAGACGAGATACCGGCCGACCATCCGGCCGTGGCGGAGTTGTCGGCAGCCATCCGCCACATCACCGGAAGGCCCGCTCGAGTGGAGGGTGCGCCCTACTGGTCTGAAAAGCCGCTGTTGCGCGCTGTGGGTGTTCCAGGCGTCTACTTCGCAGCGGGTGATATCGCCACCTGCCATACGCCGTTCGAACGGCTGCCAATCGAGCAATTCGTTTCAGTAACCCGGACCCTGGCGTACTTCATTGCGTCGTGGTGCGGAGTCGAGAAAGGAACGGAAAAGGAGGAACCATGAAGAGAGGAACTATGAAACTCAAGCCCAATACGCCCGCATTGTGGCTGATAACCGGTCTGGTGGCAGTGCTATCCCTGGTTGCGGCGGCTTGCGGCGGCGATGCCGAGGAGGAAACGACTACTACCCGGGCAGCCGCCGAAGCCACCACTACCCAGGCGCCTGCTACGACACAAGCTCCAGCCGAGCCGGTTGCGCCTGTTACTCAGGGGCCGGGTGGTGAGGAGGCTACTCCGTCGGGT
>CAYWGY010000067.1:0-2332 GCA_964458055.1 uncultured Acidimicrobiaceae bacterium | reverse complement strand
TACCGGCAGTCACTCGCTTCCGACCCACCACCAGAAGTAAGAGAAGCACTCGGCGAATCCGTGCCGGTTGCGCCTGTTACTCAGGGGCCGGGTGGTGAGGAGGCTACTCCGTCGGGTGAGGTTGTTTTGAGTGGTGATGAGGTTGAGCAGGTGCGGTCTGGGGGGTATACCGCGGCTTTGTTGTGGCATACGGCGGGTGCTTTCACCGATGCGGTGAGTCAGGGTGCTCGGGATGCTTTTGCGGAGTTGGGTGTCGAGGTGATCGCTGAGACGAATGCGCAGTTCGATGCTGCTCAGCAGGCGAATGATGTGGAGACTGTGTTGGCGCAGGATCCGGACATCATTATCAGTTTGGTGATCGATCCGGTTTCGGGTGCGGAGGCGTTCCGTCCTGCGGTTGATGCCGGTGTCCAGTTGGTGTTCTTGAGCAATGTGCCTGAGGGCTATGTTCATGGCGTTGATTATGTGGGTGTGGTCACTGATGATCTGGCGGCGATGGGGATGGCCGCGGCTGATTTGTTGGCGGATGCTCTGGGTGGTGAGGGGGAGGTGGGTTTCATCTTCCATGATGCTGCCTATTACGTGACGAATCAGCGGGATCAGGCGTTCAAGACGTGGATCGAGCAGCGTTATCCGGGTATCGAGATCGTCTCCGAGCAGGGGTTGGCTGATCCGGCTGCTGCTGAGGAGATCGCGGCTGCGTTGTTGACGCGTAATCCTGATCTGGATGGCATTTATGCGCCGTGGTCGGCTGGTCCGGCTGATGGGGTGTTGGCTGCTTTGCGGGCGGCTGGTGCTTCGGATGTGGCGGTGGTGACTCTGGACTTGGACACCAATGTGTCGTTGGACTTGGTGGAAGGTGGGAACATTGTCGGTATCGCTGCGGATGAGGCGTATGCGTTGGGTCGGACCATGGCTCTGGAGGGCGCGTACGGTCTGTTGGGCAAGGATGCTCCGGCGTTCACGGTGGTCCCGGCGATCGCGGTGACCGCTGACAACATCGTGGAGGCCTACCGGCAGTCACTCGCTTCCGACCCACCACCAGAAGTAAGAGAAGCACTCGGCGGATAGCCTGTGAAGAAGAACTGAGCGCAAGAGGAAACTGTCAGAAGTGAAGGGAGTCCATGTTCTGGCCCAAGCCGCCGAGCGGCTGAGGCGACCATGGACCGAAAGGGGCAATGACGGCGGGTTTCGACAGTACGTGGTCTATCTGGCCTTCGTCTCGATTCTCGCCGTCTTTGCCCTGATCCTGTGGGACGACGGTTTCCTCAGTTGGTCGAACCTACTCAATATCGGCCGCCAGGCGGCGCCCATCGCGGTGATGGCGGTGGGCATGGCATTCGCCCTGGCGTCGGCGGAGATCGACTTGTCGATCGGCTCCACCGTGGCGCTCTCGTCCCTGGTGGCGGCCATGGTGGTGGGAGACCACGGGTTTGTGCCAGGTACGTTGGCGGCGCTGGCGGCGGGTGCCCTGGTGGGGCTGGCGAACGGGCTCATCACCGTCAAGGTGCGGATTCCCTCCTTTCTGGTGACCCTGGGCATGCTGGGAGTCATCAGCGGGATCGCCAGGAACATGAACAACCTGCAGTCGTTACCCATCCGTAATGACGCCTTCTCGGCGTTGTTCGGCGCAGGGTCTCTCGGCCCTATCTCGTCGCTGGTGATCTGGACGGCCGTGGTCTTCGCTATCGGACACTTCACCCTGCACCACCTTCGCTGGGGTAGGCACGTCCTTGCCACGGGAGCGAACCGGGCTTCCGCCAAGGCCGCAGGCATTAGCACCGACCGCATCCGGATCACTGCGCTGATTGTGAGTTCCGTGGCGGCGTCCTTCGCCGGAGTGCTCCTGGCCGGGCGCCTGGCGATCGGTCGGCACGACCTCGGCGAGAACGACCTACTCACCGTAATAGCCGCGGTGGTCATCGGAGGGACGAGTCTCTTCGGGGGCCGAGCTTCCATCGCCGGAGCGGTGACCGGCGCGCTGATCATGGCGATGCTCAACAATGGACTGATTCTGATGGGCCTCGAGGTGGCGGATCAACTCATCGCCCGGGGCCTCATCATCATCGTGGCGGTGGCTCTCAGTATGAGGGCGCCGCCGGAAAGTGTGGGTGAAGATGTTCCTTGACTCGCTGAGAAGGAGAAACCGGGCATTCCTGGAGGCCGCGGTCGCCCTTCACCAGGAAAACCTGATTCCCGCCAACAGCTACGTGCTGGACCTGGACGCGATTGAGGCGAACTCCCGCCACATGACGGCCGAGGCTCACCGCCGGAACTTGAAGGTGTACGCCATGAGCAAACAGGTCGGACGGGCGGCGGCGGCGCTCAGGGC
>CAYWGY010000066.1:6102-11390 GCA_964458055.1 uncultured Acidimicrobiaceae bacterium | reverse complement strand
AATGATTGTGTGGACGGCCTACCAGGATATGCGATCGCGCTGTCGGGTCCGGCCTCTACCGGCCGGCAGCGAGGTGACAACCGAACACTCCGACCGGTGTTCTCGGCAGACTCAGGAGTCCGGCTAGCGAACCGGACCGTGTGCGCGGCGGCTTCGCATGGTTGTGCAGGATCGAGGCGGGCCGTCTCTGCGTTATGCCCTCGGGGTTTGGAACCGGTCGACGTCGAGGGGCCGGCGGCGCCCGCCGGGCATTTCTATCGTGAAATCGGCGGCTACTCCGAGTTGTTCTCGTGAACGCCCTTGATGATGTGGCGATCTCCAACCACGACCGTTGACTCGCCCCGGATGACGGCCATTCCTCCCACTCGGGCCTGGTCTCCCACCATGGCGCCGTTTTCGACCTTGGCCCGGTGTTCCACCACGGCGTTGCCTCCCACGATCCCCGCCGACCTTATCGTGGCGCCGTCACGGACCACCGCCGTGTCCGTCACCGCCCCGCCTCCCATCACACGAGCGTCGTCACACACCCGGGCGGCGCCACCCACCCAGGAACGGTCGGTCACCGTTGCCCGATCGCTGATGGTGGCGTTCTCCAGCACCAGGGCATCCCTCAGCACCTTGGCGTCGTCCAACACCTTCGCTCCTTCCTCAACCCAGCACAGGCCCCCCTGGGAGAGGTTGTGCGGCCCCGACACCAGGCCGCCCAGATCGCCCTTCTTGACCGTCAGGCTGTTGCCGCGGGAGGTCTTGAAGTCGCGGGAGGCAACCAATCTGTACAGACCCGGTGCTTCCGGCTGCAGGCGGTATTTCCTTGCCAAATGGACTCAGCTAACTGTTGCCAACCCGCGACATGTTAACGGAGAACTTGCACTCTGGTAAAAGTGTTTGATGAACCAGGTGGTCCATAGGTGTTTCGGAAAGGCAGAAGCGGGAGGGTGGCGCCTGCGCTCTGTCAGGGCACTGGAAGAGTCCGCGCCAGTTTCTGCAGAGCGCGGAAGGTCTGTTCGCCGACGCCCCGTTCCTCCTCCTCAAGGAGGTTTGCCATCACCTTGAGGGTCCACTCCATTAGAGGGCGGTTGCGCAGTCCGGTGTGTGCCAGGGCTCTCATCACCGCGGGACGCCCGATCAGCTTCACGAACACCCGGGCCGTCTTGTAGTAGAGGCCGTAGTCGCGTTCGAGCACCCGAGGGTATTCGAGAAGCGCCTCGGAGTTGCCACCGGCTGCTGCCCTGCCCACCAGGTCCGCGGCGATCCGTCCGGTCTCGTAGGCGTAGGCGATGCCCTCTCCGTTCCACGGGTTGATGGCGGCGGCGGCGTCGCCGATCACCAGCCAGTTGTGTCCGGCCAGAGGCGAGCGGGAGAAGGACATCTGCAGGGCGCCTCCCACCGGCTTGGTCAGACGCGTCTCCTCCGAGAGACCCCAGTAGTCGGGGGCGGCCTCCACCCAGTCGGCCATCATCTTGGTGGTGTTGACCTGCTTCCACCTCTTGAAGGTGGACAGCAGCCCCACTCCCACGTTCACGGTTCCGTCTCCCAGGGGGAACACCCATCCGTAGCCGGGCATCGTGGCGCCGCTGGAGTCTCTGATGTCCAGTTGGCTCTCCAAGAAGGGGTCGGTCGAGCGGGCGCTCCGGTAGTAGCCCCGGGCGGCCAGTCCCAGGGGGAAGTCCCGTCGGCGGGTTATTCCCAGATGGCGGCCGAAGCGGTTGAGAGCGCCGTCGGCCACCACCACCACGCCGGGATGGACCCGTTCCACCGAACCGTTGACTCCCAACTCCACTCCCACCAGCGATCCGTCTTCCACCAGCGGGCGAGCCTCGGTCTTCTCCAGGATGCGGACACCCTGGCTGCGGGCGAGGTCGGCCACCTGCCGGTCAAGGTCGCTCCGGCGTATCACGCCTCCCCAGGCCGGATAACGAGAGTGTTCTGGCCAGTTCATCTCCAGCACCAGGTCGTCTCCGGCATAAGAGCGCAGGCCGGTTACGCGATGGAACTCGGGTACGGAGAAGTCGAATCCCATCTCCTCGAGTTGGAGGATCGACCGGGGGGTGAGGCCATCCCCGCAGGTCTTGTCGCGGGGAAAGGACTTGCGCTCGACCAGGGTGACGGCGTGGCCGTCTCTCCCAAGCCAGTAGGCTGCGGCCGCGCCGGCGGGCCCTCCACCCACCACCAGCACGTCGATTCCGTTCACCTTCCGAAAGATAGCCCGGCTCGAAGCCTCGCCATCCATCGGGTTTGAAGGGTTGGGGCCCGCACCGGCGCCGGTGGGTTGGTGGGCCTATGACGAATGGGCCCGGAGAGCCGCCGACTTCCGGTGGCCGGGCTGACCTATCTGTGGGCGCCGCCGCTTGCCGGTCGCTGGTCCGGGGTGAGTCCCACCACCGCCTCCAGGTAGGGGGGCGGGTCGGCGTCGGCGGTCAGGTCGGCTGCGGGTGTCGGCGCTTCGAAGCGGGTGGTGACAGGGATGAGCCCCGCCCACCAGGGGCCCGCCATGTCCTCGGGCTCGTCCACGGGATCGCCGGTGCGCACCTTGACCGACGCCTCGGCCAGCGGTATCTCCAGCACCAGAGTGGCCCGCAGGTCGGCGGGCGACGGCAGGCGACTCCCGTCCCAGTTGGGAACCACATGGTCGGTTATGAGTCGAAGAGCCTCCAGTCTCCGCTCGTCGTCGCGGACACGCCGGGCGCTTCCTCTCACCACCACCGACCGGTAGTTCATGGAATTGTGGAAGGGAGTGCGGGCCATCACCAAGGCGTCCAGATGGGTGACGGTGACGCACACCTCCTGGCCGTCGCCGGTGTTGAGGATGTGGTTGGCAAGAGCTCCGTGGAGGTAGATGCACTGGTCGTCGCGCCCGTAGGCCATGGGCAGCACCAGCGGTCCATCCGGGGTGGAGACACCCACATGTGCGATGATCCCCGCGTCAAGGACCTTCAGCACTTCGCTGCGCTCGTAGAGGCCGCGCTTGGGTAGGCGCCGCACCCGGGTCCGTGCCGAAGGGGGCCCGGCGTCTCCGGGAGTTTGTGCTCGGTCCATCGTCGGCAAGGCTAGGAGTTCACATCGGCGGCTCCAAGAGGATTTGCCTGGTTGGAGCGAGTTGTGGAGCCCGTTTCGGACGCCGCGATTTCGGGTCGTGAGCGGGGGGTAGCATGTCTGTATGGCTCGCGGCGACATCCCTGACACCACAGTCTCTCGCCTGCCGCTCTACCTGCGGTGTCTCGATCAACTTCCCTCTCGGCAGGAAACGGTTTCCTCCGAGGAGATTGCCGCCGCTCTGAACATCAACGCTGCCAACGTGCGAAAGGACCTGTGGTATCTCGAGTGCGAGGGACGTCGAGGGGTGGGTTACGATGTCGAGGCTCTGGTATCTCAGATCGGCGCCGCTCTCGGTCTTGGAGTCCCACTCAACATCGTGATACTGGGCATGGGGAATCTGGGCAAGGCGCTGGCTCACTACCAGGGGTTCGCAAACCGTGGGCTCACCCTGGTGGGAATGTACGACACGGATCCGGGAAAGATCGGACAGCAGGTGGGTGAGAGGGTCATCCGCCACCCCCACCATCTGGCCGAGGATGTGCCGGCGCACCGGGTCTCCATAGGGGTGATCGCCACCCCTGCGGTGGCTGCGCAGGGAGCGGCCGATGTCCTGGTCGAGGTGGGGGTCACTTCCATTCTCAACTTTGCTCCGGTGGAGTTGCGGGTACCCGCCGGCGTGGCCGTTCGCCGGGTCGACGTGGCCACCGAGTTGCTGATTCTCGGCTTCTACCAGTCCGGTTCGAATAACACGGGATAGGGCCTGTGGGGATGGAGATCACCGCGATCCGGGCATGGCGGGTGGAACTCCCGCTGGTGGAAGGGCGTTACACCTGGTCGGACGGACGTTACGTGGAGGTCTTCGACGACACCGTGGTGGAGATCGAGACCAACGCCGGAATCTCGGGTTTTGCCGAGAGTTGCCCGCTGGGTCCCGCCTACCTGCCTGCTCACGCCCTGGGAGTGCGGTCGGGCATCGCCGAGTTGGCACCGCATCTGATCGGGAGAGACCCGTCCAATCTTGTTGAGATGTCGAGGATCATGGACGCCGCGCTGGTGGGGCACCCCCATGCCAAGGCGCCCCTGGACATCGCCTGCTGGGACATTCTGGGCAAGGCGACCGGCGTGCCGGTCTCCACCCTGTTGGGAGGTCGGGCCCAGGAGGATGTCGCTCTCTACCGGGCCATCTCCCAGCAGGGAGCCGATGAGATGGCGGCCAACGTCTCGGGGTACCACCGCGAGGGCTACCGGGTATTCCAGTTGAAAGTGGGAGGGGACCCGGACGCCGATATCGACCGCATCCATGCCGCTCGCCAGGCGCTGCCCGCCGGCGCCATCCTGGTGGCCGACGCCAACACCGGATGGACGCGTCACGAAGCGGCGCGGGTGGTGAACGCCGTGGCGGGACTCGATGTGTACATCGAACAACCCTGCCGGACCTTCGACGAGTGCCTCTCGGTCCGCCGGCGCACCGCCAAGCCCTTCGTCCTCGATGAGAACATCACCGGCATGCAGACTCTCCTGGCCGGGTTGGCGAATGACGCCATGGACGCCATCAATCTCAAGATCTCCAAGGTGGGCGGGCTGACCAAGGCGCGGGTCCTCCGGGATGTCTGCGTCGCCGCGGGCATAGCGATGATCATCGAGGACCCCTGGGGATGCGACTTCACCACTGCGGCCATCGCTCACCTGGCACAGTCGACACCCGGGGAGTTCCTCCTGGCAGCCACCGACTTCAACTCCTACGTCACCGTCTCCACCGCCACCGGGGCTCCCCGGAGGAAGGAGGGCCGTATGGCCGCCGCCGACCGGCCCGGACTCGGGATCGAACCGCGACCGGAGGTGCTGGGCGAACCGGTCCTCGAGTTCTCCGCCTGAGACTTCGAACACCCGGGACCGTAAAGCGGTTCACAGAAGGCCGCCGGGCGCCGGGGTGTTGCCTTCCGGATCGACTCGCGCCGGACCGGTGGAACGGTGAGGGGTAGGTCGTGGTGGAATGGTGGGTAGCCGGCGAGAGTGTCAAGAAAACCAGTGACTCCGGGGTGGATTCTGTCACTGCGGGAGCACCATACTGACGGGAGCCAAACACCGGCACGGTCCGTTCCGGCGTCGCTTGGACCGAGTCAAGGGATCAAATCACGCCACGACGGGCGCACCGCTCCGATCGGATGTCACCGGCTGGACTGGCCGCGCTCGCCCACGGCAAGGTGGTGGCGGGGGTGGGCCCGGCAGGGCGATTTTCGCGAGATTCTCGT
>CAYWGY010000066.1:0-6002 GCA_964458055.1 uncultured Acidimicrobiaceae bacterium | reverse complement strand
GTCCGTTCCGCTCGCAGGGTTGGCGGCGGTCGGGTCAGGCGAGGGGCTGGTCGTCCACCAGAGCGTCCCAGGCGATGTCGATCATGCGACCGACGGCGTCCCGGACGATATCTCGATGGGGGTCGTAATAGTCCATGTTCTCGTTTTTCTCCGCCAGTGGATTACCGTCGACCGACAGGATGGCGCCGGCCTGTCTCCCCTCCAGTCCCGCCAGCACCAGCAGCGCCGCGCACTCCATTTCCACCGCCTTCACGCCGGTCTTCTGCCACATGGGGATCGGAGAGCCGAGGATGTCGTGTGTGAAGAAGGCGGCGCTGGTCAACGCAATCCCCTCGTGCACATTCTCAACACCCCGGGCAGCCCGGCGGAGGGACGCCACGACGTCCGGCGATGACACCGCCGGATAGCCCTCGGGCACTATCTGGGGCGTGTAGCCCTCGTTCCGCACCGCTCCGGTGACGATGACCAGGTGGCCGTCCAGGACGTCATCCTGCATGCCTCCGCAGGTACCCGCTCGGATCACCCGTTGCACTCCCGCCAGGAACAACTCCTCGAAACAGACCGAGGCGCCCGACGCTCCCACCCCGTGGGAGGTCACTCCCACCCGGGTTCCCCGGTGATATCCGGCCAGGGTGACGTACTCACGGAAGTGGCCTATCTGGGTGGAGTCCTCCAGCCGGGAGGCCGCCCGCCGGGCGCGATCGGGATCTCCGACCACCAGCATCCTTTCGGGCACCTCCTCTGATTCCACGCAAAGAATGGGAAGAAACATATCTCAAATGACCCTTTCGTTTCCGCCGTCAACCGGTACCTGCGCTCCGGTGGTGGCCGCGAATCGCTCGCTCACGAGTTCCGCCACCGCCTCGGCCACCTTGCGGGAGGTGACGGAAACCCGCAAGAGGTTCCGGCGCTTGTACGAGTGCACATCCATATTGTATTGGGCGGCCCTGGCCTCCAACAGGTCCTGGTTCCAGATGCCCGTGTCGAATACGGCGTCGGGATGGACGATGTTGACCCTGATTCCGTCGGAGGCCCACTCCAGGGAAGCCACCCGCGCCAGCTGGGTCAACGCCGCCTTGGAGGATGAGTAAGCGGCCGCTCCCGGCCCGGGTGCAGGCACGTTCCGGGTCGAGATCACCACCACCCGCCCGCCGGCCGGTGACATCCGAAGGAATGGGTGGACCCGGGAAAACAGGTCGGCTGCTGCGTCCACGTTGACTTCCATCGTCCTTTTCCATGCGGAGAGGTCCAGATCGGCGATCGGACCGTTTCCCGAGAACGTCCCGGCACAGACCACCACGATGTCCACGCCTCCGAATCGTTCCACCGACTTCTCGAGCGCCTCAGCCTGGGCGGTGGGGTTCGTGACGTCGCACTCCAGGCCCAGCCAGGCAGGGGAGTCGAAGGTGTCCACCACCGCCGGGGAGATGTCCAGGCCGGTGACCGCTGCTCCCCGGCTCAGGAGTTCCTCCGCGCAGGCCCGTCCTATCCCCGACGCCGCTCCGGTCACCACCGCGGCCATGCCGGTGAACTCGGGGGCGGTCCCTCCACGCTTCAGCTTGGCCTGTTCCAACTCCCAGTACTCCACCTCGAACAGGTCGCCTTCGGGCAACGCCACGTAGCCGCCCAGGTGATCCTCCGATCGGATGAGCGTGGTCATGGTGTGGTGGTAGATGTCGGCGGCCACGGTGGCTGCCGATGCGGTTGCGCCGATCGTCAGCATCCCCAGTTTGGGATCGACCACCACCCGGGGCGCCGGGTCGAGCATGGTGGTCTCTCCGCGGGCCCTGTCGAGATTGCGCCGGTAGTAGTTGTGGTACTCCTCGACATAGCCGAGGACGTCCCGGCCCACCATGGGTGTGCGCTTGGTGCGGATGATGTGATCGGGGGTGAGCGGTCCCCGGGTGGCGAGAGACCCGAGGTCGGGGCGAGATGCGAAGCGGGCCACTTCCGCCGAGTCGTGGCGGATGGAGATCATGGGACGCCCGGCCGCCTCGGAGATGTCTCGGCGGACCCGGGCCAGTTCCATGGGGTCCACCCGACCCAGGGGGTCGCACTCCGCAGGACCGTGGGGAGCGTGGATGTCGAGCCAGGCGCCGGCGCGGTCTATCAACTCCGTGTGGAGTTCGAATGCCTGCCGCATGGTGTCTCCGTAGGTGAAGAGGCCGTGGTTCATCAGCACCATGCCGGTGGAGGCGTCGCCGCTGTCGGGCCAGCGGTCCCGTATCACCCGGGCAAGATCGAATCCGGGCATCACGTAGGGCACGATCATCACCCCCTCTCCCAGGACCTCTCTCACCCGCTCGGCGCCGTCGGCGAGGTTGGTGAGGGTGACGATGGCGTCGGCGTGGCTGTGGAGGACCGCCCGGTGGGGAATCAGGGCGTGGAGCAGCGATTCCACCGACGGCTGGGGAGCGCCCGGGTCCAGCCGGGCCGCCGACAGTTCCCTCATCATCTCGATGTCCGACAGGCTCGCAAGTTCCAGCAGTCCGTGGAGGCGGTCCATCGGGAGGGGAGCGAAGCCGCCCTTTTCGATGCTGGCCATGTCCCATCCCGATCCCTTCACCCACAGGGTCTCCACCTGTTTGCCGGTGATGTCAGAGAAAGGCGCTTTTACCGAGGAGTTCCCCCCACCGTGGAGCACCATGTGGGGATCGGAGCCGATGAGGCGGGAGCCGTAGACGCACTCGGCCAGCGGGTCGGAAGAAGGGGGAGCTACCTCATCGTTCCACCGGTCGGCCATCCAATAGTCTCCTCTCAGATCAATAGGGTGTGTCGCCGCCGTCGATACTGATCGCCTGGCCGCGGATGATCAGGGCATCGTCGGAGAGCAGGAAGGCAATCACCCTGCCCACTTCCACCGGCTTGATCTTGCGTCCCATCTGGGCGGGTCCCATCTGTCCCAGGAGCTCCTCGGCAGGCACTTCCAGTCGGGGCGAGAGCCATTCGGCCACCCCTGCCAGCATGGGAGTGTCCACCCCGCCCGGGCAGACGGCGTTGATGTTAATGCCGTCGGCGGCCCACTCCATCGAGAGCGACCGGGTAAGCCCCAGCACCGCCGCCTTGGAGGCGTTGTAGGCGGCCATGTTCGGGTAGCCGGCCTTGCCGCAGTTGGAACTGACATTGACCACCGCCCCGCCGCCGTGTCGGCGCAGGTGGGCGCCCACCGCCCGGGCGAAGACGAATGAGCCGGTGACGTTCACCTCCAGTTGGCGGTTCCAGTCCGAGGCCGAGGCATCCCAGGCGGTGTCGAGGAACACCACTCCCGCGCAGTTGACCAGGCCGTCCAGCCGCCCGAATCGTTGCACGGTTTCCGACACAACCCGGCGGGCGTCGCCGGTGGATGTGACGTCCGCAGCCATCGCCAGAGTGTGTGCACTCTCCGGGTCGATCCCCGAGGCGGCCTCCGAGGGCGTTGACAGGTCCACCATGGCAACGCCGGCGGCGCCGTCCTCCAGCAGTGCCCGGGTGACGCCCCGGCCGATTCCCCCTCCGGCGCCGGTTACCACGTAGACACGATCCGCCAGTCTCACCGTTGGCTCCCTGTCACCATGTGGGGTGGGCCAGGACGCCCCCGTCCACCACCAGGTTGGCGCCGGTTATCCAACGCGCCAGGGGGGAGGCCAGGAACAGACAGGCGTCGGCGATGTCCTCGGGGTCGCCCAGCCTCTCAAGGGGAGCGGCTGCCCGCCAGCGGGCCACTCCCTCGGGCCATTGCTCCTCGATCCCGGGTCGATGGATCAAACCGGGTGAGACGGTGTTCACGCGGATACCATGGGCGCCGAACTCGAGCGCCGCCGACCGGGCATGCATGATCACCCCCGCCTTGGAGACGGAATAGTGGCCGTGGAAGGCAGCTGGCTGGCTTCCCTCGATGGAGGCGATGTGGACTATCGAGCCGGGGGCGCCCCGTGTCATGAGATGGGTGGCCGCGGCCTGCGTGAGCCGGTGCACGGCCGTCAGGTTGACGTCCAGCATCTCCTGCCACTCCCCATCGGTCATCTCTGCCATCGAGGCGCCGCTGAACACCCCGGCGTTGTTGACAAGCGCGTCGAGTCTGCCGAAGGACGCCACCGCGGCCTCCACCACATGTCGGGGCCCCTCGGGGGAACGAAGGTCGGCGGCGACCTCGGCGGCGGGGCCGGGCAGGGACTCCAGCAGCGGCTCCAGGTCGGTGGTGCGGGTGTGGGCCACCACCGAGGCGCCCGCCTCGGAAAAGCGCCGGGCGATGCCCCGGCCGATCCCTCCGCCGGCGCCGGTGACAGCCACCACCATCCCCGAGAGGTCCAGCATGGATGCGGGTGAGGCCAGGCTCATGGGAGCGGATGGCTGCGGGTGAGTTCGGCGATCCTGGCCTCCGCCTCGGGATAGCGGTCCGTGAGGAGGTGGCGGTCACCCAGTTCGAAGCGGTCGGGATTCCACGCAGGCGCCATGGTGGCGCCCACCAGGCTCCACTCTCCCAGGGTGGAGGCTCCCATCCATACTCCGGCGGGTACGGTGACGCAGGGGCGCTGGCCTCCCTCCAAATCCTTGCCCAGGACCGGCCGGTCGACGGATCCGTCAGGATGCAACAGCAGCATGGCGGCGGGAGCGCCCAGGTAGTGGTGCCAGATCTCGGGGGCGTCGAGGCGGTGCATGGCGGAGAAGTCCCCGGGTTGCATCAGAAAATAGATGGCGCTGGCATGGTCGTCGAGCCAGATCCGGGTCCACATGCCCCCTTCCTCGGGGAGGGGCTCCAGGCCCAGCAGGGCTATGACGTCTCCGGCGTTCATCCCGTCGCCAGGCGGGCGGCGCGCCGTGAGATGTCCTCGGCCACCGCCGCCATGTCGACGGTCAGGACCTTTCCTTGCGACATCACCTGTCTTCCTCCCACCCACGAGGAATGCACCGACGCCGGAGAGCCCGACCACACCAGCCGTGAGATTAGGTCGTCATCTCCGGGGACCACCGGGCCGAAGGCCGGGTCGGATGTGGAGACCGCGATCATGTCGGCGGCGTTTCCGGGAGCGAGCCTTCCCAGGTCGGGCCTTCCCAGGGCATCTGCAGCCTCCCTGGTCACCATCGCCAGGGCGTCCCGGGGGAGGAGGGCGGCGGCGTCCTGGAAGCGGATGCGCGCCAGGCGCATGGCCATCCGCATCTCTTCGAACATGTCCAGGCGGTGGTGGGATGCCGGTCCGTCGGTGGCGATGCCCACCGGGATCCCAGCCGCCCGCATCTCGGGCACCGGGGCGATGCCCGAGGCATGCTTGCTGTTGGAGCAGGGACAGTGGGCCACTCCCGCTCCCGCCTCGGCAAGAAGGTCGATGTCGTCTCTCGTGATCCACACCGAGTGGGCGGCCACCGTGGGAGAATCCAGGATGCCCACTTCCGACAGGAAGGCGGTCGCCGACATCCCCGTCTTCTTTTGCACCGCCTCCACTTCCCATTCCTGTTCGTCGACGTGGATGTGGACCAGCATTCCGTTGGCGGCCGCGGCCTCGGCCACTCCAAGAAGGGACTGTTCGGAGAGCGAATAGACGGCGTGGGGTCCGATTCCCACCTGGATCATGTCGCTTCCCTCCCAATGCCGGGCGAGTTCGGCCATCTGAGCCAACTGGTCATCCCAGGAACCGAACAGCGGCCTCAGCTTGGGGTCTTCGATGAGAGGAGCGGTTATCACGGAGCGCAATCCTGCCCAGGTGGCTCCGGCGGCTACGGACTCGCCGTAGAAGTACATCTCCAGTGACGTGGTAACCCCACCGGCCAGCAATTCGGCGGCCCCTCCCGCCATGCCCACCTCCACATCCTCGGGGGTGAGGCGGGCCTCCCGCGGCCACATCACCTCGTGCAGCCACCGGTCCACCGGCAGGTTCTCCCCGGCGCCCCGGAGGAGCACCATGGGTGTGTGGCAGTGGATGTTCACCATGCCGGGCAGCAAGGCTCCCTCCACCCGTTCGGTTTTCATGTCGGCGCGGGCCGGCGCCGCCCCTTCTGCTCCCACCCACACCACGCATCCATATTCC
>CAYWGY010000065.1:6317-11402 GCA_964458055.1 uncultured Acidimicrobiaceae bacterium | reverse complement strand
ACGGTCGTCGCGGGGCACCGGCTCGAGGTCTGCATCGGGCATGAACGCCTTGCCCGCATCCCTGCCGTTGGACGTCCGGTAGGCGACCCGGACATGGATGACCTCCTCTCCGGCGGCCCGGAAGGCGTCCTGGCACCGGCTGACATTCGGCAGGATGGCGTTGATGTTGTCCCACCGCTCCTGCATGATCTCCGGCTTGCCGGCGTCTTGGGCAATCCGGCCTATCCATCCCTCGGCATGGGCGTCGAGATACTGGAGGTCGATGGTGAGTAGGGCAGTCTTTCCCGGTGCGACGGAGGGAAAGGAGGGACGGGGGAACAGATCGTAGAAGGGATCGTGCAAGTTCAAGATGCTCTAGCCTTTCGTGGGAGGTGGCCGGTCGTGTTGTGGAGGTTGCCTGCGGAACAGGGTTGCCCCCGGTTTTGGGTAAGTATATTTAGGCGAGGTTCCGGTATACCGTCGCCTGCGAAGGTGTCGGATCGGGCCAAGAATCAAACCACACCTGGCCGTCGGCGCAGGAGAAGGGAAGCAAGAGGCGAGATGAGAGTACTGGTTACAGGAGCAGGAGGGTTCTTCGGGAGAGCATTGGCGCGGGCCTTCGCTCGGGGAGGAGAACAGGTGGTGGCGGCGGACGTCCTACCTCCTGAGGACTTCGCTCCCCGATCGGGCGCCCCCGAGGGCAGCATCGAATATGTGGTGTTGGATGTAGGAGACCCGGATGCCTGGTCGACGCAGGTCACGGGCCCGGTGGACGGGATCGTTCATGCCGCTGCCTTGACGCCCAGCATCCAGGAAGCCCGAGAAGATCCGTCCAAGCTTGTCCGGGTGAACCTGACCGGAACCCTCAATGCCCTGGAGTTCGCCCGCAAGGAGAACGTGGGCAAGTTCCTGTTCATCTCCTCGGCCGGGGTGTACAACCAGTTTGAAGAAGAGGTCCTGGCCGAGGAGGACGCCGACGGAGGTTTCTCGCTTTACGGTTCGGCAAAACTGGCCGCTGAGATCATGCTGTTCCGCTATGCCGATATGTTCGGCTTCGACGCCGGGGCCATCCGGCCCACCTCCATGTACGGACCCGCCGAAGAGTTCCGCAACACGCGCCCCTTCGTCACCCAGGCCAAGCAACTCGCCGATGCTGCCCTGGACGGCGTTGCAGTGCGAGTCATCGGCATGGAAGATCGCTGCGACTGGGTGTTCGTTGACGATGTGGCGGAAGGCGCTTACAGCTTTTTCTCCGGGGAAATGGGAAGCCGCGCCTTCGCATTCTCCTCCGGCGACCCGATTCCCTTCAGCGACGTGCTGGAGGCAGCCGTGAACGCCTTCGGCGTGAAGGTGGACGAAAACGCCGAGATGCTAATCGACGCCACCCCCGACCGGGCCACCACAATCTCCTGCGACAAAGCCCGCGAAGAACTCGGATGGAACCCGGTGGGCATAGCAGAGGGCATGCGTCGCTATGCCGAATTGGGCGGCTGACCCCTACATAGATCTTTGATTCTCCCACACCCCCGAACAACCCGATAGTTTCAGATATGGAGCCCCAATGAGCCAAAGCACACTGAGATCAGCGCTAGCCGAGCGCACCCTTCGCATTCGGGGCGGCCACGAGTCGCCCTATTTCCAGATAATGCGGAAGGTGCAGGACCGCGACGACATCATCCGCCTGGTGAGAGGGGAACCGGACATCCCTACGCCCTCCCACATCGTAGAAGCCGCCAAGCGTTGCTTGGACACGGGTCACATCGGCTACACCCCTCCTGGGGGCATGATCGAATTGCGGGAAGCCATAGCTCGCAAATTCAAGAAGGACAACAACCTTGAATACGACGCCGAGTCCGAGATCCTGGTGACCGCCGGCGCCCAGGAGTCCATGGCGGTGAGCCTGCAGACCCTGCTGGATCCCGGCGACGAGGTTCTGCTGGCCACCCCCCACTATATGGCCTATCCGGCCAACATCATCATGGCCGGTGGAAAGATCGTGTACGTACCCACCGTCGAGGAAGAGGACTTCGAGTTGAAGCCCGAGGCCATCGAGGCGGCCATCACCGACAAGACCAAGCTGCTGGTGCTGGTCACTCCCAACAACCCCACTGCCGGGGTAATCACCGAGGAGACGCTGAACGCCATCGCCGATGTGGTGCGCGCCCACCCCGGCCTGGTGGTGATCTCCGACGAGTTGTACGAGAAGGTGGTGTACGACGGGTTCGAGCACGTCAGCTTCGCCACCATTCCCGGCATGTGGGACCGCACCATCACCATCAACGGGTTTTCCAAGGCTTACAGCATGACGGGATTCCGGGTGGGCTACATGGCGGGTCCGGCCGACTACATCCTGGCCGCCACCGAGCCACGGCACTCGCTCAGCATCTCCACATCCCTGCCTTCCCAACACGGCGCGCTGGCTGCCTTGGAGGGACCCCAGGACTTCCTGTCGGAGATGATGGAGGAGTATCACGAGCGTCGGGCCGTGATGAGGGAGACCTTCGACAAGCTGGGGGTCACCTACGGAGAGCCCAAGGGCGGGTTCTATTTCTTCGCCAACATCTCCGCTTCCGGGATGGATGCGGTTTCGTTTGCCGACAAAGCGGTCGACTACGGGATCCTGTTCTCACCAGGCAACATATTCGCCTCGGGAGCGGTCAAGTACATCCGGATCTCCTACCTGGCGCCCAGGGATCAACTCCACGAAGCCATGGAGCGTTTCACCCGGTTGTGGAACGACTGCCGGAGCGGCAAGTGAGCGGCCCGGCGGTTGCCCTGGTCGAGGAGTACTCCTCCGCCCAGGTTGCCTCTCTCCAAAAGGCTCTTCCCCCGGGGACTACGGTGCTGGAGAACGCCATATCCTCCGCCACCATCGGCCAGGCCGACTACCTGGTCCTCAGACAGGAGAGCATCGACGAAGACCAGTTGGGGGCACTCTCCTCGCTGCGGGGAATAGTCACCATCGACTCGGGGGGCGCTTCCGTCTCTCCGCAGATCTGCGACTCGATGGGTGTGTGGACCGAAACGGTGGTGAACCCCGGGCCGACCAGTGTGGCCGAACACACGGTGATGATGATCTTGGCGCTTTTCAAGCGCTTGCCCATCGCCAACCAGCGCCTCATGGACGGCGTGATAGTTGAGGGCATGGAGCCCTTCGTCACCGATCAGTTGAACTACTCCTACAACTGGGTCGGTCTCGATCTGTTCGAGGCGGTGCTGGGAAAGACGGTGGGCTTGGTCGGCGTGGGCCAGATCGGACTGGTGGCGGCGAAGCTGCTGGTGGCCTTTGGATGTGATGTGGTCTACTACAAGCGCACCCGGTTCTCGGCCCAGGAAGAAGCCGAGTTGGGAATCCGCTACCTGCCCTTCGACGAACTTCTGGCCGAATCCCACTGCGTCTCTTTGCACAACAAGTTCGTGCCCGAGACCGAGAAGATGATGGGAGCCCGGGAGTTCGCCCTCATGCCCAAGGGGTCCTTCTTCGTCAACACCGCCCGCGGGCGTCTGGTGGACGAGGATGCCCTTATGGCCGCCCTGCACAGCGGGCATCTGGCTGGGGCAGCCCTTGATGTCTTCTGGTGGGAGCCCATCCTCCCGGATAGTCCGCTGCGAAACACCCCCAACCTTCTGATGACTCCCCACACCGCCGGCACACCCGCCGGAGACAATGTGGCCCTGGAACTGGGTTCCGCCGGGAGGGTCATCAGGCGCCGACATGGAGCAGCACCATGAGCGAACAGACATTCGTCGGCATGCAGGTGGGAGGGATCAGTTTCATCGACGAGGGCATCGAGGAAACCCTCGACATCTTCACTGAACTGGCCGGGGTGAACGCCATCTTCATCTCCGCTCTCTCGTGGGCGCGGGGCAACGCCGGACGCTCCGGCAGCGGCGACTACCCCGACCACGGCGGGCAGGAGCCCGACAACCTGCAGGGTGGCGCCTTCTTCCCGCCCGATTCCCGTTACTACCACGGCACCACCATCAAGGACTTCACTGCTCCCGACCCCCTCTACGAGGGCTGGGACATCCTGGGAGACGTCATCCCTGCCGCCAGAGCACGAGGCATGGAAGTCTTCCCCTACTACTGCGAGACTGCCCACGTCAATCCCAAGCCGCTTTGGCAGCCCGGGTTTGCCCAGGTGCTGGAGATCGACCCGTGGGGTCGCAAGGCCAGCCGCCCGTGTCTCTATAACCCCAACTACCGGAACTGGTGGTTCGGGGTGATCGACAACTGGCTGAACGAGTACGACCTGAACGGGATGCTGTGGGGAATAGAGCGCGAGGACCCACTGTCGTCCATGATCGTCAGCGACGAGGTCCCCACCTGCTTCTGCGTTCACTGTCGCTCCGAGGCCCACCGCCGCAATATCGACGCCGGGCGCGCCGCCGAGGGTTACCGGAAGATCAGTGATTACCTGAAAGCAGTTCGGGGTGGGTACGAACCCCGTGACGGCAAGTTGATCACCTTCCTGCGACATCTCTTCGAGTACCCCGAGGTGTCGCAGTGGCAGAAGCTGTGGTGGGACGGCCACAAGGATCTCTACCGCGAGATCTCCGGGCTGGTCCGCTTCTTCGGCGACGACTACCAGGTGGGCTTCGGGATCTGGCAGATGATCAACACTTTCAACCCGCTCTTGCGGGCGGCCCACGATCCGGCCGAGTACAAGCTGTACGCCGACTGGCTCAAGCCGGTGTTCTACAACGCACCGGGAGGAGCGCGGTTTGCCAAGTTCGTCACCAACCTCTGCCAGACCATCCTGGGCGACGCCAGTCCAGCCGAGTGGACTCCCATCCTCTACAAGATCCTCGGCTTGGACGAGGCGCCCTTCGAAGACCTGCCCCCCACCGGTTTCAGCCCCCAGTACGTGGCCGACTTCACCCGCCGTTACGTGGAAGCGTGCGGCCCCGAGGTGGCCGTGTATCCCGGCATCGGACTGGGAGTGGAAACGGTGGCTCGCGACATCAGTCCGGCTGACTGCGAAGCCATGGTGGAGGCATCGTTCGAAGGTGGTGCGGAAGGCGTGATGATCTCCCGCAACTACTCGGAACTGACTCTCCCCAACCTGGCTGCGGTGGGCACCGCCCTCCGCCGCCTGGGAAAGA
>CAYWGY010000065.1:4052-6307 GCA_964458055.1 uncultured Acidimicrobiaceae bacterium | reverse complement strand
TGAGCACAATCCTCAGAGGCGGCGTCGTCGTAAACCTCGACGGCGGACCATCGGAGCAACAGGACCTGGTCATCGACGGCGAACAGATCGTCTCGGTGGGAGCAGCCGAAGCCCAACCGGGAGACACCGTCGTAGATCTCTCCGGCATGTACCTCCTGCCGGGCATGGCCAACTGCCACGTCCACCTGGGCTGGGACGGCACCCACGACCTGGAGGACCAGGCCAACGAGTCACCGGCAGTCAATGCCATGAAGGCCGTGATGAACATCCACCGGACCCTGTCAGCCGGGGTCACCACGATCCGCGATCTGGGCATGAACAATGCCAACATCGACGCCAAGATTGCCATCGACAACGGCTGGGCGCCCTGGATCCGCCTGTTTCCCAATGGACGGGCCATCTGCACCACCGGCGGGCACACCTGGTGGTGCTGCCGGGAGGCCGACGGGATCTACGGAGTTCGGAAGGCCATCCGGGAACAGTTCAAGGCCGGCGCCGAGTGGATCAAAATCATGGGTTCCCACGAAGAGGTGCAGTTCACCATGGACGAACTTCGGGCCATGTGCGAGGAGGCCCATCAGAACGGGATGAAGGTGACTGCCCATGCCACCTTTGACGAAGCCATCTCCCGCGTCGTCGACGCCGGAGTGGACTGCGTCGAGCACGGCGGATCGATGACTCCTGCCACCATCGAGAAGTTGGTGGATAAGGGCATTCCCATCGTGACAACCTTCTCACCGCTGGTGCAGCAGGTCAAGTTCGGGTTGGACTTCGGAATGACCGTCTCCGACGTTGAGCGGCGCAAGGACCAGATGGCCGACAAGTCCCGCTTTGCCGGCAACGTGGCCGCCGCCCGGGCGGGGATCCCCATCGTGTTCGGCACCGACGCCGGAAGCCCGGTGGTCCCCCACTACGCCATTGCGGAGGAACTCAAATTCATGGTTGAGATCGGAGTTTGTCCAGACAACCTGGACGCGCTCCAGTCCATCTGCCGCCGCGGTATCAAACTCCTGGGTCTCGAAGAGCAACTGGGGAGCCTGGAGGTAGGCAAGACTGCCGATGTGGTGGCCCTGGGAGGCGACCCTCTGGCCTCTCTCGACCACATGAAGGATGTCAAACGAGTGTTCGTAAGAGGGCAGTTGGCATTCTCCTCCGAAGGTGGATACACCCAACCCGGCCGGGACATCGAAGGTATTGGTACCCGCTGGGGACCCGGTCCCGACATCGGCTATCGGCGGGCCTGAGACACTGACAGGACACACCGAGGAGATCTAGGAGTATCAGTGCTTGATCTGAGAATCGTCGGTGCAACGGTGGTGAGCGATGGCCGCTCTTATCCCGCTGACGTCGGGGTGGAGGGCGAGCTCATCACCGAAGTCTCTCCTTCCGGCGGCTTGGGACCCGCACGACGCGAGATTGACGCCTCGGGTTTGCTGGTGCTGCCCGGCGCGGTGGACGCCCATTTCCACTGCCGGGCACCCAGCCACCCCGAGCGAGCCACCTTTGCGTCCGAGTCCCGGGCGGCCGCTTCGTCTGGCATCACAACCCTGTTCGAGATGCCCATCTCCAACCCGCCGTGCAGCACCCCCGAGGCGTTTGCGATGCGGCGGGATCTGGGGGAGGCCGAGAGCATTGTGGATTTCGCTCTCTACTCGGGTGCGGGGATCACCGATCCGGCCCGGGCGGAGGCTATGGCCGAATCGGGCGCCATCGGTTTCAAGCTGTTCACCCACAATCCCCCGCCCGAGCGGGTGGACGAATTCGACGGCCTGTGTGCCTCGGAGCCAGGACACATCTACGACTGCCTGGAAACGGTGAGCGCCACCGGTCTCCGGTGCGCGGTCCACTCCGAAAGCCAACAGATGATGGAACGCTTCCGCGGAGATCCCGATCGCTTCGGAAACCCGTCTCGGCCCCCCATGGTGGAGGCTGCGGCAGTAGCCCTGGTCGCCACCATTGCCCGTGATCTCGGCATCCCTGCCCACATTGTCCACATCACCTCCCGCCTGGCCACCGAAGAGGTGGAGGCTGCCCAATTCCTGGGAGTGGACCTGTCCGGCGAGACCTGCCCGCACTACCTGCTATTCGACGAGTCCTACATCCCCCGGTTCGGGAATTTCGTTAAAGTGGGACCCCCCATCAGGCCGGCCGAGGATGTCGCTTACCTGTGGAAGGCCCTATCCGAGGGCGCCCTTTCGGTGGTGGCCTCCGACCACGCTCCCTTCACCCCCGAAGAGAAACCGGCCGCCGACTAC
>CAYWGY010000065.1:0-4042 GCA_964458055.1 uncultured Acidimicrobiaceae bacterium | reverse complement strand
CTGGTCCCAACCATGGTCTCCGCCGGTTTGACCGGACGCTTCCTGCTGGAAAGAGCCGTGGAAGTGATGACCGCCAACCCGGCCAAGCTGTTCGGCATCTATCCCCGTAAGGGAACGATCTCGCCGGGGTCGGATGCAGACATAGTGCTGGTGGATCCCGACGGTGGGTTGACCGTGGACTCGGCGCGCTTTTTGAGCAGGTCGGGAGGAAGCGGCAAGGCTTACGATGGAATGGAACTGCGGGGCCGGGTGAACACCACCCTGTCCCGAGGCCGGACCGTGTTCACCGGAGGCCAGGTCGTGGGAGACTCGGGAGGAAGACTGGTCTCGCCCGATGGGCCCCCTCGCCACGTTACCGAAACTCAGAACCCGGTCGCCTAGCCCGAAACCGCGTCTATCCCGAGGCGGTTCTTTCAGAGGGGGGCGCCTTTCGGTGGCTGGTCCTCAGGGTCGGTCGCTCAAGCCGCATCGATGTTGGCATGCCTGGAAGGCTTCGTCAACCGCCCCGGTGACTTGGGCGATATCCCAGACCAGGTGACGGCCCGACTCCACCACCTTCTCCCCTTGGACGTAAACGGAGCGGATGGCCTGGGGTCCGGAGGCGAGCACCAGGTTGGATGTGGCGGCGGGCCGAGGATGCATGGTGGGATGGTCACCGTCCATCACGACCAGGTCGGCCCACTTCCCGGGCTCTAACGATCCGACCGGAGCGCCCAGCGCCGCGGCCCCGGCTGCCGTCGCCAGTTCCAGCATCTGCGTGGGTGTACCCCAGTTGTCGCCTCTCATAGTGCGCTGGGCCAGCATCGTCATCTTCATCAGCTGGAACATGTCGTGGCCGTCGTTGGGCTGGTCCAGCCCGAGGCTGGCCCTGACTCCCGCGGACAACAGGGCAGGGAGCGGGGCGGGTCCCACTCCGATCAGCATGTTGCCGACCGCACACACCGAAACGGCCACCTCATGGTCGGCCAACAGAGAGATGTCCCTCTCATCCACCACCACGGGATGATGCATGAGGAGTGATGGACCCAGGCCGTTCAAATCGGCCATGACCCGGACAACCGACCGGCCCCAGCGATCGATACAATGTTGGGCGGCCACCCCCGAGTAGGGACCGTGAAGGGCCAGGGGAGCGTTTCGATCCGACGCCAACTCGATCAGATCCCGCAGGAGGGAGTGGGTTACCCGGTGCATTGCCAGCGGCTCCAGACCGATGTTCAGACGCGGTCCCGCCCACTCGGAACGAAGACGGTCCAACTCCGAGGCGGCCAGTTCAATGGAGTCGTAGGTGCCGGCGGGGAAGATCCCGGTGCGGTCGACCGATGCTCGATAAAAGACCCCGTACATGCCGGACTCCCGGAAAGCGCGCAGCACACCGTCGATCTGGGATTCCCGTCCCCGAAGGGAGGTGAGAGAATCGGTGGTGGCGGTCACTCCCGACAGTTGCATCTCCACCAGGGCCAGGCGCGCCGCCGCATAGGCTTGCTCCTCTCCCATCACCAGCCGGATGGCCGACGTGGCCGGAAGGGAGGAGGATCCCGGTGCCGGGAACCGGTCTCCCCCCATTCCTCGGGTGAAACACCCCAGCGTGTGGGCATGAGTGTTGACGAAACCGGGAAGCAGCAGGTCACCGGTGTGCTCAACGATCCGATTGGCAGCCGGCGGTTCACCCTCTCCCACTTGATCAATCTTGCCATCGCTCACCGATATCCATCCAGGATCCAGTATTCGCCGGTTGCGGTCCATGGTGATGACCGTGCCCCCTTTAAGCACCAAGTCGACCCGGGCGGGATTCACGGTCGTACGACCGCCAGGATCACCATTGCCACCAGCAGCACCCAAACGGCGAGCACCAGTGGATAGACGCCCCTGATGCGGCGATTCACCAATGCCAATCGCTGTGGACTCTCCCCTTGCTCCAGCAATTCCAACAACGCCGGGCGATACCGACCAGCGGCTCTGCGTATCAAGAGCCCCAAAGAGATGATGACGCCAAAAAGGGTCGACTTCCAGGCCACCCACCCCGCCAGCCACGGTCCATCACCCATCAGGGACCACAGGCCGCTTATGAGGAAGAACAAGGACGCCAACCCCCGCAAACCCTGGTCCAGCGAGGAGAATCTGTTCACCCAGTTCGGTACCGAACCCACGATCCCTCTCCGAACCGACACCACTGACAGGCCGGCCCACACGGCGCCAAGAAGTCCCACTATCCAGAACACCGATTCGTCAATGTCGGCCCAGCCCCATCCAGTGGCGCGGCTGAGACCGAGAGCCACCGGAATCATGAGAATCAAGGAGAGCCGGGGAGCAAGGTCCAAGGAGAGCATCAGGCGGCGGACTGTTGTCCTGGTCTGGGTGGACAATCCTGGACGCCGCATTACGAAACTCGAGGTGAACACCCCGACATCGATGCCCAGCCAGGCCACAAGCAGCAGTATGTGCAGGATCAGAAGCAAGGATGGTCCGCTCATTAATTTCCCCACTTTCGTTGTCTTGAAAGCACCCGGGCAGGTAACCTTCCCAGATTATTAGTTAGGCTAACTAGCAAAAAGGAGGAACCATGTTCAAGAGAGGCTCGAAAGCCCTCATCGCCCTTCTGGTCGTCATGGCTTTGGTCGCTGTAGCCTGCGGCGACGACGAAGCAGAAACGCCGGCCACCGCCGCCGAGCCCGCCACGACATCCTCGCCTACCACCACCACCGAGGCCATGGCGGAGGAGACCACTACCACCACCGAGGCCATGGAAGAGGAGCCCACCACCACCACCGAGGCCATGGCGGAGGAGACCACTACCACCACCGAAGCTCCCCCTGAGCCGGTGACGGTGTCGGTGGGAGTGGGGAACATGCCGCCCTCCGGCATGCCATATCTTGGCGCTGGTTCACCAGGCCAGTACGTGTGGAGCAACATCTTCGACGGACTCACCCGGATCGGACCCGACGGCGCCGCACAGCCCTGGTTGGCGGAGTCATGGACGGTGGCAAGCGACAACATGACCTGGACCTTCAACCTCCGTTCGGGAGTCACCTTCTCCAACGGCGAGCCGCTGGACGCCGCCGCCGTGGAAGCCAACTTCGCGGTGATTCTCTCCGAGGAAGGTAGGGCAACCTATTCTGCCAACGCCAACAACTACAGCTACATCGACTCGGTGACCGCGGTGGACGACAGCACCGTGGAGATCGTCACCTCCGCTCCAAACGCCCTCCTGGCTTCTGCCATCTCCATCGCCTACATCCTTCCCCCGGCCTACTTCGCCGAGGCGGGACCCGAGGGATTCGCCCGCCAGCCGGTGGGCACGGGGCCATACGTGGTCTCGGAGTGGGGCGATGACAAGATCGTCCTCCAAGCCTGGGATGGCTCCTGGCGAGGCCAACCCGGAGTGGACACGCTGGAATTCGTCAACCTCCCCGACCCCGCGTCCCGGGTTCAGGCCCTCCAGTCCGGGCAGATCAATGTAGCCCAGTCACCCAGCCCCGATCTGGCCCAATCCTTGACCGATGACGGGTTCACCGTTTACTCGGCAACCAGGGGCCAGGTGCTGGCAGTGGCCTTCATAACCAAGCACGGGGGCCCCTTGGCGGATGTCCGGGTACGACAGGCGCTCAACTACGCGGTGGACAAGGAAGCAATCCGGGCCGCTCTCACCGGCGGACTCTCCCCTTCGGGTGGCCTCTACCCGCCGGCGGGCGTGAACGGTCACGACCCGAACCGGATGGTCTACCCCTACGATCCCGACAAGGCCCTCGAACTCCTGGCCGAAGCAGGTTATGCCGACGGCTTCGACATGGAAGCCGAGATGACCCTCGGTTCCTTCCCGGCCGATACCGAGATCTACGACGCTATGGCCGGCTACCTGTCCGAAGTGGGGGTAAACGTCACCATCACGCCGATCGACTTCCGGGGAGCCTGGCTGCCCTACTTCCTGGGTACCGACGGCGCCGACTGGAACGGGCAGGCGTTCAACTACTCGTGGGGCACGGCTCCCCTGTTCGACGCCATCCGCCCGTTCAACTTCTACCAGTGCGGCTGGCGGAATGCCTGG
>CAYWGY010000064.1:0-11494 GCA_964458055.1 uncultured Acidimicrobiaceae bacterium | reverse complement strand
AGCGCTTTGTGCGCCTTCTCCCACCCGTCAATACCGTAGCGATCCGCCAGGGCACCCCCGGAGTTGCCTGGATACAGGACCGCGTCACTCTGGATGAGAAGCCTGCCGTCGACTATCCGGTCGGTGGCGCTAACCACTCCCGACGTCACCGACGACACCAGACCCCAGGGGCTTCCCACTGCCACCACCATCTGCCCGACCCTGGGAGGCTCGTCCAAGGCCAACTCGGCCGGCGTCAAGCCGGACCGGTCCACCTTCACCACCGCCACATCACTGTCGGGATCGGAGCCCACCACCG
Source organism: uncultured Acidimicrobiaceae bacterium (assembly GCA_964458055.1). Lineage (GTDB taxonomy): Bacteria > Actinomycetota > Acidimicrobiia > Spongiisociales > ZC4RG35 > Bin76. The sequence goes on along the minus strand of CAYWGY010000064.1, from coordinate 11,196 downwards.
CTCCGGGCAGCCGGTCGCCATTGGTAAGCCTGACCGTCAAATCAGCCGATCCGTCCACCGCTGTCTCGACCACATGAGCCGCTGTGAGGATGTATCCGTCGCTCCTGAAGATCACTCCGCTGCCCGCTCCCTGTTCCAGGAGATTGTCACTGGAAAGCTCCAGGTGAACCACGGAAGGTACCAGCCGGTCGGCCACGTCGGAGACCGGTTCGTCCGTTTCCACCAGATCGGGAGGTTCGACCGGCGGCAGCGTAACGGTTGTGGTGGTCGGCGCAATCGTTGTGCTGGTGGACTCCGAGGATGTGGTGGTCGAGTCCTGCTCGACTCTTGTGGTGGGCGGCGGCGGGGCTGTCGTGGTGGGCGGCGGGGCTGTCGTGGTGGTGGCGGTCTCGGCAACCACCAGGGCGCCGGTCTCTCCCGAATCGGGAAACAGCATCCCTGCGATGAACCCGGCCAGGACCAGCAACGCCCCCGCTGCGGCCATCATCTTCCAGCCCATGTCGCGGAAGGTTCTCCTCTCCCGGCGCCGGGGACGCCCTTCGCCCTCCGTCAGGAAGAGGGAGACCTCCTCGTCGGGATCAGGATCTTCTCCTTCAAGCCCATCATCAGCAGGTTCGTGGCCCCCCTCATCTTCGCCATGGGACCGCGGCTCACCATCATCGGCGCCCCCCGCGTTGGCAACCAGGCTCTCTCCACCCTCCTCGTTCCCGGCGGCAACCTCCTGATTCGCCACAGCCTCCCGGTTCTCATTGTCAGGGCGTGTTGAGCCGGAGACCTGTGCGGAGCCTTCTTCGGCGCGGGGGTCTTCGGAGGGTGTGTCTTGAGTCATCTATTGGGGCAGTGTGTCCAAGTGTATGGTAAAGCTGCGATAAAGGGGGCGGCGCCGGTCAACTCAAAGGAATGATCGCGGGCGGGGCATCAACCGCGGAGACCTTCCGGGAGGGTATCCACACCACCATCACGGTCCCTCCTCCCTCCCTCAGGTGACCATCAAGCCTCCCCCCATGGGACTCCGCCAGATGGCGAGTGATCGCCAGACCCAGACCCCCTCCCACGTGGGAATCACCCGAAATCAGTTCGAGGTCCAGGCCGGGCCCCCGGTCCGCCACCGTCATCCAGGCCCAACCGTCCGTCTCACCGCACCCCAACTCGATGGTGGCGCCGGCCGGTGAGGCCACCAGGGCATTGTCCAGCAGGTTCTCCAGAATCCTGCCCAAGGCCAGGCCGTCGGCCGAGACCGGCGTTGAATCGGCCTTCGCCCTGATGGTCACCTCGTTCTCCTCGGCCAGAGCCGCCGAAGACTGGGCGGTAGCCCTCACCAGATCAGCCAGGTTCAATTCCGAGATTCTGGAGAATCCGACCTCCAGCCGGGCCGCCTCCAGTAACCGGTCGATCATCTCCGACATCTTGTGGGCGGCCCGGGCCACCACCTCTCCGGTCTCCCTCCAGTCCTCCACGGTGGCATCGGGGTCCTCCAGACTCACCTCCAGGTTGGAGCGGATGACCGCCAGGGGGTTGCGGAGATCGTGCGAAGTTGAAGCCAGGAACTGTTGCTGCAGTCGGAACGACCCGCTCAGCCGGTCCAGCATGGCATCGAAGGTACCCGCCAGCCGGGTCAATTCGTCATCGGGTCCCGAGAGGTTGATGCGTCGGGTGAGGTCTTGCGCCTGGATGTTCTCGGCCACCTCGGCGATCCGGTTGATGGGACGCAGGCTCCGTCCGGCCAGGAACCATCCCATCAGGAGGCTTACCAGGAAGATGCAGACCAGGGCCCACAGGATCAGACCGGTCATGCCCTCGAGGATGCGTTCCCGCAACACGGTCTCCACCGTTGCGAACTGGCGCATCTCGAGTTGGGGAATGATGTAACGGACCCCGTCGCGGATAACGGTCTCCCCCGGGGTCAGCACCAGACCCATCACTCGCTCGTGGCGAAGGCCGTGGCGGATGACGAAGAAGATGGAGATAACCGCCGCCGAACCCAGCACGAACACCACGAAGGAGGAGAGCGCAGAGAGGCGGAACCGGATCGAGGAGAAGACTTGGGGCAGTTTCATGAGCCGGGTTAGGTGTCGCGCGCCAGCACGTAGCCGCGCCCGGCGACCGTGTGTATCACCGGCGGGTCCCCCAGTTTCTTCCGCAGGTTGGAGAGGGTCATCCGCACCGTGTTGGTGAAGGGATCGGCGGCCTCATCCCACACGTGCTCCAGCAGGGTCTCCTGCGAGAGCACCTGGCCCGACCGAGTCATCAGGTACTCGAGGAGGGAGAACTCCTTGGCGGTCAGGCGAAGAAACCGCCCCTGGCGGGAGACCTCGAAGCGGACCGTGTCCAACCGTATGTCCCCAACCTCCAGCACCGGTCTGGTGTCCTCGTCACGGCGAAGGACGGCCCGCACCCGTGCTTCCAACTCCGCGAAGGCGAAGGGTTTCACCAGATAGTCATCAGCCCCCGAGTCGAGGCCGCTAACCCGATCCTCGACAGCGTCACGGGCGGTGAGCATCAACACCCGCGGCGCCCGCCCCTCGAAGGCGGGTATGGTCCCATCCACCAACCGACGGCAGAAGTCCACGCCCTTGCCGTCCGGCATGTTCCAGTCCAAGACGACCAGATCGTAGCCGGCCGAGACCAATCGGACCAGGGCATCCTGGAGTGTGTGCGCCACATCCACTGCATAGCGGCCTCTCCGGAGTCCCCGGGCAATGGCTGACGCCAAGTCGACTTCGTCCTCGACCACCAACAGGCGCATTCAACTGAAATTACATCAACCGCCGACCATATGCGAGAGGCACTCCACTCTGACGTCGGTAGCATCATGGCAATGTCCAGATTCAAAGGGGCGGCGGACCGCAACCGCATCAGGTCCCTTCTCGAGCAATTCGTGAGCATCCACTCCGTGAACCCCGCCTTGGACGGAGGCCCGGGCGAGGTGGAGATGGCCGGCGCCGTCTACGATCACTTCCAGGCGCTGGGGATGAACCCGGAGCGCCAGGTGGTGGAGGCGGGGGGAAGGGACAACATCCTGGTGTGGCTGGAAGGGTCGGCTCCGGGACCCACGCTGATGTGGGAAGCTCATCTCGACACCGTGACACCCTCCGGCAAGGCTTGGCCCCAGGCGGTGGTGGAGGGAACCCGAGTGCACGGACGGGGCGCCTCTGACACCAAGGGATCGCTGGTGGCGATGGTGGAGGCCGTGCACATGGTCCGAGAGCTCGATCCGGCGGAGCGCATCCCAATTCTCTTCGTCGGAGCCATCGACGAGGAGGTCTCCGGCGCCGGAGCCAAGGCTTTCTGTGACTCCGGGGTCGAGGTGGACATGGCCATAGTGGGGGAGCCCACCGGCCTGGAGTTGGCCACCGCCCACAAGGGAGTCCTCCGCTTCGAGATCGAGACGGTGGGCTCACCCTCGCACTCGTCCAAGCCCCACCTCGGCGTGAACGCCATCTACCACATGGCCGGGGTGCTCGACACCCTGGAGAACCGCTACATCCCCACCCTGGCCGACACCAGCCACCCGCTGGTGGGGAACCCCACCATCTGCGCCGCCATGATCCGGGGAGGGACCGCTCTCAACATCGTTCCCGCCCAGTGCGTGATCAGCGTCGACCGCCGCGTCAACCCCGGGGAGGACTCCCGGGAGATCCTGGCGGATATCGACGAACTTCTCAAGAACCTCGCCGAGGAAGGCATCGAGGCGCGCCGCGGCTACACCCCGCTCGACATGGGACCCCTGGACACCCCGGCGGACCATCCCCTGGTCAAAACCCTGCAAGCCTCCCGGAAGGCCATCCTCGGCGACCCCGGCTCTCCCATCGGCGTCCCCTACGGGACCGATGCCTCCTGGTATGCCCCGGCGGGGATACCGTGCGTGATCTTCGGCCCCGGATCAATCGACCAGGCCCACTCCGACGAGGAATGGGTGGAGATAGAAGACACCGCCCTGGCTGCCGAGATCATCGCCGAAACCGCAGTATTGATGGCGGGCTGACCCGGATCCCTAGCTCTTGGGCAGGTCGTACACCTGGGCTGTGTAGGCGCCGTCGACCACCAGGTTAATGCCGCTGACATAACGCGCTTCGTCTGAGGCCAGATACAGGAAAGCCGAGGCGATGTCGTCGGTGGCCGCCAAGCGGTTCATGGGCACCACGGGAAATCCCTGGGCGCGCCATTTGTCCATCAGTTCCTCGCCGGCGATGTCGACGGACTGCTGGGTGTCCGCCGGGCCGGGGCTGACACAGTTGGCGCGGATATTCCAGGGCGCCAGTTCCACCGCGATCGCCTTGGCCAGGGAGACGATGGCCGCCTTGGCGACGCAGTATGCGGTGAAATTGCGCCCGTGACCGAGAGCGCTGATTGATGATGTCATGAGGATCACCCCTCCCCCGCTCTCCTTCATGGCCCGCGCCGCCCGCTGGGAGAGGGTGAAATAGGCGTCGAGATTGACCGACATCACCCGCCTCCAGTCTGCAGGACTCATCTCGATGAAGGGCACCTGAACCCAGGCGGCGGCGTTGGAGATCAGGACGTCAAGGCGAGGATCGACCGAGAGAGCCTGGTCCATCGCCGATTCGCATCCGGCGGTCTCCCCCAGATCCACACAGATCGGGACCGGGTTGGCGCCCAAGGCGGCTATGACGGGGGACACGGCATCCAACCGTTCGGAGCGGCGGTCCACCAGGTAGAGGTTGGCCGCTCCCTCGGCTGCGAAACGCTCTGCGGTGCGCTGGCCAAACCCGCTCCCGGCGCCGGTGATGAGAATGTTCTTCCCTGCGAATCGCGCCGGCGCCGGTGGCGAATCGTCTCCGGTGGCGGCGTGAACTTGGGGGTTGATGCTTCGGGACATGATGTCATATCTCCAGGACGGGCAGGCTGACACGGGTGGGATGCGAGGAGTTGTGGAGGACGGTCTGGGTGGCGGGACGGCCTTTTGTGGAGGGCTCGGCGAAGAGGGGACCGCCGGTGTTCATGTTCCGGTCCCACTGGGGAAAGTCGGAACTGCCCAGCACCAGGCGCAGACGGTGTCCGGCGGGGACCAGGACGCCCACCGGGCCCAGTTCGATGGTGTACCCATGGACGCGATCCGGCTGGATGGGCGAGGGGTCCGAGAGGGATTTTCGGTACCGGGCACGGATGATCCCCTCCTGGAGGTTGGTGGACACTCCGGCCGGGTCCACCACGCACAGCCGGGCGGTCCAGTCGGTGTCGGCGGCGGTGGTGGCCGCCCACAGCGTCACCTTGACGTCACCCACGATGGTCATCTCCCTCGCCAAGGGCTCCGATGTGTACACCAGCACCATGCGAGAGGCTTCGGCCACATGCTGGTCGGCTGGACCCATGGGAGTGATGGTGTCGAAACAGCAGGAGTGGCCGCCCTGGCTGGGAGTGGCAAGGGCGGGATCGTACACGAAGAAGTCTGGGGGCTCCTCGCCGGGACCCTGGCGGCTCAGTGAGCCGTCACCGAACTTGGAGTTGGCCCGCCCCCCGGAGTGGACGAACCAGTCCTGGTGGCGCACCCCCGAGGGCGGCCAGTCGTCGTAGTGACGCCATCCGCCGTTGTAGAGGTGGACGGTCACCGGGCTGTCCAGAACCCCGGTGTCGCGTCCCTTGATCGTCTGGTCGAACCACCGGATATGCCAGTCGTCGATCCCGATGGTGTCTGGGGGACGCCCCTCCGAAGAACCCACCGGGCTCCAGGGCATGTGAGTCCACGGACCCAGCAGGAGCTTCTGGCTCTCACGGGCCGCGGGAGCGCCGGCTCCGGCGCCGAGACCGGTGAAGTTGGCCACCGTGCCGGTGACGAACACGTCGTACCAGCCTCCCACGTGGAGGGCGGGCACCGTGATCCGGCTGTAGTCCTCGTCGATCGACCAACGTCTCCAGTAGTCGTCGTAGGTGCAGTGCTCCAGCCAGTCGTAGAACCAGGGTGCGTACCCGTCGGAGAGCGGGGGGTATTCACCGAGGGGGGTGTACCAGAACCACCCGGGCGCCTCGGCGAGGGAGGCGCCCAGCGACTCGAAGGCCGCCCGGTCCCCGGCCTTCTGGGCGGTGTCGAGAGCCAGGAGGTTGGCCCAGTAGAGAATGAACGCCAGCGCCAAGGCCCCTCCGTTGTACGTCCACCCCTCGTAGTACTGGGAGGCGGTGAAGGCCGGAGCGATGGCGACCAGGCTGGGAGGACGCTCGACGGCGGCCAGCAACTGGGTGGCGCCCACGTAGGAGAACCCCCACATCCCCACTCTCCCGTCGGATCCGGGGAGGCGGGCGGCCCACTCCACGCTGTCGTAGCCGTCGGAACTCTCGTGAAGAAACGGATAGAACTCTCCTTGCGAGGCGGCCCTTCCACGGGAGTCCTGGATGACCACCACGTACCCGTGGGAGGCGTACCAGATGGGATGGGCATGACCGAAGGGCATGGTGGCATTGCGCTTGTCGTAGGGAGAGCGCATCAGCAACACCGGCAGCGGAGAGTCGGTCACCGGACGGTAGACATCGGCATAGAGGATGGTTCCGTCTCGCATCCGGGCGGGGACATCCCTCTCCACGGTGATGTCGGGGACTCCCGGCCAGGGCCTCGGCTTGCTCATCTGAGAACTCCCTTCCTCAACTGATAGCATCCCTTCGGTGGACAATTTCGCCGCCCTGGGTCTCGCGGCCGCGGCCGCCGGCGTGGCGACCGCCGCCACTCTGGACCTGGCCCGCGACTGTCGGGCAAGGCCACGACCCCACCTGTCAGCCTACACAGCCGGAATGGCCATGTTCGCCGTGGCTGTTTGGGCCCTGTGCTTCGCTCTCGCCTGGGGATGGAACGGTTACAACTACCGCGTCTTCTTTCTCTTCGGCGGAGTGCTCAATATCCCCTTCCTGGCGCTGGGATCGGTCTTCCTCTCGGTGGGCCGGCGGGTGGGACACCTCATGGTGGTGGGTCTGTTCGGATTCTCGGCCATGGCCACCACCCTGGTCACGGTCACGCCGTTTGCCCGCTCACTTCCCGACGGGGGCATCCCCTCCGACGTCTTTCCGTCCATTGCCGAGGCCGGCTTCGGACCCCGCCTCCTGGCCGCCATCGGAGGAGGCATGGGCACGGTGGTGCTGGTGGGAGCCGCCCTGTGGGGCGCGGTGCGGTTTCGCAGGTCCAACCCGAGGCGGGCCGTTGCCAACCTGGTGATCTCCGCCGGGGTGCTGGCCGCCGCCGCCGGGGGGACGATCCTCGGTTTCCTGCACGAGTCCTCGGCCTTCTCCATCTCGCTCCTGGCCGCCGCCTCCCTGATCTGGTGGGGCTACCGGTTGGCCAGAAGCCAGGGCGCCCCCGGACCGGGCTAGCGGGGGAGTTCGGCTCTGAGCCTGGGTATGGCCAGCACCGACAGGACAATCGCCAGGGGAGGACCCGCCGCCACCAGGTTTACAAGACCGTACCCGATGGCGTTCATGAGGATTCCCGTCGCCACGCTTCCCACCATCACCATTGTCCAGATCGCGGAGTCCGCCCATCCCTCCACCACCTGGCGGACATCGGGGGGCGAGGAGGCAAACAGCATGGCGCTGCCTGCAATGAAGCAGAAACTCCATCCCAGTCCCAGGAGGAACAGTCCGGCGATCAACATCCCATAGCCCTCATAGGGAGCGGTCCCCGAGAGAAGCAGAGAGGCCCATGTCAGGAGGACGCCGATCCCCAGGGAACGCAGGTTGCCGAGGTGGTCCACGAACCTTCCCACCAGCGGCGCGAACGCGAACATCCCGATGGCATGGAAGGACAGGACGATCCCCACCACGCTCAACCCGTACCCGGCATCCTCGACGCGCAGGGGCGTGGCGGTCATGACCAGCACCATCGCCCCCTGTGCGGCAAGCAGGGCGAGGATCGACAACTGGACCGAAGGGCGCTTCAAGGCTGCACCCACGGCGCCCTTGGAACCAGTGGGCGGCGCCATCTGCGGCGTCACGGCCACCGCCGTCGGATCCGGACGCAACACCACCCAGAAGGTGGACCAGGACAGGAGAAATGCCACCACTGCCAGAAGAAACGCGCCCGCGTAGGGCGTACCCAGGGCGCCTTCCGTCATCCGCCCGACACTGTCAACCAGGTTGGCCCCCACCAGCGAGCCGATGGTGCCTGACCACACCAGAGTCCCCACCGCCCGTCCGCGGCTTGACTCTTCCGACAATTCGGCTGCCGCGTACCGGGCCAGGTGAATCGCGCCCACCCCCATGCCGACGAATACCGCTCCGCCCACCAGCAGCCAGTACCAACCCCACACCACGCCGACAAACTCCAGCGCCGCGCCCGCGGCTGACATCGGTGGGCCGACCACCATGATGAAACGCCGACCGTGACGCGCGCTCAACCTACCCAACAGATTGGTGCCCACGGCCTGTCCCAGCGCACCCGCGGCCAGGGGAAGCCCGGCGATGACGGTGGAGCCGGTCAGAGACCGGGCCGCAACGGTCGCCACCGTCAGGGTGGCCACGAAGGCAATCCAGCCCAGCGTCGACCCGGCAAACAGAACATAGAGCAGGCGGCGCCGGACGGCTTTGAGTTCGAGGTCTTCAACCCTGGGTTTCAATCACCTCCGATTGTATTGAGGCCATGCCCCCGACTCCGGGAATAGCCTCTGTCTTCTTGCGCGGCTGCTCAGCGCACGTCTGGTGAACACCAGGAAGGACCCCTCCCCTACATCGAAAACGTCCCTTTCGGCTACGCCAACAACTCGCTCCGCAACCCACGGCGGAACAGCACGACCAACAGGAGGACCAACAAGAACACCGCCGCCACCAGATTCAACATATCGAATCCGATAGCGCTCATCAGGACTCCGGCGCTGGCGCTTCCCGCCATGACCATGACGTGTGTGACCGAGTCCGCCCACCCTTCGACTACCTGGCGGACATCGGCCGGAGAAGAAACAAACAACAGCGAACTGCCGGCGACAAAGGAGAAACTCCAACCCAATCCCAACAGGAACAGCCCGGCGTTGAGGACCCCGTACCCGTCATAGGGGGCAATCCCCGACAGGAGCAGCGAACCCCAGGTTGTCAACAGTCCAATAGCCAGGACCGACAGGACACCTATGCGGTCAACCAGCTTTCCGATGAGGGGGGCGAAAAGGAACATTCCCACCGTGTGCGTGGAGATCACGATGCCGACGATGTTCAGGCCGTAACCCGCATCTTCTATCCGGAGGGGTGTGGCGGTCATGACGGTCACCATGACAACCTGGGCCGAGATCAAAGCCAGGATGGCCAGCTGCACGGCCGGCAGTCTCAACGCCTCTCCCACCGTTCCTCCCTTGGTTCCGGGGTGGCCGATCCCGGCCGCAACGGCCACCTTCGAAGGATCGGGACGAAGAGCCCACCAGAAGAGCACCCATGTCACAAGGAACGCCACCGCCGCCAGGAGGAAGGCACCGGCGTACGGCGTGCCGAGGGTGTCCTCCATCGCCTGGCCGACACTCTCCACAAGATTCGCCCCAACCACGGCGCCGAAGGTACCGGCCAGGACCAGGACTCCCATCGCCGTTCCCCGATTCTTCTCCTCGGCCAGTTCGGCGGCGACGTACCGGGCCAGATGCTGGGAACCCAGGCCAACCCCCACCACCACGGCTCCCGCAACCAGACCCCAGTACCAACCCGCCATCACCCCCACCAATTCCAGGGTTGCTCCCAGAGCCGAGAGCGGCGCGCCCAACAGCATGATGTAACGGCGGCCGTGGAGAGCGCTCAACCTCCCGAACAGGTTGGTGCCCAGCGCCTGCCCGAGGGCCCCGGCTGCCAGGGGGATGCCGGCCATGGCAGTGGATCCGGTGAGCGAGCGGGCAGCCACCGTCGCCACCGTGAGAGTGGCTATGAAGCCGACCCATCCCAGTGTCGTGCCTGTGAAGAGAACATAGAGAAGCCGACGCCGAACGACACGCAGATCCGTATCGGTAATCTGGGGCTTCACTCCCCGTGATTGTATTGGCAAGCCCTCTCCGATCGTGAAACGCCTGCGATCAACGCCTCCACCCAAGCCGGACCCCGAGGCTCTGGGAGTGATCCTGGCCGGCGGTAGGTCGCGCCGGATGGGTACCGACAAGGCCATGACCATTGTTGCAGGACGCACCATGCTGGAGTGGGCATTCTCCGCCTTGACGCAGGTGGTCCCCGACGTGGTGGTTGTGGGCCGGGAAGAAGCGAGAGACCTTCCGGCACTTGGCGACGCCATGCCTGGCACTCGCGGCCCGAGCGCCGGTATCGTGACCGCTCTCGGGGAAGCAGGCGGCCGACCCACTCTGGTGGTGGGGGTGGACCAACCGTGGCTGAGGCCTGCCACCCTGAGAGCCCTGCTGGAGACCAGACCGCTTCCAGCCATACCATTCGCCCTCCACTACCAGGTGACCTGCGCCGTCTACGGCCAGGGATCTCTGGAGGTGCTCACCGGGGTGGCCCGGAAGCAAGGCTCGCTCCAGACTGCCGTCCCCCACCTTGGAGGAACGGTGATCACCCCGGAACGCTGGCGCTCCTGGGGCGAGGACGGACGATCATGGTTCTCGGTGGACACCCCCGGCGATCTCCGGGAGGGCCTCCGCCGCTACGGCCCCCCTTGAAACGTCTTCCTGGGGTTTCTCGCCCACCACACAAGGGCGAATGCAGGTAGCCATCGGCGGGTCGACTCCACTGTAACTCGCGAAAACACAATCTGTATCGCGAAAAGTAGCCTCGCCTTCCTCGCCCTCCGGGCCCTCCCCCACCGCCACCGTTCCAGGGTTCGCGAGCGACTCGTCCAGCCATGGGCCGGGATTTGCCATCTCGTTGTTTGATCCCGCCTGTGTGGTCCCCTCGGCGCGCCGGAGACCATGACGGTGCTTGGGCTCCTACCATTATGGGACTCCACTGTGACAGGAGTCAACGTCCTCAACGGGGATCTTTTCACAACCCGTGGCCACATCGAAGGCCAGTACCCGAATCGGTGTGCGGTGAGTAGGTGTCTAGGATTCCGGCGATCCTCCGTCGAGGCGATCAGGATCGAGTTCGGCCCCCCTCGGTGCGGACCACAGGTAGGGAGCCGCCAACGCCAGCGAGAGAGCCGCCACAACATAGGTGGCGCCGACCCCGGCCCACGAGGCGACCAACCCGCCGACGAAGGCGCCTATGGGGACCATCCCGTGGACGACGAACAGGAACCCGGCAAGAACACGACCCAGGACGCGGTCGGGCACGGCTGCCTGC
>CAYWGY010000063.1:0-11524 GCA_964458055.1 uncultured Acidimicrobiaceae bacterium | reverse complement strand
GCGTGCAGCGCCCTCCCCTCCGCGACATGCTCCATCACCTCAGCCCTCCCCGCCAGGGCGCTGATGGGAAACCCGCTGGCCATGGCCTTGCCGAAGGTGGCCAGATCGGGCACCACCCCGAAGTATCCCTGCGCCCCCGCCATTCCCAGGCGGAATCCGGTTATCACCTCGTCGAAGATCAGCAGCGCACCGTAGAACGAGCACAACGAACGCAGGCCTTCGAGGAAGCCATCCTCGGGCATGATGCAACCGGAATTGCACATTATCGGCTCGGTGATCACCGCCGCTATTCCACCGGGGTCCGACACCAGGGCTCGCTCCACGGCTTCCAAGTCGTTCCACGGGGCGGTGACCACACCGTCAAGGGCGGTGGGCGGAAGTCCCTCCGTCCAGGGAAGCGGCCGGGGCCTGACCCGCGATCCGAGGGCGTCGGCCGAGGGAGCGGCTACGCTTATCGCCACGCTGTCGTACCAGCCGTGATAGTGGCCTTCGAACTTGAGAAACCTCTCCCTTCCCGTGTGTACCCTTGCCGCCCGCAATGCGGCGTGGACCGCTTCGGAACCGCTCAGACTGAAGCGAATCAGGTCCGCGCAGGGGACCACCCTCTGGATGGTCTCCGCCAGTTCCAATTCGGCCATGTGCTGGCCCGCGAACACCTGCCCGGAGGCTGTTGCCCGGGTCACGGCCTCCACCACCTCCGGCCGGGAGTGGCCGAGAATGAGGGGACCCTGGCTGAGGGTGAAATCCAGGAAGACGTTGCCGTCCACGTCGGTGATGCGGCTGCCCTGGCCGGACTCGTAGAACAACGGATGCGGATAGTCGAATGATCTGAATTGGCTCGAGACCCCCCCGGCGAGCACCTCCCTGGCTCGCCTGTAGAGTTCTGCCGATCGGTGATGGTCCATATCCGGTCTCATCTTACGACTCCCGTCTCTTTCCTCAACCCGTCACCATCCAGAGATCACCGACATTGACGCCCGTGGGACCCGTGGCGACCAGATCGCCGCAGCCGGCCAGGTAAGGAGAAGTGTCGTAACGGCGGAGGTGGTCTCCCCAGTCCATGCCCGCAGCCGCGCCTCGTTGCACGGTCCCGGCATCCACCAATCCACCCGCAGCGTCGCTGTCGCCGTCCACCCCGTCGGTGGCGAACGCCCCGAAGGTCCCGCGGCCCATCTTTGCCAACAGGCCGGCGGCGACCGCCGCCGCGTGCTGGTTGCGCCCACCCCGCCCTGGAGAGGAAACTTCGATTCTCACTGTCGTCTCCCCCCAGTACACATCGGCCCTGCCGACCATCGCCCGGGCCACCACCGATCCGGCGGCTTGTGCGGCATCGCCAACCAGCGGTTGAGGGATCAGCCGGGCCGCCAGCCCAAGGTCCTCCAGCGCGGCGCACGCCTCCTCGGCCGCCTTCGATCCATCGGCGATCACCTGGAACGGACTCGGTCTGATGCTGGTGGCATCAGAACCCTGTCCCTCCAGGCACCTCAGCACCCTCCCGGGAACTCTCCCCTCCAGGTGGTGCCGGCTCAGCACCCCCCGGGCATCGGATGGAGTGGTTCCATCGGCCAGGGTGGGGCCGGAGGCAATGGCCGAGGCCGGCCCGTCCACTACGTCGGAAATCAGTAGCGTGAGCAGAGGACGGTCACCGGCTGCTTCAGCCAACCCGCCGTTCTTCACCGCCGACAGATGGCGTCTCACAGTGTTCATCTCCGAAATGGGGACGCCTCCGGTTACCAGCGCCTGACCAACCCGGTTGAGATCTTCGAAACCGATCTCCGGCGCCGGGACCTCCATCAGCGCCGAACCTCCTCCCGACACCAGAACCAGGAGCGGTTGACCCTCCGACATCCGCTCTACCGACTCCAGCGCCGCCCGACCTGCGGCCAGGCTGTTGAGTCCCGGGTAGGGATGATCCCCCACCATCGACCGTATCCGGGGGTGGGGAGCCGGGAGGATCTGATCGGAGATGATGAGGCCTCCTGCCAACCGGGGACCCAGCACGGAGACCGCAGCTGCGGCCATGCCGTGGGCCGCCTTCCCGATCGCCAACACGTTCACCCTGTCCTGGGCGACTGCCTTCCAACTGTCCTCCCATTCCCGCAGGCTCTTCTCGGTCACCGCCTCGGCATCCACGGATCGGAGAGCGGCCCGGTAGGCGGCCAGAAAAGCGGACCTCATGCTCTGACCCATGTGTCAGGGAAAGACGATCTTGAAAGCCTCCGCCGCGGAGAGGCCGGCCGGAGCGCCCGCATCTGACGCCCGTCGAGCGATCTTGGCCGCGAACCGCTCCCGGTGCACAGCCGAGAGCCTGGCGTCGTCCATTGTGGTCTCGGTCTGGCTGGAGTGGCACAGCAGAGCGGCCACCTTCCTATCGACAAACCCGGTGATGTCCTCCCGGTGATCGGGTTGGTCGCTTGCCCAGTAGAGAATTGCATCGGGCCGGTGCTTTCCCAGACCTTGGGTGAGTTGGTCGGGGTAGAAGAGATGGTCCCGGGCGGCTACCACGCCGTCGCTGGCTGCGATCCCGGTCACCCGATGGTCGGGATGGAGCAGGTACCGCATCCACGGATCATGGGTGAGCACCACGTCCGGGCGCAGTCTCCTGATCCACCAGCAGAGCTTTTCCCTCAGCTCCATGGAGTACTCCAGTTCCCCGTCAACCTCCCCCAGCATCACCACTTCACCGGTGATGCCCAGCACCGACGCCGAACAGAGTTGCTCCGCCCGGCGAGTCTCCACCAACTCGTCCGGGTCGGTCTCTGGATCCCAGCTTCCCTTCGACCCGTCGGTCATGATCAGCATCGATGCCTCGCAGCCGGCGTCCGACCACTTCGAGAGCACCCCTCCAGCCCCGAACTCGGCGTCGTCAGGATGTGCCCCGATGGTCAAGGCCCGTTCCGGAGTAGGTAAACCTCTGCTCACGTTGTCTCCTTCGTCTTTCCGCTGCCCGGGTACTTTCTATTCCCGTATTCAAGCATGGCCCTGAACCCGGACAGGCTCAAGTACCTGTAGGCGGGCGGCCCGGCCAGAGAGTCCTCCACCCCCTTCCAGTGCCTTCGCAGTAAGGCGACGTTTTCGGCAATCGTGAGGTTGCGACTGGTGGCTATCACTCCCTGTGCGCTTCCAGCACTGCCCTCTGAGGGGGGCGAAAACGTATTCTCTTGTCTCTGAGAATGACGCACCAGTCTTGCTCGCCTATGTAAGCCGGCCACTCTTCGTCGGGAGCATCTTGGCTGAATGGCCAGGCAGGGTGTCCGGGGTAGAGGATTCGCTCATCTTCCTGCGCCAGAACGCGGGCAACACCTATCAGGTTCGCGTCCACGAAGGCTCGATTACCCTTTCGAAACGACGGTCTCCGTCGATCCATCTACGCAGGGTCTTGTCGGGTACACCCAGCAGCCTGGCAGCCTCGTTCATCTGGTACACGGGGCGATGCAGCAAAGACGAGTCTCGGGTCACCTGCCGCCTCCTTGCTGCCTGCGAATGCCGGTTGGCCGGCTTGACTGGCCTATTGGGACAGATTAGTCGTTCCGGCGATCCCAGGACCCCCTATCTCGGCTTTCGGAAGGAGAGCGGAGAGCCACTGTCCCCTTGGATGGGCGACCGCTGCTGCTAGATCAGAGGGACGGTCCAGATCGAGAACCAGGCCGGTTCGGTACACCACTCTTGGAGATAGAAAACGGAGGCGGGCCAGGTGGCGGTGAAAGCTCCCCTGGCCGTAGGAGAAATCGAATGCGAGGCCGCCGGGTCCCCCTATCAGCGAGGTCCCGCCGTCCGACGAGGGCGCCAGCACCCACCCACCGGACCTCACCACCTCGATACAGGGGCGGAGGTCGGCCGCCGACAGCAGTGGGAGATCGGCATGGACGATCATCCAACCCATGCCTCGCCGGCCTGCCCACTCCACCGCTCCTGAGGATGCCGCATTCAAGGATGGCTCGGCATCGAGTATTGCCTCACAGCCACGGTTTTCTGCCCACGCCATCACCGCCTGATCTGCAGCCAGGACCAGGGGTCTCGCCCCGGCATCGGCGATGGCGTCGAGCACCCGAACCGCCATCTCCAGGCTCAACAACCTCCTGGCTTGGGGATCCAGCACCGACGCCAGCCTTGATTTGGGCGAGATTGCCTGCCTGACCGGCACCGCCGCCACGACTTCCATTGGTCCGAAGAGCTAGGAGGAGTCGATTGAGAGACCCTCCAGCACCTCCTCCAGGCTGTAGCCGACCCATACGTCCTCCTCCCACTCGGCGAACTGGATCAGGACCCCGTTTGTGGTTCGGGGATGGAGGAAGACCTCACTCCAAATCTCGCTGTAGTGCAGTCCGGTAACGCCAAACCCCCTCGCCTCGGCTGCTTTCACGGCCACAGAAAGATCATCGACCTCGAAGGTCAGATGGTGGAGGCCCTCGCCCCGCTGGTCCAGAAACCTGTGAAGGAAGGACTGCTCGCCCAGAGGCGACATGATCTCCAACATCCCCTGTGGGAGTCGAAACTGCACCCAGCGAAAGGAATTGCGGGGGTTGTCGGCACCCTGGTAGAAGCTACCCCCCAGTAGTTCCACCAGGGGAAGGGCACTGCGGATGTCATGAACGGCCCACGACACATGGTCCAACCGCTTGACGATCCCGTCTACTCCCAGGGAGGTCTCAACGCTCATGGGCAGGGGAGGCTACCAGCCTTACCCTCCCACTCCGGAAGGCGACCTATCCGGAGGCCGGCGGGTACCAGTCGGACAGGACATCCCGAAAGGGTCTGGTGGGCGCCAGCACCTGTGCCCCCTCGGCGGTCCGGTAATCCTCCACCGGAATACTGAGTTGGGTTACCTGGGAGGGGTCCGTGTCCCGGTACCTCCAGGCCCAATCCACCGCCTGCGCGACCGACCATCCCTGGTCCAATCGCAGGGTGTGGGACAGGTCTTGGAGAGACAGGAGGATATCAACCTGGGAAGAATTGCGCAGTTGACCCGCCAGTTTCAGCAGCAATTCCCGTTGGTGCCTCTGGCGGGCGAAGTCCGAGCTCCAGGCTTGCTGCCATTCTCCATCGACCAGTTGGAGAGCATTGCGTGACCGGGCATAGGCCAGGGCTATGTCTCCATCGGTGTAACACCCCGCCTCCGGTACATCCAGGTGGGCCTTCTCGTCATAGGTGGGATACTCGAAACAGATCTCGACCCCTCCCAGACCATCGATCAACTCGACAAAACCCTCGAAGTCGACCCTGGCAAGGTGGTCCACCTCAACCCCGGTGAAGTCCTCTATGGCCAGAGCCACCAACTCCGGACCGTTCGCGTATCCCGTGCACCCTCCCAGATTGGCGTTCACACGGCGGAAGTCCTCCGAGCAGAAGTTATAGAGATACAGGTCTCGCGGAATGGAGACCAGTGCCGGGGCCGCTCCGCCCTGTGGGAAGAGGGCGAAAAGGATGGCATCGGCAAGATAGCCACTGGCATCGGCGCCCATCATCAGCACCGTGTCGAACATGGCATCGGGTAACTCCGAGGCGCTCCGCGCATTGGCGACAGGCTCCGGCTCGACCTCCTCCTCGGGTTCGGGAGTTTCCGCTTCCTCGGTAATCACCTCGGGCTCCGGCTCGACCTCCTCCGGCGGGGCGGTGATGGGAGGATCGGCCTCCTCGGCCTGCGCCTCTTCGAATTCCTGCTCCTGGAGATCTATCTCCATTCGACCCTCCTCCACTTCTGCGGGAGTCCGCTCTTCGAGGGCCACACTGGCCTCCGTCGGAGAGAAGGGCTCATCGGCGGCAGCCTTGAAGCCGAGGTAGAAACGCAGCCCAACCAGCAAGAATCCCAACACAAAGGCGGCCAGAAACCCATAGGCGAAGCGCCGTCTCATCTTCTGGCGTCGTAGCCTGAGAGCGGCTCTACTGGTCAAGGGGGCGGAACTCCTGGTCGCTGACGGGAGGGCGCGAGACGGTCACAACCAAAGAGAGATTAACAGACCCGCCGATCGTAGGGGGAACGGTAACTTACGGATCTTGGCGTGTCAGCCGCCCGTCGGTGTCCACCACCCGGCCAGCACGTCGCTGAAAGGGCGGCTGGGTACGACCACCCACTCGCCGCTGGGTGTCTCGTATCCATCAACCGGTATTGTCAGTTGCCTGACTTCGGAGAGGTCGAGGTCCCGGTATCGCCATGCCTTTCCCACCGCCTCGGTAACCGACCACCCCTTGTCGAGCCGGAAGGCGTGCGATAGGCTCTGGAAGCTGGTCACCAGGTCCAATAGCGAAGAGTCTGTCAGGCGATCGGCCAGTCCCAGCAGCAATTCTCGCTGGTGCACCTGTCGAGTGAAGTCCGAATCCCACGCCCGTTCCCATTGTCCGTCCACCAACTGGCGGGCCTTCCGCGACCGCGCATAGGCCAGAGAAGTGGTTCCGTCCGCCAGAATGCACCCGCTCTCTCCGACCTCCAGCCCGGCATTCTCGTCCCGGGTGGGATGATCGAGACAGATCTCTATCCCCCCCAGGTTGTCCACCACCTCCACAAACCCCGCAAAATTGACCCTGACATAGTGGTCAGACGCCACTCCGGTGAAGTCCTCTACCGTCACCGCCAACAACTCGGGTCCGCTGACACCCTCCCCACAGCCCCAGAGGTTGGCGTTGACACGGCGATAGTCCCTGGTGCAGGGGTTGGGAATGTAGAGATCCCGAGGGATGGAGACCATGGCAGGCGGAGAGTCGTCGGTGGGCAAGAGCACCATGATGATGGTGTCCGCCAGTTTCCCGCTGGCATCCTCGCCGATGAGCAGCACCGTGTCGAACACCTCGTCGGCCACCGGCGGGCTAACCACATGTGGGTTGGAATATGGTTCCACCTGCTCTTCCTCCACAGGGGCCAGGTTCGCCGGCAACAACCGATCTTTCATGGGCAATAACCGATCTATAGCCTGGGAACTGGAGAAGGGGTCCCCAAGATCCTCTCCGACACCCGGGGGGGACCCCGCGCCGGTTACCCCGTTCAGAGCGGGAGGAGGCGGGGCGGACGCCTCAACAGGATCTCCCCTCCCTCCCTCATCAGATTCGGACACCTCGATGGTCGCTTCCTGCCCGCCTGCCATGCCGGGCTCATACTCCGCCAGGGATTGCCCGCCGTCCTCCAACACCCTCGCAGGAAAGGTAACCCGGGGCCGGTCTTCACGGGAATCGAAATCGGTCCGAGCATGCCGGACACCCTCCGGAGGCAGGTTGTCCAAGACTTCGCGGGCATCGTCCGGCGAGTACCGCACCTCGTCGGTGAGCGTTTCGAAGCCGGCATTCACCCCCACCGACAGCGCCAACAGAGCAGCCAAACCTCCCAGCAGCACCCGACGCCGTCTCCTGCGGCGCCTGTTCCCGGACACGGATCCTCCAGCCAACCAACTCACCCCCTGCGACCGGGACGTCTACCCCGTGCCCTCCGCCGGCCTCGGTTCCCGATGGAAGACAGTTCCGGTGAAGAGACCGATAACCCTCCCATCACCTCTCTCCACCGTGATCCGGTAGGTTGCCACTGATCGGGATCGGGTGGCGGGTCGGGCCTTCGCCTGCAACCGCTCCCCGGCCCGGGCCGAGGCTGCCAGCACCAGGTGGGTGTCCAGGGCCACAGCCTCCACCACGGCGTTGGAGATCAACGAGAGGGCGATGTCAGCCAGAGAGTAAACGACCCCTCCATGCACCAAACCCAGGAAGTTGGTGTGGCGAGGCTGCACATCCAGTGCAACGCAGACGTTGTCTGCAGTGGCGTCGGTCAACCTCGCTCCCAGGGACCTGGCGAAGGAGTCGGCAGCCAGCATACCGTCAAGTCGGGAGCGGCAGGCGGTGTCAGACATCCAGTCCGTCGATCCAGGCATCGAAAAGTCCGTGCGCTCCTTCTTTGAACTCCTGTTCTGCCCGGTCCAGTTCTGCTGCGAACTCCTCGGGAGTCTTGCCCGCTCTCTCCAGCATCGCCCTGGCCCCCCCGGCTGCCCATTCGTTGGCCTCGGAGTTGTGCGTCTCGGGATGGAACTGGATGGCAAGGGCCGATCCCTTCACGAATGCCTGGGGGAAGGAGGCAGAACGGGCCAGCAGTTCGCTGCCCGGCGGGAGGTCGAAGGTGTCCTGATGCATGGCGAAGACCCGATGCCCACCCACCTTGGAGACCACCGGGTGCCGGGAGCCTGCCTCCGTGAGTTGGATCTCGACCGCCCCGACTTCGGGACGGTCGGCCAGATAAGCTCGCCCTCCCAGGGCCGCTGCCAGCAACTGGGAGCCCAAACAGATTCCTAACACCGGCACCCCCTCCTCGGAAACCCGGCGGGCAAGGGCCATTTCTTCGACCAGGAAGGGATTCTCCTCTGTCTCGTAGGCCCCCATCACTCCTCCCATCATCACCAATGCTCCTATCTCGGAGTCTGGAGGGAACGGTTCTCCCTGAGCGACGTTGATCTCCTCCCAATCGACCCCGACCCGATCCAAGCGCTCCGCCAATCTGCCCACAGACCCACAGGAGTGCTTGACAACCACGACCCTACCCATCAGGAGCAGTCTACCGGTTGCGGGGAACAGCTATCTTAAAGGCGTTGTGTCGGCAGGCAGAAACCCGGACGGGAACGAGACGCGGATGGACCGCCGCTGTGGTCTGCCTCCCCGTACACTGACCGTTGTTCCTCCCGATAGACGGTCCGCGGCACCGTGAACGCCGACTTCGGGCCGCGCATACCTGCCCACA
Source organism: uncultured Acidimicrobiaceae bacterium (assembly GCA_964458055.1). Taxonomy (GTDB): domain Bacteria; phylum Actinomycetota; class Acidimicrobiia; order Spongiisociales; family ZC4RG35; genus Bin76. The sequence goes on along the minus strand of CAYWGY010000063.1, from coordinate 2,820 downwards.
GAGTTCTGGGACTCACCGATCAGGAGTACGAAGGCATCTGCGGGGATCTGGGCCGCAGACCCCGGGAAGCGGAGTTGGCGATGTACGGAGGAATGTGGTCTGAGGGTTGTTCCTACAAGTCCTCGGCGCCCTATCTCCGCCGCCTCACCTCGGACGCACCCTGGGTGGTTGCGGGACCGGGGGAAAACGCCGGCGTGATCGATCTGGGAGACGGGTGGCTTCTGGCCTTGAAGATCGAGAGCCACAACCATCCTTCCTACGTGGACTCTCGCACAGGGGCATCCACCGGGGTGGGCGGGGTCCTCAGAGATGTGGCCGCCATGGGTGCTCAGCCGGTGGCCATTCTGAACCAGATCCGTTTCGGACCGCTCAGCCAACCGGAGAGCAGGGAGAGACTACGAGGAGTCGTCGACGGCATGGCAGGATATGCCCGGACTGTGGGCATTCCGATCGTGGGCGGCGAGGTGGCATTCTCGGAGAGCTACATCGACAATCCCCTGGTAAACATGATGTGTGTGGGAATCCTCCGGAGAGAGGAGTTGGTGAGGGGCGTCACAGGAAGCACCGGGAACAAGCTGGTCCTTCTGGGGGCGCCCTCCGGCCCGGACGGGATCGGAGGGGTTTCGATTCTCGCCTCCACCGGCGCCCGGCGGTTGGCGGAATCTCCGGTGGCCATACGCGAGGTCGATCCCCGGTTGGCCCGCCGGCTGCTCCGGGTGTGCCGAACCCTGGCTCGGCGCGGGCTGGTCGAGGGTATGCAGGATCTGGGAGGCGCCGGGTTGGTGAGCGCCGCCAGCGAGCCGGCGGCAAGGTCAGGTACGGGTGTTAGCCTCGACCTGTCGGCCATGCACAGGCGCCCGGACCCCATCGATCCGGCCGGGTTGCTGACTGCCGAGACCCAGGAGAGAATGCTGGCCTTCGTCGACCCCGCCCACCTGGACCAGGTGTTGGAGATCGCCAGGGATGAGGCGGTGGGCGCCTCGATCGTGGGCGAGGTGATCTCGACGAGGCAACTGCAGGCCAGAAACGACGGTGAGGTCGTTGCCGAAGCACCAATCAAGTCTCTGATCGGGGGGGCGGTCATCGATCACCACCAGATCGGCGAGCCCGGTTGGATGGAGAATCTGTGGTCCAACAGCATCCGATTCCTGAGAAGACCGGCCCTCGGCGCCGTCCTCATGGAGATCCTGGACGATCCCCACCTTGCGTCGAAGCGGTGGGTCTACGGGCAGTACCCCACCGAGACCCAGGGCGAGGTGATAGTCGGACCCGGTCAGAACCATGCCCTCCTGCAGATCCCGGGAACCTCAAAGTCGATCGCAGTCTCCACCGACGGCAATGGCAGGCTGTGCTACCTCGATCCACGCCGGGGGGTGGGAAGGCTGGTCTGCGAGGCCACTCTGAACGTCGCCATTTCGGGGGCCCGGCCCCTGGCGGTGGTGAACAATCTCAACTTCGGCAGTCCCGAGAGCCCGGATGTGATGTGGCAGTTCCGGGAAACGGTGGAGGGTTTGGCCGAGTCCTGCGAGTTGCTGAGCCTGCCCGTGGTGTCCGGCAACGTGTCCTTCCACAACGAGATCGACGGTTATCCCGTCTATCCGACCCCGGTGGTGGGAGTTGTCGGAGTGGCGGATCCGCCGCCGACCCGCCCGCCCGCCCTGAACCGGGCAGAAGAGGGAATGGAATTGTGGCTGCTGGGGCTGAGCACCACCAACAACCTGGCGGGCAGCTCCTTTTCGAAGATAGCCTTCGGTCACCTGGGGGGCAGGCCATCCGCCGCCGATTTCACCCTGTGCCGCGCTGCCACGGAGACCGCCCTGCAGTTGGTCGAGACCGGTCTCGCGCCCGTGCTCCATGACATCTCCGACGGGGGATTGATCCTTGCCGCCGCCGAGATCGCCATCTCCTCCCAGGTGGGAGTGAACGTGGCATTCCGGGATTGGCGAAGCCTGTTCACCGAGGACCCCAACCGCCTGCTGGCAGCCGTCTCACCACAGGATGCTCCCCGCCTGGCGGAGATAGCCGCCCTCCAGGGCCTGCCCGCCTCCCAGATCGGCACCTTCGGCGGCAGCGAGATCTCCATGGAGAGCGGCGGCGTGCGAGGCGCGGTCAACCTTGCCGTGGCCTCCCGCACATGGAAAGACGCCATCGCCCGACGCATGGAACAAGACATCAGTCAGGGTTGAACCCGTAGACAGCCTGAACCGGACCGACCCTGCGATCTGTCAACCAATAGACACATGTCCGAATCTCAAAGGCTGAATCACCCCGGCACTCCTCACCCTCCGGTGAACCCGGAGCGGTTCAATGGACCTGTATGAGCACCCTATGCCGGTACTCATTCAGAAACAAGTTCCCACTTGTTCCGAGGGCTCCTGCGATTCACTTGAGTCGGCCGAACGACACCATCCTTCTCCAAACGATTGAGCCACCAGAGGACAGCTTGGCGCGTTACCCCCAGTTGCTGTGCCAACTCCCTCGTCGACATCGATCCCTTGGACAGTTCAGATTGAATCTGCAAAGCGCGGTCGCCCCGTTTTATAACGCCAGTTCGCTTCGTGAGGGGTCCACGCTGGTCGGTTCCCCCCTCACCGGCGCCTATCGTTAGGCGCCACACGACCCACAGTCGGTCATCGGATTTCTCAATGAGGCCCTTGCTCGCCAGATCATTCAGATCTTTGCTTACCGTTGGGAAGTCGCAGCCTGTGAGAATCCGGTATTGCGAGTTGGTCATGAGCGAATTCCGGCGCAAGAAGGCTAGACCCAGCCGCTGCCGGTCATTGACCTCGTTAACGGAGAACGTTGATAGCCACTCGGCAG
>CAYWGY010000062.1:7983-11646 GCA_964458055.1 uncultured Acidimicrobiaceae bacterium | reverse complement strand
AGGCTCTCAACAATTCGGTTCCGTGATAGAGCGGCGAGATCTGCATTATGGGCTGGAGGAAGGACGGGTACACACTGAGAGGATAGAAGGTGCCCGAGAAAAGGAAAAGGGGCAGGATCACCAACTGGATCATGTCGAAATCGTGCCACGTCTTCATGTAGGTGACCGCCGCGAAGCCGGCGGCCGAGAAGGTGAATCCCACCAGTAGTGAGCCCAGCACCGCGCCCACCGCCCAGGGAGTGGAGGTGAGTCCGGTGATGTACATGAGCGCCAGGAACCCGCAGGCGTATGTCCCGGCTCGCAACTGCGCCCACAGGATCTCTCCAAGGGTGATGTCCGCCACCCGCATGGGTGTTGCCACCACGGCGTCGTAGGTGCGGTTGTAGTGGAGCTTGAAGAAGATGGGGAAGGTCGACTCGATGATGGCGCCGTTCATGGCCGACGCCGCCAGCAGACCGGGCGCCACGAAGGCGGCGTAGCTGAGCGTCTGACCCCCGGAGATGGTGATGTCGCCCACGAAGCTCCCCAGGCCGACGCCCACCGCGAACAGGTAGAACACCGGCTCGCAGAACCCGGCGATGACCACCATCCATATGTGTTTGTACACCAGGAGATTCCGTTGCAGGAGCCGGCCGGACCGGCGGGTGGGACGCGACTGGGGAGGGAAGAACCGGGCCAGCAAGAGACTCATATGATCAGCCTCCTGCGCATCTGGCGTGACGCGGCCCACCATCCCACCGCCGTGGCCCCCGCCAGGTAGCCCGCATGCACCCACACCGGATAGGTGAGGGAGGCGCCGGTGATGATGGAGCGGCACAGTTCCACACCGTGCCAGACCGGGCTGATGATCACAAGGGGCTCCAGGAAGTCGGGAAGCTGGCCGACGGGGAAGAAGGCGCCCGAGAACAGGAACAGGGGAATGATGCTGAACCGGAACATGGCGATCATGCTCGAGTCCTCGGTTATCCAGGCAGCCAGCGCGGCCATGGGAGAGGCGAAGGCCATGCCGGTGAGCGCCGCAGCCGGCACAGCCAGGAGGGACTTGGCGAGAGAGCCTGCGCCGAAGACCCAGATCATCACCGCAAAGGCGGCCGAGACGAACAGCAACCGGATAGCCACCCAGATCATCAGGCCGGTGAGGATGTCGTCGGGGGTCACGGGAGTGGAGATCTGCGCCCAGTAGTTCTTCCTCCACTTGATCCCGGTGCGCACCGGCCAGACGGATTCGGTGATGGCGGTCTGCATGGCCGAGGCGGCCATCAGGCCCGGAGCGAGGAAGGCCAGGTAGCCGGCGTCTCCCAGCGCCTCGTTGATGTTGCGGTCGATGAGGGTCCCCAGGCCCATGCCCATGGCCACCAAAAAGAGGATGGGCCGCAGCCAGGTGGTGAGCACGGTCCCCCGCCAGGTGCGGCGGTAGAAGCGGTACTCTGCTTCCACCACCAGGAACGCTCTCGGGGTGGTCATTCGATGAGTTGGCGACCGGTGAGTCGCAGGAATACGTCCTCGAGGGTGGAGCGGCGTATCAGGGTGGAGATGGGATGTACCCCGTTGTGGGAGAGTCGGGCGGACGCCTCGTCGGCGTTGTCGGTGTAGATCATTACCTTGTCGGGAAGGTCCTCGGTGCGCTCGGCCACTCTCTCGATCAAGGGCATGGCGTGTTCGCGTGCGTCGGGCTCGAAGCGCATCTCCAGGACGTCCCTGGTGGAGTAGCGCTCGATGAGACCCCGGGGCGAGCCCTCGGCGACGATCCGGCCCTTGTCCATCACCACCAGCCGATCGCAGAGCTGTTCGGCCTCGTCCATGTAGTGGGTGGTGATGATCAGGGTGACTCCCCGGCGCTTGAGTTGGTAGAGACGGTCCCAGACGACGTGGCGCGCCTGGGGGTCGAGGCCGGTGGTGGGTTCGTCCAGGATTACCAGGTCGGGCTCATTTATCAGCCCCCGGGCGATGATCAGGCGCCTCTTCATTCCGCCAGAGAGCGGATCGACCCGGCTGTCCCGCCGCTCGCTGAGCTGCACGAATTCCAGGAGTTCGTCTGTCCGGCGATCGATCTCGGCGCGGTTCATGTTGAAATACCGTCCGTAGGTGAGCAGGTTCTCATAGACGGAGAGTTCCCGGTCGAGATTGTCCTCCTGGGGGACCACGCCCAGGCGCGCCCGTATCCGGACTCCCTGGGTCATCGGGTTCATTCCCAGCACCCGGAGATACCCGGATGTGGGAGGGGAGGTGGCGCCGATCATTCTCATGGTGGAGCTCTTCCCGGCGCCGTTCGGTCCGAGGAACCCGAATGCCTCGCCGGCCTCGATCTCGAAGTCGATGTTGTCGACTGCCGTGAAGTCTCCGAATTTCTTGCTCAGCCCGCGTCCGACCACCAGTGATTCGACCATTCTGAATAGGCTAATGCCCGCGCCATGATGTCGGAGTCCCTCTCGCATTGCGGGTATTGTGAGGGAAATGTCAATTTGCGTGAGAAAAGCATCTGTGCTGGCGCTGTGCCTGGTGGTTCTGGGAGGGACGGCGCTGGCCGACGAGGACAGTGATCGGAGAGCCCTGGTGGCCCTCTACCAGGCCACCAATGGTGAACAGTGGAAGAGCTCCGCCAACTGGCTCGAGGACGTCCCCTTGGGCGAGTGGGAAGGTGTTACAACCGATGGCAACGGACGTGTCATCGCCCTGTCACTGACGGACAATCACCTGTCGGGAGAGTTGCCCGCGGAGATGGGCAGTCTGGTGGAGTTGCGGGAGTTGGACCTGAGGGACAACTATCTGTCGGGACACCTTCCCGCCGAGATCGGGAACCTGGTGGAGTTGCGGGAGTTGAACCTGGGCGACAATCACCTGTCGGGAGAGTTGCCTGCCAACCTGGGGAATCTGGTGGAGTTGCGGGAGTTGATCCTTGACTCCAACGGGTTCGCCGGTCGGCTTCCCGCAGCGCTGGCGGCACTGGTCAACCTGGAGGTCTTGGATCTCTGGAACAACGAACTGTCGGGGGAGATACCGGACGCTTGGCGCGCCCTCGGCCGGTTGAGTCATCTGGTGCTGCGAGACAACGCCATCGGCGGGCTGATTCCCGCGTGGCTGGGTGGCTTCGAGGATCTCCGATGGCTCGATCTCAGCTACAACCAATTCGCGGGTGACATACCGCCGGACCTGGGGAGACTGGACAGCCTGGAAGTGCTCTATCTCAGCTTCAACGGGCTGTTCGGCGATATTCCCCCGGAGTTGGGCAAGCTGGACAATCTCCGGATCCTGAACTTGCGGAGGAATCGGTTGTCCGGAGAGATCCCGGCGGAACTGGGCAATTTGAGCAACATAAGGATCCTGAACCTGTGGAACAACCAGTTGTCGGGTGAGATCCCTCCCCAACTGGGCTCTCTCACCACGCTGCGGCGGCTGGACATAGATTCCAACAACCTGACCGGGGAGATCCCGGCGGAACTGGGCAACCTAACCGAACTGCGAGAACTGTGGCTGCAGGGCAACCATCTGACGGGCGCCATTCCACCCCGGTTGGGGAATCTCACCGAACTCGACCGGCTGTACCTGCACAACAACCAGTTGTCGGGTGAGATCCCGTCCGCACTTGCCTCCCTCACCAATTTGAGCAGGCTCTGGCTGGGAGGGAACCAGTTGTCGGGCGAGATTCCCGGATGGCTGGGCGGC
>CAYWGY010000062.1:0-7883 GCA_964458055.1 uncultured Acidimicrobiaceae bacterium | reverse complement strand
TGGCTGGGAGGGAACCAGTTGTCGGGCGAGATTCCCGGATGGCTGGGCGGCCTCACCAACCTCCAGGAGTTAGTGCTCGGAGAGAACCGGCTGTCGGGCCCGATCCCGGCCTCGCTGGGGAGGCTCACCGAACTGGTAAGCCTGCGGCTCGGCAACAACCGCCTGTCCGGTGAAATCCCGGCCGAGATTGGAAGACTCCACACGCTGGTCCGGCTGGACCTGAGCCGGAATTGGCTGTGGGGTGAGATTCCCCGCGACCTGGGCAACCTGGTGTCGCTGGAACAGCTGAGCTTGCAGAACAACCAGATAACCGAACACATACCGGTGGAGCTCGGGAGGCTGACCAATCTCAGGGTGCTGGATCTCAGCGGCAACCGCCTGTCCAGGGAGATCCCCCACCAACTGGGCAGCCTCGTCAACCTGGAGACCCTGAACCTGGGTGACAACGGCCTCTGGGGCGGGCTGCCGGGGGAGTTGGGTCAGTTGACCGGGTTGAGACATCTGTTATTGGGTGGCAACCGCCTATCGGGTGAGATTCCTGCTCAACTCGGCAGTCTGGTAGGTCTGGAGGAGTTGGACCTTAGAGGGAATCGTCTGGCCGGACAGGTGCCGTCCGAACTCGGAAGCCTCACTCAACTCACCTATGTGTTCATAGGCGACAACCTATTGAGCGGCTGTCTTCCAGAGCAGTGGCAATCGTTGCAGACTGTGGCCGACGACCTGCAGGGTATGGGTTACTGCTCCTGAAGGGGGTCCTTGATGTGCACAGGGTCGCCGACGCGGATCATCCCGCCCTCGACCACCTGCGCCGCGATTCCCGATTGACCTGCCAGGGCCTCCCTCGCCCGGGGGCCGACGGTCTCGTGCATTCGCTCGCACGGGGGGCAGTCCCGCCACACCGAGAGGGTGGCCTCGCCGATGCGGATCAGGGTTCCGGTGGTGCGGGGAAGCCGGTCGATGTCGACGGTGATGTTGCGGCGGGTGGAACCGGGGTTGATGGGATAACCCAGCCGGTCGGCAGCCGCGGCCAACTCTCCCTCGGCAACCAGCGTAACGTTGCGGATGGTGCCCAGGTAGCGGTCACCCTCCAGGCCCTTTCCCTCGATGGCGCGCACTTCGGTGACCTCGGTCATCTCGCCGCGGTGGGTCTTGGAGAGATGGATGTGGGCTACCGACGGCATCCGGTCAGCTGCATCCCAGGGAGGCGCCGCAGTTGAGACAGCGATAGCAACTGCCGTTGCGGACGGTGATGTGCCCGCACTCGTCGCACATGGGAGCGTCTCCCATCATCTGGCTGAGGGCCGTCTGCGATGGGGAAGCAAACGAACCCGCGCCCTGGGCGAAGAGCTCGCCAAGCGGATCACCGGGTTGGGTGGACTCCACAAAGGCGGCGGCCCCTTGGATCGCCTCCACGTTGCCCTCCTCTCGAGCGGCATCAAGCGTGGGCTGAGTTCCCCGGTCGCTAACCGACGGATGGGGCTCTTCGGGCAGTTCTCCCGGGCGGGGAGTCTGGACCTGACCCAGGTCCTGGCGATCGAGGTACTCGATGGCCAGAGCCCGGAAGATGTAGTCCACCATCGAAGAGGCCATCTTGATGTTGGGATGGTTCTGCACCATTCCCCGGGGCTCGAAGGTCTGGTAGAGGAAGGTGTCCACGAACTCTTCCAGCGGGACCCCGTACTGGAGGCCCTTGGAGACCGCTATGGCGAAACACGACAGGATGCCGCGCAGGGTGGCGCCTTCCTTGGCGAGGTCGATGAACAACTCGCCGAGAGTCCCGTCCTTGTACTCGCCGGTGCGGATGAAGAGCTTGTGCCCGCCCACCCGGGCCTCCTGGGTCCAACCGCGGCGGCGGGAGGAGAGCAGGAACCGGGGAGGGTTCATGCCCTGGGCGTAAGCCTGGGAGGGGGATGTGCCCTCGGGGAGGGAGCCGTAGGCAAGGCGCTGTTCGATGCCGAGCGCCTCCTCCAGGTCGTCCTCGCCGGAAGAGTCCTCCGTGGCGGACGACAGTGGCTGGGAGGCCTTGGAGCCGTCCCGGTAGAGAGCGATCGCCTTCAGGCCCAGTTTCCACGAGAGGTGGTAGGAGTCCCTGATCTCGGACGGGTCCACCTCGTTGGGCATGTTGATGGTCTTGGAGATGGCGCCGGAGATGAACGGCTGGGCGGCGGCCATCATCCTGATGTGCCCGTGATGGTGGATGAAGCGCTTGCCGTTGCGACCGTTGCGGTTGGCGCAGTCGAACACCGGCAGGTGCTCGTCTCTCAGGTGGGGCGCGCCCTCGATGGTCTGGTGACCGCAAATGTTGTCGCTGGCCCGGTCTATCTGGTCTCTGCTGAAGCCGAGGAAGCTCAGCAGGTCGAAGTCGAGGCGCTGGTACTGGTCGGGCTCTACTCCCAGGCGCCGAAGGGTGGCCTCGCCCACCGCCAAGGCGTTGAAGGCGTGCCGCAACTCGAACACCTCGGGGAGGGAAGCCTCGATCCTATCCAACTCCGAGTCGGTGAAACCATGAGACCGGAGGCTCCGTCGGTTGACATGCGGAGCGCCGTCCAGAGACGAGGTTCCGGTCACGTACTCGATGATCTCCCGCTTCTCCCGGTCCGAGTAGCCCAGAGCGTCAAGCGCCGGGCCCACAGACTGGTTGACGATCTTGAAGTACCCGCCGCCGGCCAGTTTCTTGAACTTGACGAGGGCGAAGTCCGGCTCCACCCCGGTGGTGTCGCAATCCATCTGCAGCCCGATGGTTCCCGTGGGAGCGAGAACGCTCAACTGGGCGTTGCGGTATCCGTGACGGGTGCCCATCTCCAGGGCGTTGTCCCAGGCGTCGCGGGCGGCCTGGGCAAGGTCCGGAGGGCAGTGGCGGCGGCTGATCCCGGCCACCTCCTGGGAGACGCCCTCGAACTCCGAATGCGGAGCGTCGTAGGCCGCCCTGCGGTGGTTGCGGATCACCCGCAGCATGGCGTTGCGGTTCTCCTGGTAGCGGGGGAAGGTCCCCACCGCCGAGGCCATCTCCGCCGACGTGGCGTATCCGTGACCGGTGAGGATGGCGGTGAGCGCTCCGGCGATCGCCCGACCCTCCGTGGAGTCGTAGGGGACGCCCTGGCGCATCAGCAACGAACCGAGGTTGGCGTATCCCAGTCCGAGGGTGCGGTAGTCATAAGAACCCTGGGCGATGGCCCGGGAGGGGAAATGGGCCATTGTCACCGAGATCTCCAGGGTGATCGTCCACAGCCTGATGGCGTGGAGGAAGGAGTCGACGTCGAAGACGCCGGTGCGCTCGTTGTAGAAGGCGACCAGGTTCAAAGATGCCAGGTTGCAGGCGGTGTTGTCCAGAAACATGTACTCCGAGCAGGGATTCGAGCCGCGGATCCGCCCTCCCTCGGGGCAGGTGTGCCACTCGTTGATGGTGGTGTCGTACTGCACTCCCGGATCTGCGCACGCCCAGGCCGCCTCGGCGATGCTGTTCCACAGGTGCTCGGCGGAGGTGGTCTTCATCACCTTGCCGGTGGTGCGTTCCGTCATCCGCCACTCCTCGCGGTTGTTCACCGCCCGGATGAAGTCGTCGGTGACCCGCACGGAGTTGTTGGAGTTCTGCCCCGAGATGGTGGCGTATGCCTCCCCGTTGAAGTCGGCGGGGAATCCCCCCTTCTCGATGAGGATGCGAGCCTTGTCCTCTTCCACCTTCTTCCAGTTGATGAACTCCTCGATGTCGGGATGGTCGATGTCGAGAATCACCATCTTGGCGGCGCGCCGGGTGGTGCCTCCCGATTTGATGGCGCCGGCCGCCCGGTCGCCGATCTTGAGGAAGGACATGACTCCCGAGGAACTCCCCCCACCCGAGAGCTTCTCTCCCTCCGCCCGGATGTCGGAGAAGTTGGAGCCCGCACCCGAGCCGAACTTGAATATGCGGGCCTCCCGCAACCACAGGTCCATGATGCCGCCGGAGTTGACCAGGTCGTCGCCGACCTTGAGAATGAAACAGGCATGCGGGGCGGGACGCGAGTACGAGTCGGGGGAGGGCGTCAACTCTTCGGTGCGGGGATCGACGTACCAGAACCCCTGGGCCGGTCCGGTCAGCCCGTATGCCCGGTTGAGCCCGGTGTTGAACCACTGGGGAGAGTTGGGCGACCCCATCTGGTTGCAGAGCATGTACTTCATCTCGTCCTCGTACGCCTGGGCGTCCTCGGGAGAGGCGAAGTAGCCGTTGTTCTCTCCCCACCACCGCCAGGTTCCGGCCAGGCGGTCGAACACCTGGCGGGCGGAGTTCTCCGGTCCCAGCCGGGGCTGGTGATTCTCGTCGAGGAGGGTCCCGTTCGATGTTTCGAGCGGCACTCCCGCTTTGCGGAAATACTTGGAGACGATGATGTCGGCTGCCACCTGCGACCATCCGGCAGGAACTTCTGCATCCTTCATCTCGAAGACGACCGAACCGTCGGGGTTGGTTATGCGAGTGTCCCTTCTCGCCCAGGCAACCGTCTCATAGGGGTCCTCCCCCGGACGCGTGTAGCGCCGTTCCACTTTAAGTCCTGTGCCCACTTGCCTGCCTCCTCCTCTGAATAGGTCTACTTATTAATTAGATAGCGTCGCCCCTGGAATCACAACAGTGTAATAAGGCTTTGGGGCGTTGGCAAAGGATATTGAAGGGCGTTACCACCGGAATGCCAGGTCAGGGCATCATGGCGCAGAGACGCTCCACCAGGCTGTTCTGCCGGCGCCGCCGGGTGGGGGAGGACTCCCTAGCTGGTGTTTCTTCGCCACCGGAGGGCCTCACGTGGTTTTTTCACACGCTTCGAATTATTTTCTCAACATTTCGTTCGGCCCGCTCGGGTGGCCCGTCAGGAAGGAAAAATCGCAGGCATAGACTAGGCGTACATGTTCTACCCTGCAGGCACAAGACGCCCCCAGCCGCCCCGGCGCCGACGGTTCGTGTGGGTGATGGTTGGCGTGGCCCTCGTGTACGGCGTCTTCACCGCGCTCTCCCGGGTGTGGACCGACTATCTGTGGTTCAGTTCAGTCGACCAGACGGGCGTCTGGTGGGTCAGGTGGACATGGGTCGCCGGTTTGGGACTGGCGGGACTGTTGGTTGTCTTTGCCATCATCTGGGCAAACATGCGGCTGGCCCGCTATCTCTCCGTGCGTTTCGCCTCGTTCAGCACCACTCCCGAGGATCCGGTCGTATCCCAGGTCCGGCAGGTTGTCAGCACCAGGGTCGGTTTGGTCGAGTTGCTGGTGGCAGCCGCGGCGGCGGTCTTTCTTGGTCTGGGCGTGTCGGCTTGGAGGGACATCGTCCTGTTGTTCATGAATTCGCAGCCCTTCGGCATGACCGACCCCCAGTTCGACCTGGATCTTGCCTTCTACATGTTCCGGCTGCCCCTCTGGTCGACCCTGACGGGGTGGCTGACGGGATTGGGATTCGCCACTCTGTTGACCGCCGGGATCAGCTACTTCGCCCTGGGCGCCATCAAGTTCCCGATGCGGCGTTTCCCGCGATTCGACACCCAGGCCAAGGCCCATCTCTCGGCGCTGGCGGCGATTCTTGCCCTGTTGCGGGCGTTCTCCTATCGCATCGACACCTACGAGTTGCTCTACAACAACAACAACGTCTTCGGCGCCGGATATGCGGACATCAACGCCCGTCTCCCGGCTCTCAACCTGCTGATAGCGGTCTCCGTGCTCTCCGCCATTCTCTTCATCATCAACATATGGCGCCGGGGATGGGTGCTGGTGGCGGTGTCGGTGGCCTCCTGGGTCTTCGTCTCCCTGGCTGCGGGAGTCGCCTACCCGGCCATCGTCCAGCGATTCCAGGTCCAGCCCAACGAACTGGTGCGAGAGGGACCGTTCATTGAGCGAAACATCGAGGCGACCAGGGCCGCCTACGGGCTCGACACCGTCGAGATACGCCAATTCGGAGCCACCACCAACCTCGACGCATCCGCCATCGCTCGCAATTCCGCAACCATCGACAACATCCGACTGTGGGACCCGGACGTTCTCAACCGTACCTACCAGCAACTCCAGGAGATCCGCACCTATTACAGGGTGGACCATGTCGACACCGACCGCTATCTCATCGACGGCACCGATACCCAGGTGATGCTGGCGCTCCGGGAACTCGACGAGCCCAACATCCCCGCCCAGGACTGGCAGAACCAACGCCTGGTCTACACCCACGGATTCGGGGCGGTGCTCAGCCCCGCCAACCAGGTGGCGGTGGACGGCCAGCCCGACTTCTTGCTGCGCGACATCCCTCCCCAGACCGAAGACCCGATCTTTGATCTCGCCGAGCCGCGCATCTACTTCGGCGAGACCTACCAGGAGGGTCGGCCGGTGATCGTCCGCTCGGGCACAGAACCCCAGGAGATCGACTATCCCGCTCCCGAGGACGGTTCGGGCGACAACCGGTACGACTACCAAGGAGAAGCCGGCGTCGAAATCTCGGGCATCCTCAATCGCCTGGCCTTCGCTCTTCGCTACGGCGACCTCAACATCCTGATCTCCAGCCAGATCAACCCCGAAAGCAGGGTGCTGATGGAGAGGAACGTCCAGAGCCGGGTGGAGACGGTCGCTCCCTTCCTGGTCGCCGACGCCGATCCCTATCCGGTGGTCCTGGACGGCCGCATCATCTGGGTGGTGGACATGTACGCCATCAGCGGCGACTATCCCTACTCCCAGCCGATCGGGGTCGGTCTCCGCGGTTTCGACACCGCCCGGCTCTCGGTGGAGTCCAAGTTGCCGTTCTCGGGCTTCAACTACATCAGGAACTCGGTGAAGGCAACGGTGGATGCCTTCGACGGGACCATCCGCCTGTATGTTGTCGACGAGTCCGATCCGCTGGTCGCCGCCTGGAGAAGGGTTTACCCGGAGCTCTTCGCGGATGCCTCGGAGATCCCCGCCGGGCTGAGGGAGCACTTCCGCTATCCCCAGGACCTCTTCAAGGTCCAGAGCGAGATGTACCTCGACTACCACATGGTGGACGTGACCCAGTTCTTCCAGCGCAACGACGCCTGGTCGATTCCCTCCGACCCCTCCACCATCCGCCGGATCGAACTCCTGCGCGGCGACGGCATCGGAGGATTCGAGGGCACCCTGGTGCAGTACCTCTCGGAGATGCTTCCCTACTACCTCCTGACGACCCTGCCCGGTGAAGAGGACACCTCGTACGTCCTGTTGCAGCCCTACAACCCCCTGGAGAAGCCCAACATGTCGGCCTTCCTGATGGCCGACTCCTCTCCGGAGCGGTACGGTCGGCTGATCGACTACCGGATGCCCCCCGGGTCCCTGGTTGAGGGGACCGGACAGGTGGGCAACCGGATCGACCAGGACGACGAGATCTCCCAGCAGTTCACCCTGTGGCGGGGACAGGGGTCATCGGTTGTGCTGGGGGACATGCTGGTGGTGCCGGTGGACGAGTCGGTGCTGTACGTGCAGCCGGTCTACCTGGAGGCCGAGGCCGGGGGTCTTCCCGAGTTCCGCCGGGTGGTGGTTGTGCACGGGGACGACATCGAGTGGGACTCCACCCTGGACGGCGCCCTCGCCAAGATCTTCGGCGCCCGCGAGGTCGCAGAGCCGGCTCCGGAACCGGACGAGGATGATCCGGATGAACCCGCTGGCTTGCCGGCGACGGTCCAGGAGATCCTCTCGGAAGCCTCCGATGCCTTCGACCAGGCCAACGAGGCGCTCAGGTCGGGAGACCTCGCCGAGTACCAGCGCCTGATCGACATAGCCGCCGAGTTGGTGCAACGGGCCCTGAGGTAGGAGCGGCCCCTATCCGGTTGCGGCGATCCTGGCTTTCCACTATGCTCTGCCTCCACACCGCGGGGTGGAGCAGCCAGGTAGCTCGTCGGGCTCATAACCCGAAGGTCGTGGGTTCAAATCCTGCCCCCGCT